>NZ_JBJGYY010000007.1:0-148868 GCF_054050235.1 Geodermatophilus sp. SYSU D00696 | reverse complement strand
CCCCCCCCCGCGCGGGGGGGCCCGGGCGCCGGGGGGGGGGGCGCCCCGGGGGGGCGGCCGGCGGCCCCCCGCCGCCAGCGCGTCGAGGCGCTCGGCCACCTGCAGTGCGGTCGCGGGGCGCTGACCGACCGGCGCCAGGCAGGCGGACACCAGCGCGGCCTCGTCGTCGGTCAGGCCGGGGCTGATCGCCGGCTCGGCGTTCATCACCCGGCGGATCGCCAGCAGCGGCTCACCGTCGGGGAGCTCGCCGTAGAGGCCGGTGCCGGTGAGGGCCCGGTTGAGCGTGGCGCCCAGGGCGAAGACCTCCGTGGCGCGCGAGGGCCGGTCGCCGCGCAGCAGCGCCGGGTCGAGGTACTCGACGGAGGCGGCGCTGGCCATGCCGGTCAGCGTGACGCCCGGCGCGAGGTAGCGGGCCAGGCCGAGGTCGGAGAGCTTGCCGCCGTCCTCGGTCAGCAGGATGTTGGCCGGCTTGATGTCACCGTGGGTCAGGCCGGCCTCGTGCAGCGCGTGCGCGGCGTGGGCGGCGTGCGCCACCGCCCGCAGCACCTCACCGCGGCCCAGCGGGCGGGCCGGCGCGGCCAGCGAGCCGAGCGGGCAGTACTCCATGGCGTACAGGAAGCTGTCCTGCAGCACCGCGTCGTAGACCTTGACCAGGTAGGGCGAGGCCACCTGGGCGAAGGCCCGCAGCTCCCGGACCCCGCGCTCGTAGGCCTGCTCGCTGTGCGTGCCGGTGAACACCTTCACCGCGACGTACTCGTCGGGCAGGCCCAGGCGCGCCGGCGGGCGGGCGAGGTAGAAGCGGCCGTTGTTGCCCTCACCGAGCACGCGGACCACCTGGTAGTCCGCGATGGTGGCGGGCGCCGGGCCCACCAGGCCGACGGCATCCATCCCTGTCCTCCTGAAACGCTGCTCTCCCCCCGGAACGACCGGGACGCCGCGACGCGGCAGCGGCACAGTGTGCCTGCCGCACCGCCGTCCGGGAACCCGATCCGCCCCGCGAGATGGGCCCCCGTCACCGCGCGGCGAAGCACCCCACACCGCGCAGACCGCCGTTACGCTCCGCGCCCGTCGCCGCCCGGGAGCCCTCGGCCGGCCCGCGACCGCACCGCGGTCGCGACAGTCCCCGGGCGGCCCTGCCACCCACCCGTACACGTCATCCGGAGATCTCGTGGAGCCGCGCCCCGTCGCAGAGATCGTCGCCTACGTCTTCATCGACCTGGCCGTGATCATGGTCCTCGCCCGCCTGATGGGCCGACTCGCCCGCCGGGTCGGCCAGCCGGCGGTGATCGGCGAGATCGTCGCCGGCATCCTGCTCGGGCCGACCCTGCTGGGCGCCCTGCCCGGCGACCTCGACACCCTGCTGTTCCCGCCGGACATCCGGCCGTTCCTCAACGTGCTGGCGCAGCTGGGCCTGGTGCTGTTCATGTTCCTCATCGGCCTCGAGGTCGACCTGTCGTTCATCCGCGGGCGGGAGAAGATCGCCGTCTCGGTGTCGCTGGCCTCGATCCTCCTGCCGTTCGCGCTCGGCGTGCTGCTGGCCACGTACCTGCACACCAACCACGACGTCTTCACCGCGGAGGACGGCTCCACCGCGGCGATCTCCTACCTCGGGTTCGCGCTCTTCCTCGGTGTCGCGATGTCGATCACCGCGTTCCCGGTGCTCGCCCGCATCCTCGCCGAGCGGCAGATGCACCGGATCCCCACCGGCGTGCTGGCCCTGGCCTGCGCCGCGGTCGACGACGTCCTCGCGTGGTGCCTGCTGGCCGTCGTCGTGGCGATCGTGGCGGCGACGTCGTTCACCGGTGTCGCGCTCATCCTGAGCCTGTCGGTGGTCTTCGCCCTGGTCATGTTCCTGGTCGTCAAGCCGCTGCTGCGGGTGCTGGTCACCCGCTACGAGCGGCTGGGGCAGCTGACCCCGGAGATGCTGGCCGGCGTCCTGATCGGCATCCTGACCAGCGCCTGGGTGGCCGAGGAGATCGGCATCCACTTCATCTTCGGCGCCTTCCTCTTCGGCGTGGTCATGCCGCGCAAGGGCGCCGCCCGGCTCAACCACGAGATCATCGACCGGCTCGAGCAGGTGAGCGTGCTGCTCCTGCTGCCGGTCTTCTTCGTGGTCACCGGCCTGCAGGTCGACATCGGTGCCATCGACCTCACCGGCCTCGGCGAGCTGGCGCTGATCCTGCTGGTGGCCATCTCCGGCAAGTTCATCGGCGCGTACGCGGCGGCCCGCGCGCAGAAGGTGCCGCACCGGCAGGCCAGCGCGCTGGCGACGCTGATGAACACCCGCGGGCTGACCGAGCTGGTCATCCTCAACATCGGCGTCCAGCAGGGCGTGCTCGACGCCGAGATGTTCACGCTCATGGTCATCATGGCCGTCGTCACCACGGTGATGACCTCGCCGCTGCTCAACGTCATCTACCCGCAACGGATCCTCGACCGCGACATCGCCGCGGCCGAGCGCGCCGAGATGGGCCTCACCGAGGCCTACACGGTCGTCGTCGTGGTGGACGACGTCGACCGCGACGCCGGCCTGGTCGACCTCGCCTGCGACCTGGTCGGCCGCGAGCAGCCGGCGCAGGTGGTGCTCACCCGCGTCGTGCGGCGCTCGCGGCCCAAGCCGGAGGTCTCCTCGGGCCTGGGCGCCGACCTGGAGCTCATGGCGACCGTCGCCGGCGAGCTGCGGACGCTGGCCCGGCAGGTCGAGGCCCGCGGGCTCAAGGCGTCGGTGGCCTCACGCTTCAGCGAGGACCCGTGGGCGGAGGTCGCCGACCTCGCCGGCAGCAGCGACGCCGACGTCGTCCTGGTGCGCAGCGGCTGGGGCATCGTCGAGGAGGCGCTGACCGCGGACGGCTCCGGCACCCCCTGGCCGCCGTCGCTGAACGGCTCGGTGGTCACCGTGTCCGGGGAGCTGGGATCGGCGGTGCTGCAGCCGCAGGGCCCGGTGGCGGTCGTCCAGGACGGCGGCGCCGACGGGCGGGCCGCGCTGCGGCTGGCCGCCCACGCCTCCCTCGGCCGCTCCGTGCCGCTGCAGCTGCGCGCCGGCGAGGGCCGCCGGACGGTCAAGCGGAGCGTGGCCGACTCGCTGCGCCGGGCCGGGGTGCAGGTGGAGCCGGAGAGCCAGGCGCTGCCCTCGCTGCTGGTGGCGCCGGCGGGTGCCGGGCCCCTCCCGGCCGCGGACGACCTGACGCCGATCCTCCTGGTGCACGCCGGCACGGCCGACGCCGACCGGGACATGGACGAGACCCTCGCCGGCATCGCCGCCCGGCCCGGCACCGTCTGAGCGTCCCGCCCGCGCTGCGGAGCCCGCGTCCCGTTCGGGGACGCGGGCTCCGTCGCGTCCGGGGGTCTGCGGAGGCTCCGGCCCGGCGCCCGGGGTGCAGCTGCGGACGGTCGTGCTCTGGTCCGTACCGGGGGCAGAGCACGACCGCGCGCCGGACCCCGGCGACACAGCGGCGCCCGTCCCCCGGACGGAGGACGGGCGCCGGACCGTGCGCGGTGGACGGGTCAGTAGGCGCCGTGCGGGGACTCGAAGGCGAACTGGCGGCCGCCCATGCGGACCGCCATGCCCGGGGTCAGTCGGACCGGCTGGTGGGGCACCAGCGACCCCCACCCCGGCGCCCCGCGCGGGGCGACGAGCGTGCCGTTGGCCGAGCCGGTGTCGACCAGCAGCACGTCCCACCCCTCGAGACGGACCTCGGCGTGGTGCCGGCTGACACCGCCGGTCGGGTCGACGACCAGAAGGGGCCGCAGCTCGCCGGAGGCGACGCGCGCGTCGGTCTCCGGCTCCCGGCCCAGCAGGTAGTCCGCGTCGAGGCTGACCGTCGCGCCGTCGTCGAACACGAGCAGGCCCAGCGGCGGGCGGACGCCCTCGACCAGCACGGTCGTCTGCTGGGTCGTGCGGATGCCGCACAGCGCGCAGAAGCTCACACGGGGGTCGTTGAGGTGACCGTTCTTGCAGACGATGCCCTTGACCCTCGGCCGGTCGTCCTCCGGCTCGGCTGCCGGGGCCGACGCCGGCTCGGCGCCGGGGATCGGCAGGGGCTCGCGGGGCGGCTCGGCCTCGGGCGGCGCGTCGAACAGCCGCGCCGACTTCTTGGGCGCGGGCAGCTCCGGCGCGGGGGGCAGCGGGGCTGCCTTCTCGAGGGACGGAGGCGGGGCGGCGGCGGATCCCCCGAGGGCACCTCCCGGAGCCGGCACCGGCGGTGGCGGGGGCTGCTGCGGCGTCGCCGCGTGCGGCGCGGGGAGGCGGCCGACCCCCGTCCCGGCCGGCGGCAGGGGCGCCGCCGAGGGCGCCGGTGCCGGCGACAGCACCGCCGCCGCGCCGGGGACGACGCCCGCCACGAGGTCGGCCAGCGGGTGCGGCGCCGTGGTCACCGGCGAGCCGGCCGACACGTGCAGCGCCGCCGGCGGCCAGGTGACGAAGCGGTCGAGGACCTCCGTCCCGTCGTCCTGCCGCTCCCCCTGCGCCGCGGTCAGCCGCAGCCCGAGGTCGGGCACCTCGGCGGCCCCGCCGCCGACGAGCACGAGCGCCAGCCCGTCTTCGGTGGCGGCGACCACGGCGAACGACGGCGGGTCGGCGACGGTGCCCAGCCAGCTGCGCAGCTCCTCGTGCAGCCGCACGCCGGGAGCGCGCGATCCGGCGGCGGAGACCCGGCGGCAGAGGGCGACGAGCTCACCGACGGGCGCGTCACCGGCCGGCGCGGCCACGGGCGGGGCCGGTGCCGGCGCCGGCCCCCAGCCCGCCAGGGCGGGCCGGGGCGGCGGCGGGGCGGCCGCGGCGGGCTGGGTGGTGACCGCCACGACGAGGAGCACGCCGGGCAGCCGGACGACGAGGTCGGGGCCCGGCGCCACGCGGACCGCGACCTGGTCGAAGGGAGTGACCGTGGCCCCCGCCGTGTCGGGACCGAGGAGCGGAGGCGGGGGACTCGACATCAGATGAGTCTCCCGCCCTGGTTCCGCCAGTGCACGAACGGCACGCGCATCGGGCCGTTGGCGACGAGGAACACCAGCAGCCAGGTGGTCGAGAACAGGATGACGAACGCCGGGCCCGGCATGCTGTCGACCCAGGTGGCGCCGCCGGCCAGCAGGAACCAGACCAGCAGCCCCTCCGGGATGCCGGTGACGAGGGTGAGGAACGTCGGCCAGTCCTTCTCCCACCGGAACTGCTGCAGACCGTGGTAGACGAGCTCCCAGAGCACGCCCAGCACGGTGACGATCAGCAGCACCGAGAAGGTGGCCCCGTAGGACGCACCGAGCGACGCCCCGGTCGGCAGCAGGGGGGTGAGCACGAGCGTCCACAGGACGCCGACGGTGGCCAGCAGGAAGACCCGGGTCTGGATGCGGCCGTTCAGGGTGGGGATCACGGGTGTCTCTCTCGCAGACGACGTCGGGAGGGGGCGTCAGATGGTGGTGTTGCGGACCCACTTCCACCACTGGCTGGTGGACCGCCCCGGGGTGAGCTTCCGGGCGAACCCCTGGGCCACGAGGTCGTCGGTGATCTCCTGCGCGGCCACGAGCAGGCCGAGGAAGCTGTCCACGCCGGCGAAGTAGCCACCGAGCGTGGCGCTGCCCGAGGCGTAGAGCTTGCCGCCGTTGCGGGTGCCGGTGACCTCGAAGTCGGGCCGGACGTCGAGGCGGCCGAGCGGGTTGCGCTGGGCGTTGGAGTGGTCGAGCAGGTCGGCCAGCACGCGGTGCTCGCGGATGTCGGCCTCCAGGCCGGTGCAGTCGATGACGTGGTCGAAGGTGCCCACCTGGGGGCCCTGGTCGCTGTTCACCGACACCTCGACCAGGTCGCCGACCGGCCGCATCCCGTCGATCTGGCCGATGACGACGCGGTACCAGCCCTGCTGCCGGCCGCGGGCGAGCTGCTCCTGCCAGTCCTTGCGCACCGGGGTGTTGGTGCCGCCCATGACCTTGTAGATCCGGGCGCGCTCCTCGCCCTCGAGCCGGGACATCCGGGACCGCAGCTGGCCGCCCCAGGTCGACTTGGGCCAGTTGAAGCCCTGGTAGGCCCAGCCGTCGGCGCCCTTGCGGCGCATGAAGAGGCTCGGCCCGTGCGGCCTGTCCACGTAGGTGCGGAACAGGTGCACGACCTGGGTGTTCAGGCCGCGCCGGTCGCGGTCGTCGATGAGCCGCTGCAGGACGCGGGAGGCGACGATGCCGCCGCCGCGGACCAGCACGGTGCCGGGCCGCTGCTGCATCCGCTCGTAGACGTGCTCGTGCGGCTCGTAGGCGTTGACCACCCGGCTGTAGTCGTTGTGCTCCGCCCGGTACTCCTGCAGGTCGGGCAGGAAGCGCAGGCCCGGGTAGCCGACGGCGATGTGCACGAACTGGCTGCGGTAGGCGATCCGCCGGGTGGGCGTCGCGCCCTCCGGCGGGGTGAGCACGGTGAAGTACCCGCCGCCGACCCGCCGGCGGGTCATCCGGACCTGGCCGGGGACGACCATCTCCGGCCACCGGATCCGGTACATCTCCTTCTCCATCGCGTCGAAGACCATCCCGGCCTTCGGCGTGTAGTAGTCGGCGAGGACCGGCTCGACGAGCACGTTCCAGGCCTGCTTGAGGTCCCCCTGCAGCGCCTCGCGGATGGCGTAGCCGGGGAAGCCCCAGATGTTGTCCGGGGTGCCGGAGGAGTCCGAGCGCAGCCGCTCACCGCGCGGGATCTGGGAGACCGCCGTCAGGTACTCGTAGCTCTCCCAGGGGGTGCGCTGCTGCGTCAGGACACGGATGGCGTCGGTGGGGACACCGCAGATGCGCAGGTAGTCGACGAGCACGAACGACCCCACGCCACCGCCGACGGTGACGAAGGGGACGTCGACGACGGGGATGCCGGCCTCGGCCACCATCTGGTCGGTCCACAGGTCGGTGGCGACCAGGGCGTCGGTCAGGTCGCCGGGCCGGTGCGGCTGGTGCTGGGCGTGCGGGGGCGCGGCGGTGCTCTCGCTCACGGTGGGGGCGTCCGTCCTCTGTCGGGGAGCCGCCACTGTCGGGCGGGGTCGGCGGGCTGTCAACGGATTCCGGCGCGGTCTCCCGAACCGTTGTCCCGGCCCACGCGGAGGGGCGCGTCCGGGGCCCCCGGGCGCCCCTAGACTGCGCCGCGACGTCCGTCGGGGCCGGCTCCCCGGCTCGGCCACCGGTGCGGGAGGTCGCGGGTGGAGTTGCGGCAGTTCGGCCCCTACCGGCTCGAGGAGCGCATCGGCCGGGGCGGTATGGGCGAGGTGTACCGGGCCTTCGACACCGAGCAGCAGCGGACCGTCGCCCTCAAGGTGCTCGCCGAGGACCTCGCCACCGAGCGCGGGTACCGGGAGCGGTTCCGCCGGGAGGCGCACGCCGCGGCCCGGCTGTCCGAGCCGCACGTCGTGCCCATCCACCGCTACGGCGAGATCGACGGCCGGCTCTTCCTGGACATGCGGCTGGTCCGCGGGCGCGACCTGGCCACGGTGATCTCCGAGGAGGGTCCGCTGGCGCCGGCGCGGGCGGTGTCGGTCGTCGGCCAGGTGGCGCACGCCCTCGACGCCGCGCACGCCGAGGGGTTGGTGCACCGCGACGTCAAGCCGAGCAACGTGCTGCTCAGCGGCACCGGGGACGACGAGTTCGTCTACCTCGTCGACTTCGGCATCGCCCGGTCGATCGCCGGTGACGGCGGCGCGACGGCGCTGACGCAAGTGGGCTCGGCGGTCGGCTCCGCCGACTACATGGCCCCCGAGCGGTTCCTCGAGCGGCCGGCCGACGCGCGCGCCGACGTCTACTCGCTGGCCTGCGTGCTGTTCGAGGCGCTGACCGGGCGACGCCCGTTCCCGGTCACCGGCCTGGCGCCACAGATGTGGGCGCACCTCAACGAGGTCCCGCCCCCGGTGTCGCGGCTGCGCCCCGGCGTCCCTCCTGCCCTCGACGCGGTGGTGGCCCGCGGCCTAGCCAAGGACCCCGCCGACCGCTGGCCCTCGGCGGGCGCGCTGGCCGCGGCCGCCCGGCGGGCGCTGACCCCGCCCGCCGCCGTCCCGCCGGTCGCCCACACCCGCCCGGCCGCGCCACCGCCGGGGCCATCCGTCGCCGCTGCCGCGGCGCCCCGCCCTCCGCAGAGCCCGCCGCTCCCAGCCGCGCCGCCGGCCCCGCCCCCGGCCGGCCGCCGTCCGCTGCTGCCGGCCGCGCTGCTGACGGCGGCGGCGCTGCTGGCCGCGGTGCTCGTGGTCGTCGTGCTGACCGCCGGCTCCGGCGGCGCCCCGGCCGCGGACCCGCCCGACCGGCCGGTGCCCGGACCGCAGCACGACGCGCTGCTCGCGATCGTCCCGGCCGACTTCGACGCGCCCGGGTGCCGGCCGGCGCCGTCCGCCGGGGACGGCGACGTGGCCGCGGTCGACTGCGGTCCCGCGGTCAGTGCCGCCGGCCCGCGGACCGCGCGGTTCTTCCTCTACCCCGACGGCCAGACCGCCGACGCCGTGTTCGCCGACGACGTCACCGGCCTGGGGCTGACCGCGCTGGAGAACGGGGCGACCTGCCCGGCCTCGCAGGGCTACCAGGACTGGACCCTCGACGGCGTCGTCATGGGGCAGGTGGCCTGCTACGTCGACGCGGACAACACCGCGGTGCTCATCTGGACCGAGACCGACGACGCCACGCAGGCCGTGGTGACCATCCGCAACGGCGGCCTGGCCGGGCTCGCGCGGCTGGTGGAGTGGTGGGACGAGGCCGGCCTGTCCGGCTTCGGGTGACGCCGGAGAGGCCGCCTCAGGCCTTGCCGAAGCGGCGCTGGCGGCGCGCGTACTCCTCGCAGGCGGCCCACAGGTGTCGGCGGTCGAAGTCGGGCCAGAGGGTGTCGAGGAAGACGAACTCGGCGTAGGCCGACTGCCAGAGCAGAAAGTTGCTCGTCCGGTTCTCGCCGGAGCTGCGGACGAACAGGTCGACGTCGGGCATGTCGGGCTCGTCGAGGAACCGGGCGACGGTGCGCTCGTCGACCTTGCCCGGGTCCAGCCGGCCGGCGGCGGCCTCGCGGGCGATCGCGGCGGCGGCGTCGGCGATCTCAGCGCGGCCGCCGTAGTTGACGCACATCGTGAGGGTGAGGACGTCGTTGTCCCGGGTGAGCTCCTCGGCGATCTCGAGCTCCTTGACCACACTGCGCCACAGCCGCGGCCGCCGGCCGGCCCAGCGCACCCGCACGCCCAGCGCGTGCATCTCGTCGCGGCGGCGGCGGATGACGTCGCGGTTGAAGCCCATGAGGAAGCGGACCTCCTCGGGGCTGCGCCGCCAGTTCTCCGTGGAGAAGGCGTAGGCGCTGATCGCCTTCACGCCGAGCTCGATGGCGCCCTCGACGCAGTCGAACAGCGAGGACTCTCCCGCCTCGTGGCCCGCCGTCCGCGGCAGCCCGCGCTCCTGCGCCCACCGCCCGTTGCCGTCCATGACGATCGCGACGTGGCCGGGCACCCGGTCGGCCGGGATCGCCGGCGGGCGGACCCCGGAGCGGTGCGGGTCCGGCGCCTTGACCTCACGCCTCACTCAGCAGGCCCGCTTCCCGCCGGGGCGCGAGGTCGGCACGGTCGACCAGCGGCAGCGACCGCAGGCCGCGCTCGAGGTGCCACTGCAGCAGCGCGGCGACCAGCCCGCTGCCCTCCCGGCGCTGCGCGTTCTCGCTGGCCTCGGCCCGCTCCCAGTCGCCCGACAGCAGGGCCTCCAGGTGCGCGATGGTGACCGGGCTGGGCATCGCCGAGCCGGTCGGGCGGCACTCGCGGCAGACCGAGCCGCCGGCCGGGACGGAGAAGTGCCGGTGCGGGCCCTCGATGCCGCAGCGCGCGCAGTCGCCCAGCGCCGGCTCCCACCCGGCCACCGACATCGCGCGCAGCAGGAACGCGTCGAGCACCAGCCCGGCGGGCCGGGTGCGCTCGGACAGTGCCCGCAGCGCCCCGACGACGAGGAGGAACAGCCGCAGCGAGGGCTCCTTCTCCTCCGCGGTGAGCCGGTCGGCGGTCTCGAGGACGGCGGTGCCGGCGGTGTAGGCCGGGTAGTCGGCGACGATGCCGGGGCCGTAGGAGCGGATCGACTCGGCCTGGCTGACGATGTCGAGCGTGCGGCCGGTGTAGAGCTGCAGGTCGACGTGGCTGAACGGCTCGAGCCGGGCGCCGAACTTGCTCTTGGTGCGGCGCACGCCCTTGGCCACCGCCCGCACCTTGCCGTGCCGGCGGGTGAGGACCGTGACGATCCGGTCGGCCTCCCCCAGCTTCTGGGTGCGCAGGACGATCCCCTCGTCGCGGTACAGCGACTTCGGTGTGGTGCTCAATACCCCAGCCTGTTCAGCTTCTTCGGGTCGTCCTGCCACTCGCCCAGGACGGTGACGTGCAGGTCGAGGTGGACGCGCGCGCCGAGCAGCTGCTCGAGGCCGGCGCGGGCCTCGGTGCCGATCGCCTTGATGACCGACCCGCCCTTCCCCAGCAGCATCGGCTTCTGGCTCGGGCGCTCGACGTGCAGCAGCGCGTGCACCTCGACCAGCTCCGCGCCCTCGCGCTTGGGGTCGGGACGGCGGACGAGCTCCTCGACGGTGACCGCGAGCGAGTGCGGCACCTCCTGGAACACCTTCTCCAGCGCCGCCTCGCGGACGAGCTCGGCGATCTGCCGGTCGGTGTCCTCGTCGGTGGTCTGCTCCTCGGGGTACAGCGGCGGGCCCTCGGGCAGCAGGCCGACCAGCAGGTCCTCCAGCAGCTCGACCTGGTCGCCGCGCACGGCGCTGACCGGGACGACCTCGGCGGCCTCGACCAGCGCGCTGGCGGCGACCAGCTGCTCGGCGACCTGCTTCTTCGACGCGGCGTCGGTCTTGGTGACGACGACCACCACCGGCGCCGTCACGTCCTGCAGCTGGCGGGCGATGAACCGGTCGCCGGTGCCCACCGGCTGGTCGGCCGGGATGCAGAACACCACGACGTCGACCTCGGAGAGGGTGTCGCGGACGACGTCGTTGAGCCGGCGGCCGAGCAGGCTCTTGGGCTTGTGCAGGCCCGGGGTGTCGACCAGCACGAGCTGCCCGCCGGGCCGGTGGACGACGCCGCGGATGGCGTGCCGGGTGGTCTGGGGCCGGTTGCTGACGATGCCGACCTTCTCGCCGACGATGGCGTTGGTCAGCGTGGTCTTGCCGGCGTTGGGACGGCCCACCAGGCAGGCGAAGCCGCTGCGGTACGGCTGCTCCGGCGTGCTCACCGGACCAGTCTCCCACTGCCCGACGACATCCCCCGCCCGCCACCCGCGGGCGCCCGGCTCACGCCGGGGGCGCGACCCCCAGGCCCGGAGCGGCCCCCCCGAGGCCGGCGTCGCGGGCCCGCGCCACCGCCTCCGCCCGGCTGCCGACCTGCAGCTTCGCGAAGACCGACGAGACCACGTTGCGCACCGTCTTGTCCGACAGGAACAGCCGGCCGGCGATCTGCCCGTTGGTCATCCCGGTGGCGAGCAGGCCCAGCACCTCCCGCTCCCGGTCGGTGAGGGTCGGGAAGGCGGCGAGCGCGTCGCCGGAGGCGTCCAGCCGCGCCAGGGCGCCTCCGACCTCCCGCCCGAGGATGGTCTCGCCGTCGGCGACCGCGGCCAGCGCCCGGGAGATCTGCGCCCGGCTGGCGCCCTTGACCAGGTAACCCCGGGCGCCGGCCCGCAGTGCCGCGGCGACGGCGTCCTCGTTCTCGACCATGGTCAGCACGAGCACCGCGGTGCCGGGCAGCTCGGCGGTGATCTGCGCGGTCGCGTCGATGCCGTTGCCGGCCGGCAGGTGCAGGTCCATGAGCACGACGTCCGGGCGGTGCTCCCGCGCGGCGGCGACCGCGGCCGCCGCGTCCCCGGCCTCCTGCACGACCTCGGCCCAGTCGAGCGCGTCGACCAGGGCCACCAGCCCCTCGCGGAACATCGGGTGGTCGTCGACGACGAGCACCGTCGTCCGGCGGGCGGTCACGCCGCACCCGCCGGCAGGACGGCGCGCACCGTGGTCCCCGGGCCGCTGGTCACGGTGCAGCTGCCGCCGAGCTCCGCCGCCCGCTGGTGCATCGAGCCCAGCCCGACGCCGGTCCAGGTGCCCGGGCGGACACCGATCCCGTCGTCGGCCACGCACAGGTGCAGCGCGCCGTCGCGGTGCGCGAGGGTGACGTGCACGCGGGTGGCCTGCGCGTGCCGGGCGACGTTGGTCACGGCCTCTCCCACGATCCGGAAGGCGGCGACCTCGGCGGCGGCCGGCAGGTCGCCCAGGTCGCCGTCGGTCTCGACGACGACGTCGATGCCGCCGTCGGCCAGCCGGGCGGCGTGCGCGCGGACGGCGCCGACCAGCCCGAGGTCGGACAGCGCGGCCGGCTGCAGGTCGTCGACGATCCGGCGCACCTCGGCGACGCTGCCGCGCAGGTAGGCGGCGGCGGAGTCGAGCATCGTCGCGGCGCGGTGCGGGTCGAGCGGCACCAGCTCGGCGGCGGCCTCCAGCTGCATGGCGGTGGCCGCGAGCCCGGGGCCGAGGTCGTCGTGCAGGTCGTGCCGCAGCCGGCGCCGCTCCTCCTCGCGGGAGGTGACGATCGACTCGCGGGAGCGCTGCAGCTCCTCACCGAGCAGGACGGCGTGCGCGGCCTGCGCGGTCTGGCGGACCAGTTCCCCGAGCAGCGCCCGCAGCCGGGGTCCGAGCCCGCCCACCGGCAGCACCAGGTCCAGCTCCCCGACCGGGCGGCCCTGGTGGACCAGCGGCAGGGTCTCGACCCGGCCGGCGGGCTCGCCGTGGGTCACCGGCGCGCGGCCGGGCAGCCGCAGCGCGACGTGCTCCAGGCGCAGCGTGCGCGCCAGCACCTCGACCACGCCGGGCAGCACCTCCGACGGCGAGGTCGCGGAGTCCACCCGCCGGCCCAGCCCGCTCACAGCGACCTCGGGCTCGACGGGCTCGCCGTAGAGCAGCCGGTTGACCGCCCGCTGCAGCCGGTCGCGCGCGGGCTGGACGAGCACGGCGGCGACGGCGAACACCAGCAGGTCCGACCGGCCGGTGAGCGCGCCGAGGAAGCGCCCGGCCAGCACCAGCAGCAGCCCGTAGACGGCCAGGGTGAGCAGGCTCAGCGACAGGTAGACCAGCGTGCGGCCCAGCACCCGGTCGACGTCCCAGAGTCGGGTGCGCACCAGCGCCCAGGTGATCGCGGTCGGCAGCGGCAGCAGCGCCGCCGCGACCAGCAGCGCCTGCGCCGCGGGCACGGCCCAGGCCAGCGCGAGGAACAGCACCGTCCCGAGGGCGCCGGCCAGCACCCACAGCACCTGCTCGCGCTCCAGCCCGGCGCTGCGCCGCAGCCGGACGACGAGGGAGGCCACGCCCAGCACCGCGCTGGTCAGGAAGAGCAGCAGGGCGACGCTGACCAGCGCCCAGGCGCCGGGGACCCCGACCGGGTTCTCCACCGGGCCGTAGGCGGCGGGCGGCGGCTGGTCCTGCTCCGCGTAGGGGGTGATCGCCCAGCCCAGCGGTCCCAGGACGCAGGCGAGGGCGGACACCCAGGCGGCGGCCCGCCAGCGCGGTCCGGGCAGGAGCCCGGTGGGCAGCACCTGCAGCAGCAGGCCGGGCACCGGGACGTAGGCGGGGACCCACAGCCAGGTGGAGATCCAGAACGCGAGCGCGCCGGAGGCCGAGCCGGGGTCGGCGGGCAGGGTGGCCGCCGCGTACACGGTCGCCAGGGCGACACCGCCGCTGCAGACGCCGACCAGCAGCATGAGCCAGCCGGCCGCCAGGCGGGGGCGGTGCGCGGCGACCAGCGCGCCGAGCCCGCCGAAGCCGGTGGCGCCCACGAGTCCCCAGGCCAGCGCGGGGAGGTCGGGCTCCCCCGGGCCGGTCAGCGCGACGACGACGGCGGCCGCGGCGCAGGCGATCCCGGCACCGGCCCCGGCGACGGCGAGCGCGGTCCGGGGGCTGGGCACCGCGACATGATGCACACGCCGGTGTCCCGGCGACCAGGGACACCCGGACCACCGCGAGTCGGGACCGGCGCCCGATGCCCCCGGGACGCGCGGCGGGCGACGGTCCTCCTGCCGGCCGACGGAGCCGGGCCCACCAGGAGGAACCCCCCATGACCAGCAGCACCCAGCTCGGCGCCGGCCTCGTCGCACCGGACCGGACCACCGCCGTCCGGGGAGCGCAGCCGGCCGGACCCGAGGCGGCCGCCGGCCGGCCGCACGCCCGCCGCCGGGTGCTCGTCGGCGCCGCGCTCGTCTCACCGGTCGCCCTGGCCGTGCAGTACGCGCTCTCCCCCGCCGGCCTGCCCCGCGACGAGGCGGTCGGGTTCCTCGCCGGGGTGGCCGAGCACCCCACCCGCTACACGGTCGCGCTGAGCGCCTACCTCGTCGCGATGGCCACCTCGGTCGCGGTGGCCGCGACGATCGCCCTGGCCGGCCGCCGCAGCGCGCCCTGGCTGTCGGGTGCGGCCGCGGCCCTGCTGGCCCTCGGCGCCATCGGCGGTGGCGGCTTCGCCGGCCTGCGCCTCATGGCCGCCGTCGTCGCCGAGTCCGGCGGTCCCGGCGCGGCCGGGCTGTGGACCGCCGTCCAGGACGGCACGCCCTTCGCCGTGCTCACCCCGTTCCTCCTCTGCGCGATCCTCGGCACCCTGGTCGGCACGGCGGCCCTGGTCCGCGCCCGCCGCGACGTGACCGTGTGGGCGGCGCCGGTCTTCCTGGCCGGGTTCGTGCTGACCAGCGGCGAGTTCCCGGTGGCGGTCAGCGTCCTCGGCGGCGCCGTGCAGCTGGCCGCGCTGCTGCCGGTGGCCCGCGCCGCGCTGCGTCCCTGACGTCGGGGGGAGGGCCGCACCGGGCGGGACCCGGTGCGGCCCCGTCCCGGGTCCCGCCCCGAGCGGGCCAGGGGTGGGGAGGACGGGGCGGACGCGTCGGTCAGGACCAGGGACGGCCGATCCGGTCGCGGCGAACGGCGTCGAGCCGGCTGAGCACGCGGACGCCGGCGACGACGTCGGCGACCAGACGCTGCCCGGTCTCGGTCCACGAGGTGGCCCGGTCGCGGACGGGGGCGGTCGGGCGGCCGAGCGACTGCAGGACGAGCAGGACCAGGAGGAGGAACAGGAGCGTCGTCACGCCTCGACGATCGTCGTCCCGGGCCGGTGGCACCAGTGGCAGGACCGACGCCCACCGCAGGAGGACTGCCATCCGGTGCGGCTGCGGACCGGCACGCGGAACCGACCGGCCGGTGCCACGATCGCGAGTGCGGCGGCCGTCGGCCGCGCCCCGTCCCGGCGGCCCCGGGCACGGGCCGGAGCCCCGCGGGAGGCGGCACATGACCAGGACGGACCCCGGCAGCGACCCGCGCAGCACCGGAGGCCGCTCGGGTGGACTGGCCGCGGTGATGCGCCCGGTGAACCACGTCGTCGAGCGCTACATCCCCAGCGCGCTGGTCTTCGCCATCGTGCTGACGTTCGTCGTCGCGCTGCTGGCCCTGCTGCTCACCGACTCCGGGCCGCGCGAGGTGGTGACCGCCTGGGGCGACGGGCTGGCCGGGCTGCTGGCCTTCATCACCCAGATGGCACTCATCCTGCTGCTCGGCCACACCCTGGCCAACACCGGACCGGTGCGGCGTCTCCTGGTCCGGCTGGGCGGGGTGCCCCGCTCCCCGCGCAGCGCCTACGTCTACGTCTTCGTCGTCGCGGCGCTGGCCTCGCTCATCACGTGGGGGCTGGGCCTGGTCGTCGGGGCAATCCTGGCCAAGGAGGTGGCCGAGCAGGGTCGGGAGCGGGGGCTGCGGCTGCACTTCCCGCTGCTGGTGGCGGCCGGTTACTCCGGCTACGTCATCTGGCACATGGGCTACTCGGGCTCGGGACCGCTCACCGCCGCGACCGAGGGGTCCTTCCTCGCCGAGCAGCTCGGGCGGACGATCCCGGTCACGGAGACGACCTTCGCCTGGTGGAACCTGACCGCCGCCGCGGTCACCATCGTCGTGGTCGGGCTGGCCATCGGCTGGGCCGCCCCCCGGGGGAACGAGAAGGTCGTCCCGCTGCCCGCCGGGGCCGAGTACGGCACCGCGCCCGCCGTGGAGGACGCGGTGGTCACCCCCGCGGACCGGGTCGACGCAAGCCGCGTGCCGACCCTGCTCACCGGGCTGCTGCTGGTCGCCTACCTGGTCCTGCACTACGTCGACGGGGGGACCCCGACCCTCGACGTCGTCAACTGGACCTTCCTGGCGCTGATCCTGCTGCTGGTCCGCAACCCCTTCGAGCTCATCGCGCTGGTCAAGAACGCCGCCTCCAACGTCGGCGAGATCCTCCTCCAGTTCCCGCTCTACGCCGGGATCCTCGGGATCATGACGGCCACCGGGCTCATCACGGTGCTGTCCGACGCCTTCGTCGACGTCGCGTCGCCCACGACCTTCGGGCTGCTGACCTTCCTCTCCGCGGGCCTGGTCAACTTCTTCGTCCCGTCCGGCGGCGGCCAGTTCGCCGTCCAGGGCCCGATCGTGCTCGACGCCGCCGAACGGTTGGGCGTCGACCCGGCCGTGGCGATCATGGCGGTCGCCTACGGGGACCAGTGGACCAACATGATCCAGCCGTTCTGGGCACTGCCGGTGCTGGCCATCGCGGGGCTGAAGATGCGCGACATCCTCGGGTACACGACGGTCACCCTGGTCGCCAGCGGCCTCGTCTTCGGCGGGACGCTGCTGCTGCTGGGTATGGCGGCCTGAGGCCCGCCTCAGGTGGTGGCGCGGACGACGCCGTCGGGGCCGGCGAGGATCACCGGCGCGGACGGGGTCAGGTCGTGCACCGCGGCCAGGCCCTCCTGCTCGACCGCGTCGGCGTCGGAGACGAGCACCGCCGCCTCCAGCCCCTCGACGCCGCTGGAGACCGCCGCGGCCACCGCGGCCTGCAGCGCGGACAACCGCAGCGAGGGCAGCGCGACCGAGGCGGCGACGTAGGTGCGCCCGTCGGTGTCGCGGACCGCGGCCCCCTCGGCGGCGCCGGTGCGGGCGCGCGCGGAGCGGGCCAGGGTGACGAGCTTGGCGTCCTCGGGCTGCAGGTCGGGCACGGGGCGTCAGCCTGCCATGCCCGCGGGAGTCGTCAGCTCTCGACGGCCGCCGGGACCTCGGCCCGGGTGGCCCCCGCCTGGTGCTCGGGGTCGGCGTCGGGAACGCGGGTGACCAGGATCGTGTCGATGCGGTTGCGCCGCCCGCCGGTGCTCTCCGCGACCAGCCGCAGGCCGGCGACCTCGGCGGCCGAGCCCTCGATCGGCACCAGCCCGAGCTCGCGGGCGAGCAGGCCGCCGACGGTCTCGACGTCGTCGTCGCCGGGCAGCTCGACGTCGAAGAGCTCGGCGAGGTCCTCGACCGGCAGCCGGGCGGTGATCCGCGCCGAGCCGTCGTCGAGGTGCTCGACCGGGGGCCGCTGCTCGGCGTCGTGCTCGTCGGCGATCTCGCCGACGATCTCCTCGAGGATGTCCTCGATGGTCACCAGGCCCGCGAACCCGCCGTACTCGTCGACGACGATCGCGATGTGGATGCGGCGGGCCTGCATGTCGCGCAGCAGCTCGTCGACCGGCTTGGACTCGGGCACGAACGCCGGCGGGCGCATGAGCTCCTCGACCCTCGGCCCGCGGCTCTCCCCGAGGTTCTGCGACCGGCGGACGAGGTCCTTGAGGTAGACGACGCCGACGACGTCGTCGACGTTCTCCCCGATCACCGGGATCCGGCTGAACCCGCTGCGCAGCGCCAGCGCCATGGCCTGCCGGACGGTCTTGGTGCGCTCGATCCAGACGACGTCGGTGCGCGGCACCATGACCTCGCGGGCGATCGTGTCGCCCAGCTCGAACACCGAGTGGATCATGTTGCGCTCGCCGGACTCGACCACGCCGCGCTCCTCGGCCAGGTCGACCAGCTCGCGCAGCTCCACCTCGGTGGAGAACGGGCCGTCGCGGTAGCCGCGGCCGGGGGTGATGGCGTTGCCGAGCAGGATGAGCAGCGTCGCGACCGGGCCCAGGACCCGCACCAGCAGCCGCACCAGCCCGGCGGTGCGCAGCGCGATCGGGTAGGCGTGCTGGCGGCCGAGGGTCCGCGGGCCGACGCCGACCAGCACGTAGCTGACCACGGTCATGACCGCGGCCGCGGCGAGCACCGCCTGCCACGTCGTCCCGAGGCTGCCCACCACGACGACGGCGACGAGCACCGCCGCCACCATCTCGCAGACGATCCGCAGCAGGAGCAGCAGCGCGACGGCGCGGGCCCGCTCGTCGAGCACCTGCTCCAGGCCCGCCGCGCGGCGCACGCCGTCACGGCGCAGCTCCTCGACGCGGGCCAGCGACACCCGCTGCAGCGCGGCGTCCACGGCCCCGAAGGCGCCGGCCAGCGGCACCAGGCAGATCGCGACGACCAGGAGGGTGACCGCACCGGGGCTCATCGCGGTGCCCTCACCGGGAGGACTGGCCCCGTTCGGCCGGCTCGCCGGTCACCGGCTGCCGCGGGGCCGCGCGCCAGCCCTCGAGCAGGCGTGTCTGCAGGCCGAACATCTCCCGCTCCTCCTCGGGCTCCATGTGGTCGTAGCCGAGCAGGTGCAGCACGCCGTGGGTGGCCAGCAGCAGCAGCTCGTCGTCCATCGTGTGCCCGGCGGCGCGGGCCTGCCGGACCGCCACCGAGGGGCACAGCACGACGTCGCCGAGCAGCGCCGGGCCGGGCTCGGGGTCGTCGGGCCGGGAGGTGTCGAGCTCGTCCATGGGGAAGGCCAGGACGTCGGTCGGGCCCTTCTCGCCCATCCAGCGCTCGTGCAGCACCGCCATGTAGTCCGGGTCGACGCACAGGACCGACAGCTCGGCCATCGGGTTGACGCCCATCTCGGCCAGCACGTACCGGCAGATCCCGGTCAGCTCGGCCTCGTCGACGGCGATCTCGGACTCGTTGGCCACCTCGACCGGCACGGCGCTCAGCTCCCCTGCCGGCGCGTGGGCCGGGCCGGCCGGGCCGGGACGGCGGGCCGGGCGCCGCCGCTCTGCTGGTGGGCGGCGTCCCAGCGCTCGTAGGCGTCGACGATGTCGCCGACCAGCCGGTGGCGGACGACGTCGGAGCTGGTCAGGTTGGCGAAGTGCACGTCCTCGATGCCGTCGAGGATCTCCCGCACGACCTTCAGACCGCTCTGCGCGCCGCCGGGCAGGTCGACCTGGGTGACGTCGCCGGTGACGACGATCTTCGAGCCGAAACCGAGCCGGGTGAGGAACATCTTCATCTGCTCGGCGGTGGTGTTCTGCGCCTCGTCGAGGATGACGAAGGCGTCGTTGAGCGTGCGTCCGCGCATGTAGGCCAGCGGGGCGACCTCGATGGTCCCCGACTGCATCAGCCGCGGGATGGACTCCGGGTCGACCATGTCGTGCAGCGCGTCGTACAGCGGCCGCAGGTAGGGGTCGATCTTCTCGCTGAGCGTGCCCGGCAGGTAGCCCAGCCGCTCCCCGGCCTCGACCGCGGGCCGGGTGAGGATGATCCGGTTGACCTGCTTGGTCTGCAGCGCCTGCACGGCCTTGGCCATCGCCAGGTAGGTCTTGCCGGTACCGGCCGGGCCGATGCCGAAGACGACGGTGTGCGCGTCGATCGCGTCGACGTAGCGCTTCTGGTTCAGCGTCTTGGGCCGGATGGTGCGGCCGCGGCGGCTGATGATGTCCAGGCTGAGGACGTCGGCCGGGCGCTCGGAGCCGCCGCTGCGCAGCATGCCGATCACGCGGCGCACCGAGTCCGGGCGCAGCGCCTGGCCGGTGCCCAGCAGCGCGATCAGCTCGTCGAAGACGCGGACGGCGAAGGCGTTGTCGGCCGGCTGGCCGGTCACCGCGATCTCGTTGCCGCGCACGTGCACGTCGGCGGCGAGCTCGCTCTCGACCAGGCGCAGCAGTTCGTCGCCGGAGCCGAGGAGGGCGACCATCGACACCTGGTCGGGGACGGTGATGGTGGTGCGGACCGCCGCCGGCGCGGGGGTCGCGAGAGCGGCGGCGACGTCCGCCGTGGCGGCCTGGGCGGAGGCCTCACGCGAGGTGGGGGCGCCGGGCACGGGGACGTTCGGGGAGGTGTCGGGCAAGAACCCTCGACCCTGCCTTCCTGGCACGGGGATCGGACCGTCCGAGTCTACCCGCGCCGCGCGACCCGGAATCCCGCCCGAGGACGCTCAGCGCCCCTCGTACGCGGCCTTCCCCGGCCCCTCCTCGAGGAAGGAGGCCACGGCGCCGCGCAGGTCGGCGGTGGCGAACAGCGGGCCGGACACCTGCGGGGTGACGTCGTCGGCGGCCCGCGCGCCGTGCCGCACCGCCGTCGTCACGAGGCGCTTGGTGGCCGCGTGCGCGACCGTGGGGCCCGCGGCGACCCGGCGGGCGTACTCGCGGGCGGCCGCGGCGAAGCCGTCGTCGGGCAGCACCCGGTTGACCACGTTCCACCGCTCCAGGACCGCCGCCGGGTAGTGCTCGCCGGTGAAGACGAGCTCCTTGGCCCGCGCCGGGCCGGCCCGCTCGGCCAGCCGCTGCGGCCCGCCCATCGACGGGGTGAGCCCCACGACGATCTCGACCAGGCCGAACGACGCCCGCTCGGTGGCCAGCAGCACGTCGCAGGCCAGCGCCAGCTCGAAGGCGGCGGTGAGGGTGAGCCCGTGCGCGGCGAAGACGGTGGGCACCGGCAGGTCCTCGAACGCCTGCGCCACGCGCAGCAGCCGGGCCCACAGCGCCGCGCCGTGCTGCGCCGGGTCGGGGCCCTCGGCGATGTCCCGGAAGGCGTGGACGTCGACGCCGGCGGAGACCACCCGGCCGCGCGCCTCGACCAGCACCGCCCGGGCGCGGCCAGGACGGCCCGGGGCGGTGAGCGCGGCCAGCTCGGCGGCGACCTGCTCGAAGGCGGCGAACACCGGCTCGTCGAACAGGTTCAGCGGTGGCTTGTCCAGCACGACGACGGCGACGTCGCCGTCCCGCTCGATCCGGACGGGAGCGGCGCTGCCGGCGTCGGTCATGCCGCCACCCTGCCACCGCCGGCCACGGGGTCACCCCGGGGGCCAGGTCATGCGGCGGCCGCCGAGGACGTGCAGGTGCACGTGGTCGACCGACTGACCGGCCTGCGGGCCGGTGTTGGTGACGACCCGGTACCCCGGTTCGACGCCGTCCTCGGTGGCCAGGCCCTCCTGGACGGCGACCGCCGACACGGCCCGGACGACGGCCCCCAGCAGGTCGGGGTCGGCCTGCGCCAGCGCGGCCACCGTGGGGTGGTGGTCCTTGGGGATCACCAGCACGTGCGTGGGGGCCTGCGGGTTGACGTCGCGGAAGGCCAGCGTGCGGTCGGTCTCGTGCACCACGTCGGCGGGGATCTCCCCGGCGACGATCCGGCAGAACAGGCAGTCGCTCACGGCGTCGACCCTAGGGCGCGGCGACGTCCTCCCTCACCGCAACGCGTCCTCCCTCACGGTGCGCGGTGAGGGAGGACGCCCGACGATCAGGTCACCTGATCGTGGCGCAGGCTCGGCACGACCGGCCGTCAGGACCAGCGGGTGCGCATGGACAGGGCGGCCAGCGCGGCCGCGCCGGCGGTCGAGGTGCGCAGCACCTCCGGCCCGAGCCGCACGGCCTGCGCGCCCGCGGCGCGCAGCGCGACCACCTCGCCGTCGGTCAGGCCGCCCTCGGGCCCGACGACGACGGCGACCGTGCCGCTGCGGGGCACCTCGAGACCCGCCAGCCGGCGGCCGGCCTGCTCGTGCAGGACCACCGCCAGGTCGACGTCCCCGACCTCGCCGCACACCTGGCGGGTGGTCATGAGCTCGCCGATCTCGGGCACCCGCGGCCGGCGGGCCTGCTTGGCCGCCGCCCGCGCCGCCGCCCGCCACTTCGCCAGGCCCTTCTCCACCCGGTCCTCGCGCCAGCGGGTGACGCAGCGGGCGGCGGCCCACGGGACGATCCGGTCGACGCCGAGCTCGGTGGCCAGCTCGACGGCGAGGGGACCGCGGTCGCCCTTGGGCAGCGCCTGGACCAGGACGAACTCCGGCTCCGGCGCGGGCACCTCGTGGCGGGCGGTCACCTGCACGCGCAGCCCCGACGGGCCGGCGTCGAGCACGGTCCCCTCGACGACGGTGCCGCGGCCGTCCCCGACCCGCACCGGCTCACCGGGGGTCAGCCGGAGGACGTCGACGGCGTGCCGGCCCTCACCGCCGCCGACGAGCAGCTCGGCGGTCCCGGGCAGCTCGTCGAGCAGGAACAGCGGCGAGCCGTCCTGCGCGGGGTGCTGGTCGTCGGTGACCGGAGCGCTCACCTGAACGGGTTCCGCACCCGGGAGAACAACCCCCCGGGCCCCTCGGCGGCCGGCTCGCGCCGGTCCTCCCCGCGGAGCGCGGCGAGCTCGCGCAGCAGCTTCTCCTGCTCGGCGTCGAGGCGGGTCGGCGTCATCACGTCGACGTGCACCAGCAGGTTCCCCCGGCCGGTCGCCCGCAGCCGCGGAGCGCCCTTGCCGCGCATCGTCAGCACGGTGCCCGGCTGGGTGCCCGGCCGCACGTCGACGTCGGTGTCCTCGCCGTCGAGCAGCGTCAGCGGCAGCGTGGTGCCCAGCGCCGCGGCGGTCATCGGCAGGCTGACGTGGCAGTGCAGGTCCTCGCCGTCGCGGGTGAAGACCTCGTGCGGGCGCTCGCGGATCTCGACGTAGAGGTCACCGGCCGGTCCGCCGCCGGGACCGACCTCGCCCCGGCCGGTGAGCCGGATGCGCATGCCGTCCTCGACGCCGGCGGGCACCTTGACCGGGATGGTGCGGCGGGCGCGCACCCGGCCCTCGCTGCCGCACTCGGGGCAGGGGTCGGGGATGACCTGCCCGGTGCCGGCGCAGGTCGGGCACGGCCGGGTGCTGACCACCTGGCCGAGGAAGGAGCGCTGCACGCTCTGCACCTCGCCACGGCCCGAGCAGGTGGTGCAGGTGACCGGATGGGTGCCGGGGGCGGTGCCCGCGCCGGAGCACGTACCGCACAGCACGGCGGTGTCGACGGTGATCTCCTCGGTGGTGCCGAAGACCGTCTGCTCGAGGTCGAGCTCGATGCGGATGAGCGCGTCGTCCCCGGCGCGGACCCGGCTGCGCGGGCCGCGCCCACCCATGGCCCCGCCACCGAAGAAGGCGTCCATGATGTCGCCGAGCCCGCCGAAGCCGGCCTGCCCGAAGGGCGAGCCGGTGGCGGCGCCGGCACCGCTGTCGAAGGGGTCGCCGCCGAGGTCGACGATGCGGCGCTTGTCCGGGTCGGTCAGCGCCTGGTAGGCGCGGCTGACCTCCTGGAAGCGCTCCTTGGCCTCGGGATCGGGGTTGACGTCGGGGTGCAGGTCGCGCGCCAGCCGCCGGTAGGCCTTCTTGATGTCGGCGTCGGACGCGCCCCGGGACAGCCCCAGGACGCCGTAGTAGTCGGTTGCCATCGGGTGTACAGACCTCAGCTCTCGGCCAGCAGCTGGCCGACGTAGCGGGCCACGGCGCGGACCGCGGCCATGTTGCCCGGGTAGTCCATGCGGGTCGGGCCCACGATGCCCAGCCCGCCCAGCGCCCGGTCGCCGGTGCCGTACCCCACGGACACGACCGACGCACCGGCCAGCGCCTCGTGGGCGTTCTCCTCGCCGATCCGCACGAGCACCGCCCCGCCGGCGTCGACCTCGCTGATCAGCCGGAGGACGACGACCTGCTCCTCCAGCGCCTCGAGCAGCGGGCGCAGGCTGCCGGGGAAGTCGACGGCGACGCGGGCGAGGTTCGCCGTGCCGCCGATGACCAGCCGGTCCTCGCCCGGCTCGACCAGGGTCTCGACCAGCGCGGCGCTGACCGCGGCGACCAGCGCGCGCAGGTGCGGCGGTGCGGTGTCGAGCAGGTCGGGCACCTTGCCACCGGCGTCGGCGAGCCGGGCGCCGGTGAAGGCGGAGTTGAGCAGCGCGCGCAGGTCGGCGACGTCGTCGCGGGTGACGTCGGCCGGGCAGTCGACGACCCGCTGCTCGACGCGGCCGGTGTCGGTGATGAGCACCAGCAGCAGCCGGGAGCCGGTCAGCTGCACCACCTCGAGGTGGCGCACGGCGCTGCGCGAGAGCGCGGGGTACTGCACGACGGCGACCTGGTGGGTCAGCTGCGCGAGCAGGCGCACGGTGCGGCCCAGGACGTCGTGCAGGTCGACCGCGCCGTCGAGGAACCGCTCGATCGCCCGGCGCTCGGCGGCCGACAGCGGCTTGACCGAGGAGAGCCGGTCGACGAACAGGCGGTAGCCCTTGTCGGTGGGCACCCGGCCGGCGCTGGTGTGCGGCTGGGTGATGTAGCCCTGCTCCTCCAGCACCGCCATGTCGTTGCGGATGGTGGCCGGCGAGACCCCGAGGTCGTGCCGTTCGGCCAGGGCCTTGCTGCCCACCGGGTCGTTGGTGGAGACGAAGTCCTGGACGATGGCCCGCAGGACCTGCAGGCGGCGTTCGTCGTGCGCCACGGTGACACCTCCCCGTACCGGTCGACGTCGTCGTGCGGGCGGCTCCGGGCGGCGTGGTCGGCGCGCGCCGGCCACCACGGGCGGGCTGGCACTCGCACGGACGGAGTGCCAGCCCAGCATACGCGAAGGGCCCCGTCCCGCTCTCCGCTCGCGAGCTCGCGGTGAGCCTCTGGACGGGGCCGAACGGGTCACCCGCACGGCCGATAGGGTGACGGGCGGACGGTGCCGGAACGGGGTGGGTCGGACGGAGGTCGGGTCCCTGATCTTCAAAGCGGTGCGCAACGGCCGCCCCTATCCCGAGCACGGCCTGTCCCCGCGTGACTGGGCGATGATCCCGCCCCGGCAGATCCGGCTCGACACGCTGGTCACCACCAAGCGCGAGCTGGCCCTGGACACGCTGCTGGCCGACGACTCGACCTTCTACGGCGACCTGTTCCCGCACGCCGTCCAGTGGCACGGGGACCTCTACCTCGAGGACGGCCTGCACCGGGCGCTGCGGGCGGCGCTGCAGCAGCGCACCGTCATCCACGTGCGGGTGCTCGACCTCGACGCGCTGATGCCCGCCGACCCGTTCCGGGCGTCCTGACCCTCCCCCGCCCGCTGGCCGACGGCGTCGTCGTGCGCCGGGCCACCGCCGCCGATGTGCCCGCGGTCGTCGCGCTGCTGGCCGACGACCCGCTCGGCGCCGGCCGCGAGGCCGCCGACCTCGTGCCCTACGAGACGGCCTTCGCCGCCGTCGACGCCGACCCGGCGCACCTGCTCGTCGTCGCCGACGACGGCGGCACGGTCGTGGGCACGCTGCAGCTGTCGTTCCTGCCGGGGCTCTCCCGCGGCGGCGCGCTGCGTGCCCAGGTGGAGGGCGTGCGGGTGGCCTCGTCGGCCCGCGGGCGCGGCCTGGGCGGGGCGCTGCTCGGGTGGGCGGCCGACGAGGCCCGACGCCGCGGCGCCGCGCTGGTGCAGCTCACCACCGACCGGCGCCGTCCCGACGCGCACCGCTTGTACGCGCGGCTGGGCTACGTCGCCTCGCACGTGGGGATGAAACTGGAGCTCTGAGCGTCAGAGCCAGCCCTTGTCGGCGGCGACGCGGGCGGCCTCCACCCGGGTGCGCGCACCGGTCTTGCCGATCGCCGAGGACAGGTAGTTGCGCACCGTGCCCTCGGAGAGGAACAGCCGGCGGGCGATGTCGGCCACCGTGGCGCCGTCGGCGGCCTCGCGCAGCACGTCGGCCTCCCGCGCCGAGAGCGGGGTGGCGCCGATGGCCAGCGCGGCGGCGGCCAGCTGCCGGTCGATCACCCGCTCCCCGGCGACGACGGCGCGGATGGCCCTCGCCAGCTCGGCGACCGGGGCGTCCTTGACGAGGAAGCCGGCCGCGCCGACCTCCATCGCGCGGCGCAGGAAGCCCGGCCGGCCGAACGTGGTCAGCACGACCGCGCGCACGGCCGGCAGCTCGGCGGCCAGCTCGCGGGCGGCCTCGAGCCCGTCCCGGCCGGGCATCTCGATGTCGAGCAGGGCGACGTCGGGGTGGTGCTCGCGGGCGGCGGCCAGCACCTCGTCGCCCCGGCCCACCTCGGCGACGACGGTGATGTCGGGCTCCAGCTCCAGCAGCGCCCGCAGCGCGCCGCGGACCATCGACTGGTCCTCGGCCACGAGGACGCGGATCACCGGGGCGCCCCCACCGGGACCGCCGCGGGCGCCAGCGGCAGGACGGCGCGCAGCTCGTAGCCGCCGTCGCGGCCGGCGCCGCCGGTGAGCGCGCCGCCCAGGGCACCGACCCGCTCGGCCAGGCCGGTCAGCCCCGACCCGGGGGCGGTGTCGTCGGCCGGGCCCCGGCCGTCGTCGGTCACGGTGAGGACCGCCTCCGTGCCGTCGTCGGTGAGGGTGACGGCCACCGCGCGGGCGCCGCTGTGCCGCAGCACGTTGGTGGTGGCCTCGCGGACCACCCAGCCCAGCGCGGCGTCGACCGGGCCGGGGAGGGTCGGCACCCGGGCGGGCAGCCGGACGGCGATCCCCGCGCCGGAGAGCGCCGAGCGGGCCTCGGCCAGCGCCTGCGCGCAACTGACCTGTCGGTAGCCGCTGACCGCGTCGCGGACCTCGGCCAGCGCCCGACGGGCGGCGGCCTCGACGTCGGCCATCTCCGCGCGCGCCCGGGCGGGGTCGGCCTCGGCGAGCCGGCCGGCCAGCTCGCTCTTGAGCGCGATGAGCGACAGGCTGTGGCCGAGCAGGTCGTGCAGGTCGCGGGCGAAGCGCAGCCGCTCCTCGGCGACGGCGTTGCGGGCCAGTTCCTCCCGCGCCTCGGCCAGTTCGGTGTTGACCGTGACCAGGTGCCGGGTGCCGTGCAGGCCGAAGGCGGTGAGCAGGCACAGCACCGGCAGGAAGAACAGGTCGTCGAGGTCGCCGTGGACGGCCAGCACCAGCGCGCACACCGCCGCGGCCG
Source organism: Geodermatophilus sp. SYSU D00696 (assembly GCF_054050235.1). Taxonomy (NCBI): domain Bacteria; kingdom Bacillati; phylum Actinomycetota; class Actinomycetes; order Geodermatophilales; family Geodermatophilaceae; genus Geodermatophilus; species Geodermatophilus sp. SYSU D00696. Next base: position 122,054 of record NZ_JBJGYY010000007.1, on the reverse strand, counting down.
CGGCCACGGCCGGCCACGTCCAGCGCTGCGGCAGCGACGCCGCCGCGGCCGCCGAGACGTAGATCATCAGCCCGGCCCAGGACGGGCCCAGCCAGACGGCGAGCCCGGTCCCGAGGGCCGCGACCACCGCGAGCCGGCCCAGCGCCGGTGGGCCCCAGCAGCCACCGCCGAAGGCCCGCCGGAAGACGTCGAGGTAGACGGTGGTGAAGGCCACCAGCGCGGCCCCGGCGACGACCCGGACCGCCGCCGGCCGGTCGGTGGTGACCAGGTCGGCGATCGGGAAGACCTGGAACAGCAGCCAGGGCAGCGTCCACCCGAGGCGCTGCCAGCGGGATCGGGCGTCCACGCCGACCGACCGTAGCCCGCGCGGGCCCGGCGCATCGGTGAGCACACCCGGAGCCTGCCGCGCCCTGCGGCGCCGGCAGTAGTGCGGGACGTCGCCGTCCCGGCCTGACATCCGTCAGGCCCGGAGGTCAGTCGGTGAGGTCGCGGACGACGGCGTCGGCGAGCAGCCGGCCGCGGTCGGTGAGCACCGCCCGCCCGGCCGCGTGCGCCCCGGCGTCGAGCAGGCCGCGGGCGACGGCGTCGGCGGCGCGCAGCCGGCCGGTGTCGGACAGCGCGGTCAGCGGGAGCCCGTCGCGCAGCCGCAGGCCGAGCATCACCGTCTCCAGCGCCCGGTCGGCGGGCTCGAGGACCTCGCGGTCGGCGACCGGGCTCTCCCCCGCAGCGAGGCGCTGCGCGTACGCGGCGGGGTGCTTGACGTTCCACCAGCGCACCCCGCCGACGTGGCTGTGCGCGCCCGGGCCGACGCCCCACCAATTGGCGTTGGCCCAGTACAGCTCGTTGTGCCGGCACCGGGCGGCGTCCCCGCGCGACCAGTTGCTGACCTCGTACCAGTCGAACCCGGCGCCGCGGAGCACGGTGTCGGCCTGCACGTAGCGGTCGGCGAGGACGTCGTCGTCGGGCATCGGCAGCTCGCCGCGGGCGATCCGGCGGGCCAGCCGGGTGCCGTCCTCGACGATGAGCGCGTAGGCGCTGACGTGGTCGACCGGCGCGGCGAGGACGGCGTCGAGGGAGGCGGCCCAGTCGGCGTCGGTCTCCCCCGGGGTGCCGTAGATGAGGTCGAGGTTGACGTGCCCGAACCCGGCCGCGGCCGCCTCCCGGGCGGCCTGCCCGGCGCGGCCGGGCGTGTGCCGCCGGTCGAGGACGGCCAGGACGTGCTCGGCGGCGGACTGCATGCCCAGGCTCAGCCGGGTGAAGCCCGCGGCCCGCAGGGTGTCGAGCGAGGCCGGCGTCACCGACTCGGGGTTGGCCTCGGTGGTCACCTCGACGCCGGGGGCGACGGGAAACAGCTCGCGGACGGCGGCCAGGACCGCGGCGAGGTCCTCGGCGGGCAGCAGCGTCGGGGTGCCGCCGCCGACGAAGACGGTGGACACCGTCGGCAGGTCGGGACCGAGGACGGCGGCAGCGCGGCGCAGCTCGGCGATGGCCGTGCCCGCGTACTCGGCGCGGTTGGCGCCGGGGCCTAGCTCGTCGGAGGTGTAGGTGTTGAAGTCGCAGTAGCCGCACCGGGTGGCGCAGAACGGCACGTGCACGTAGAGGCCGAACGGCGTCGTCGCCAGGTGCTCGCGGGCGGCGTCGGGGAGCTCGAGGGCCGGGGTCGCCGGCGGCGGCAGGACGGTGTTCATCTGCTCCCAGTGTGCCGCGCCGCCGCACCCCCGGGCAGGATGCCGGGGTGAGCGCGGACCGGCTGCTGCAGGTGACCGTCGAGGGAGGCGTGGCCCGGCTGGTCCTGGACTCGCCGGCCAACCGCAACGCGCTCTCCCGCGCGCTGCGGGCGCAGCTGCGCGAGGCGCTGGACACCGCCCTCGCCGACGACGCCGTGCGGGTGGTCGTGCTCGACCACACCGGCCGGGTGTTCTGCTCGGGGATGGACCTGTCGGAGGCCGCGGGCGCCGGGGCCGGCGACCAGGGCGTGCGGGAGCTGCCCGACCTGCTGGAGACGATCTGGACCTCGCCCAAGCCGGTGGTCGCCGTCGTCCGCGGGCCGGCGCGGGCCGGCGGGGTGGGGCTGGCGGCCGCCTGCGACGTCGTCGTGGCGGCGGCCTCGGCGACGTTCGGCATGTCCGAGGTGCGCCTGGGGCTGGTACCCGCGGTGATCTCCGCCGTGGTGCTGCCGCGGATGCTGCCGCACGTGGCGCACCGGCTGATGCTCACCGGGGAGGTGTTCGACGCCGCCGCGGCCGCGACCGGCGGGCTGGTCGACCTCGTCGCGCCCGACGGGGAGGTCGACGCCGTGGCCGAGGTGCAGGTGCGGGCGCTGGCGGCCGGGTCGCCGTGGGCGCTGGCCGAGACCAAGCGGCTGCTGCGGGCCGGCGGGCTGCGGGGCTCGTTCGACGACCTGCTGGAGCTCTCCGCCCGGGCCTTCGCCGGCGAGGACGGCCAGGAGGGCATCGCGGCGTTCCGGGGGAAGCGCCCGGCGCGCTGGGTCCCCTCGCTGTAGCGGGCCGGGACTCCCTCGGCTCCGGCGCGCAGGCCGGGGCTCCCGTCGCTCCGCCAGGCCGGAGGCGGGCCCGCACCGAGGTCCTGCGGACGCTTGTGCTCTGGTCCGCATCGGGGGCAGAGCACGACTGCGCACGGAACTCACAGGTGGGGCCCCGGCCGAGCCGGCGGAGGCCGGGAGTTCAGCGCAGGCGTCGGGTGGCGTCGGGAAGCCGCTCGGTCACGCCGCGGGCGTCGAGCCACTCGGCGAGCGGCACGGCCACCCGGCGGGAGGTCCCCCACGCCGAGCGGGCCTGGCTGAGGGTGAACGGCGCCGGCAGCGCGGCCAGCCGCTCGCGCGCCACCGCCTCGACGCCCGGTGCCAGGTACACGCCCTCGCCGACCCGCACCAGCTGACCGTCGCGCACCGCCGCCGCCAGCTCGCGCGGACCCAGCCCGGCGGCGCGCAGCTCCTCGGCGTCGGGCGCGCCGAAGGGGTCCGCGGCCAGCCGTGCCCGGATGCCGTCGACGGCGCGCTGCACCGCCGCCGGGAGCCCCGCGGCGACCACCACCACGCGGCCCTCGCGCAGCGCCAGCGGCGGGCGCACCGCCAGCCGCACCAGGTCGTCGTCGGGCAGGTCCAGCTGCCGGCGGACGACGGCGACCGGCGGGCCGGGCTCGAGCGGGAACGCCTGCCGGTGCGCGGCCACCAGCCCCGGCACCCGCCGGGCCAGCGTCTCGACCAGCCCCGGCGCCAGCAGCCACGGCCCGGCGCGGACGGCGTCGTCGGGCACCGGCCAGCCCATCGCGGTGAAGTCGTCGACCCGCATGACGCGGCGGCGCACCAGGTCGGCGGTGGCACCGGCCGGGCCGGTGTCCTGCGACGCCAGCTCGGCCGCGCGCTGCCGCGCCGCGCCGCGGCGGCGCAGCTCCGGCGGGGCGACGTCGCGCACGTCGGCGCCCAGCACCCGCCGGGCGCCGGGGTCGCGCAACAGCACGCGGTCGCCCACCCGCAGCGGCAGCGGCGCGGCCAGGCGCAACCGGACCGCCGTCCCCTCCAACGGGCGCAGCCGCACCGGCACCGCCGCCGACCCCACGTGCAGCACCGCCTCGGCCGGCAGCCGGCCGTCGTCCTCGCGGGCCAGCACGACGTCGACCTCGGCGGTGTCGCGGAAGGCGCCCGGCGTGAGCAGCGCGTCGCCGCGGCGCAGGTCCTCGACGGCGACGCCGCGCAGGTTCAGCGCCACCCGCGCGGTCGCGGTGGCCCGCTCCACCGGCCGGCCCAGGGACTGCACGCCGCGGACCCCCACCTCCCGGTCGTGCAGCCGCAGCCGGTCGCCGGTGGCCACCGAGCCGGCGGCGAGGGTCCCGGTGACCACGGTGCCGGCGCCGCGGACGGGGAACGCGCGGTCGATCCACAGCCGCACCGGCGCGCCGGCGTCGGGGGCGGGCAGCCCGGCCAGCAGCGTCTCGAGCGCGGCGGTCAGCTCGGGCACCCCGCGGCCGGTGGGCGCGCTGACCGCCACGCCCGGCACCGTCCCCATCGAGGTGGCCGCCAACCGCTCGGTGACGTCGGCGAGGACCGGCGCGGGGTCGGCGAGGTCGGCCTTGGTGACGGCGAGCAGCGCGTGCCGCACGTCGAGCGCGTCGAGGACGGCGACGTGCTCGGCGGTCTGGGCCGACCAGCCGTCGTCGGCGGCCACCACGACCAGCGCGGCCGGCACCGACCCGACCCCGGCGAGCATGTTGCCCACGAACCGCTCGTGCCCGGGCACGTCGACGACGGCGACCACCCGCCCCGAGGGCAGCGTCGTCCAGGCGAAGCCGAGGTCGATGGTCAGCCCGCGGCGGCGCTCCTCCTCCCACCGGTCGGGCTCCATGCCGGTGAGCGCGCGGACCAGCGTCGACTTGCCGTGGTCGACGTGCCCCGCGGTGGCGATCACCTGCACGAGCGGGCCACCTCCAGCACCGCGGCGGCCAGCGCGTCGTCCGAGGACGGCGGCACGCTGCGCAGGTCGAGCAGCGTGCGGCCCGCCTCGAGGTACCCGACCACCGGCCGCGGGCCCCGCCGCAGCGGCTCGGCGAAGGCACCGGGCAGCGATACCGCGGCGCTGGGCAGCGGGTGCTCGGGCGCTCCCCCGCCGCCGACCCGGGCGGCGGAGTCCACGGCAGCCGCGTCCAGCCCGGCGGCGCTGAGCCGGGCGGCCAGCGCGGCGGCCCGCGCCCGCAGGCCGGCGACGTCGGCGGCGAGCATCTGCTGCACCGGCGGCAGCGGGCCGCGCAGCGTGGCCTCCAGCGCCGCGAGGGTCGTCTTGTCCACGCGCAGCGCCCGGTACAGCGGGTGCCGGCGCAGCCGCTGCACCAGGTCGGCCCGGCCGAGGACCAGCCCGGCCTGCGGGCCGCCGAGCAGCTTGTCGCCGCTGGACAGCACCAGGTCGGCGCCGTCGGCCAGCGTCGTCTGCAGGTCCGGCTCGTCGGGCAGCGCCGGGTGCGGCCGCAGCAGGCCCGAGCCGACGTCGGCCACCAGCGGCACGCCGGTGCCGGCCAGCCCCGCGGCGAGGTCGGCGACCGGCACCGACCGGGTGAAGCCGCGGACGACGAAGTTCGACGGGTGCACCTTGAGCACCGCGCCGGTGTCCGGGCCCAGCGCGCCGGTGTAGTCCTCGAGCGCGACCCGGTTGGTGGTGCCGACCTCGCGCAGCCGGGCGCCGGTGGACGCCAGCAGGTCGGGGATGCGGAAGCCGTCGCCGATCTCGACCAGCTCGCCGCGGGCGATGACCAGCTCGCCGCCGAGGGCGGTGGCCACCAGGGCCAGCGCCGCCGCGCAGTTGTTCACCACCAGCGCGGCCTCCGCGTCGGGGACCGCGGCGAGCAGCGCCGACAGCGCCGCCTCCCCGCGCGGCCCGCGCCGGCCGGAGCCCAGGTCCAGCTCGACGTCGGTGGTGCCGCTGGCCGCCACCACCGCCTCGACCGCGGCCCGCGACAGCGGCGCCCGCCCGAGGTTGGTGTGCACCAGGACCCCGGTGGCGTTGAGCACCGGCCGCAGGCTGCCCGCCGTCGCGGGCAGGTCGGCGAGGACGGCGGCCACGACGTCCGCGGGGGCGAGCGCGCCCTCGCGCACCCGCTGCTGCACCGCGCGGACGGCGTCCTTGACCAGCTCGCGACCGAGCCGGGCGGCGGCGTCGGCCAGCGCCGGTTCGGCCAGCAGCGTGTCGGTGCGGGGCACGGCCCGCCGCGGGTCGGCGCTCATCGCTGCGGAGCGTATGCGCGCCGACCCGCGGAGGCTGGCGGAGGCGGACGGGAATCGAACCCGCCTGACCGAGCTGCTCGGCCACGTCGGCTTTAGAGGCCGCGGGGGCCACCAGGCACCCTGACGCCTCCGCCGGGCAGCCTACGGTGACGGCGTGACGACCGCGCCCGCACGCACCCGGCTCACCCAGTACGCGCACGGCGGCGGCTGCGCCTGCAAGATCCCGCCCGGCGAGCTGGAGGCCGTCGTCGCGGGCCTGACCCGCACCGGCCCGGCCGACCCGGCCGCCGAGCTGGTCGTCGGCCTCGACGACGGCGACGACGCGGCCGTGGTCCGGATCGCCGGCGGGCAGGGGCTGGTGCTCACCACCGACTTCTTCACCCCGGTCGTCGACGACGCGTACACGTTCGGCCGGGTCGCCGCAGCCAACGCGCTCTCCGACGTCTACGCCATGGGCGGGACCCCGGTCGTCGCGGTCAACCTGCTCGGCTGGCCGCGCGACGTGCTGCCCGCGGACCTCGCCGCCGAGGTGCTGCGCGGCGGGCTGGAGGTCGCGCAGGAGGCCGGCTGCCACGTCGGCGGCGGGCACTCCGTCGACGACCCCGAGCCCAAGTACGGGATGGCGGTCACCGGCCTGGTCGACCTCGACCGGGTCATCCGCAACGACGCCGCCGTCGCCGGGGCGCCGCTGTCGCTGACCAAGCCGCTGGGCGTGGGCGTGCTCAACAGCCGCACGAAGGCCACCGGCGAGGTGAGCGAGGAGGCGGTGGCCTCGATGACGGCGCTCAACCGGGACGCCTCGCGGGCCGCGGTGGCCGCAGGCGTCCGCGCCGGCACCGACGTCACCGGTTTCGGCCTGCTCGGCCACCTCTACAAGATGGCGCGGGCCAGCGGGGTGACCGCGGTGGTCGACGCCGCCGCCGTGCCCTACCTGGCCGGTGCCCGGCAGGCGCTGGCCGACGGGTTCGTCTCCGGCGGCACCCGGCGCAACCTCGACTGGGTGCGGCCGCACACCGACCTGTCCGCGGTGGACGAGGACGAGGCGCTGCTGCTGGCCGACGCTCAGACCTCCGGTGGACTGCTGCTGGCCGGCGAGGTGCCGGGTGCGCCGGTCATCGGGGAGTTCGTGCCGCGCCGCGACGCCGCCGTCGTCGTCGTCCGCTAGGTCCTTCCGCCCGCCGCCGGCGGCTGCCATCCTCCGCGCCCGGCAGCGGAGGAGGACGGCGTGCGGTGGGTGGCGGGGACGGCGGCGGTGCTGCTGCTGGCCGGGTGCGGCGGTGGGCCGGCGGCACCGCCGCGGGCCACCCCCACGGCCACCCCCACGGCGTCCGTCCCGGCGGACGACGGCGGCACCGGGTACGCCAGCGCCTTCCTCGGCGCGGGCGGGACGAGCGGCAGCGACGACGTCTTCGTGCACCTGACCGTCTTCGCCCCGCCGGGCACCGACGCCTTCGGCAACGGGGAGTTCTTCGTCCTGGGCTGGGACTGCCTGACCGAGCAGACCGTGCCCGCCGCCGTCGACGGGCTGGACTCCGCGACCGCCCGCGGCGAGCTGGCGCTGACCTGCGGCTCGCACACGCACCCCGGCGAGGTGACCGGCACCGCCGTCGTCGACCTCACCTGGACCGCCGAGGGCCCGGTGGCGGAGCACACGGTGACCGGCCCCGGCGGCACGTGCCCCGAGCGGCTCACCGACCGGCACGCCGTGGTGACCGGGCAGGTCCGGCTGGTGGTGCCCGACCTCGGATACGACGGCGTGGCGGTCAGCCTGGCCGATGACGACGACTCGGTGTCCCGCGGCGTCCCGGCCTGCTCCTGATCGGCATCGGCGCGTCCCGGGCGACACGCCGTCGCCGGGCACCGCCGCACGCGGATCCGTTCCGGCCCGGCCGTGCCGCTGCCAGCCTGCCGCCCGCGCCGGACCCGGAGGGCCCGGGCGGCGCGGAGGAGGACGACATGAGGACGAGGACGGCCGGCGCGCTGACGGTGCTGCTGGCTGCCGGCGTGCTGGGCGGGCTGCCGGGGACCGCGGCGGCGGCGCCCCCGGCGGACAGGGGCACGGAGAACTCCACGACCGGGTCGGCCACGGCCTTCCCGCTGGTCGGCGGGGCGGGCGTGTTCCTGAGCGCCTTCGACCCCGACGGGGAGGCGCCCTTCACGGTGCCGGAGGTCTTCGCGGGCGGCGGGTACGAGTGCTTCGCCGAGGCACCCCTGCCGGCGACCTTCCGCGGGCTGGGGTCGGTGAGCACGGCCGGGACCACCGCGCTGACGTGCACCGCCGACGGGCTGCCCGACCTCGCCGGCACCCTGGACGTCGACGTCACGTGGCGCGGGGAGGGGCGGGCCACCGAGCAGCCGGAACCGCCGTTCCCGACCGGGTGCGACCTGCGCGTGCTCATCCGCCAGGCCGAGCTGAGCGGCACGGTCGAGCTCGTGGTCCCGGCACTGGGGATCGACGCCGCGGAGCGCCTGGACCGCCTCCCGGGCGACATCCGGTCGGCCATCTCCAACTGCGCGGCCCCGCACTGATCCGGTGCGGGTCGCGGCCGTGGCAGGCCGCGACCCGCATCGCCGCGGCGGCCGGCAGGGGTTAGCGTCCCGACCGTGCGCGCCGTCTTCGTCTCCTCGCCCTCGCCCGACGACCCGCTGTCCGTGCTGGAGGTCGGCGAGCGCCCGGAGCCGGAGGTCCCCGACGGCTGGACGACGGTGCAGGTCCGGGCCGTCTCACTCAACCACCACGACCTGTTCAGCCTGCGCGGGGTCGGCCTGCCGCAGGAGCGGATGCCGATGGTCCTGGGCACCGACGCGGCCGGGCTCGACGAGGAGGGCAACGAGGTCGTCGTCCACGGCGTCGTGGCCAGCCCCGGCTGGACCGGCGACGAGACCCTCGACCCCAAGCGCTCGCTGTTCTCCGAGCTGCACCAGGGCACGATGGCCGAGCGGGTCGCGGTCCCCCGCCGCAACCTGCTGCCCAAGCCGGCCGAGCTGTCCTTCGCCGAGGCCGCCTGCCTCCCCACCGCCTGGCTGACCGCCTACCGGATGCTGTTCGTCCGCTCCGGCCTGCGGCCCGGGCAGACGGTGCTCGTGCAGGGGGCCAGCGGCGGCGTGGCCACCGCGCTCGTCGTCCTCGGGCGGGCCGCCGGCTACCGGATGTGGGTGACCGGCCGCAGCGAGGAGAAGCGGGCGGCGGCGCTCGCGCTCGGCGCCGAGCAGGCGTTCGAGACCGGCGCCCGGCTGCCCGAGCGGGTCGACGGCGTCATGGAGACCGTCGGCAAGGCGACCTGGTCGCACAGCATCCGGTCGCTCAAGCCGGGCGGCGTCGTCGTCATCTCCGGCGCCACCACCGGCTTCGACCCCGGCGCCGAGCTCAACCGGGTCTACTTCACCCAGCTGTCGGTGGTCGGCTCGACGATGGGCACCCGCGACGAGCTCGAGTCGCTGGTGCAGCTGTGCCGGGTCACCGGTGTGCGGCCGGTCGTCGACGTCGAGCTGCCCCTCGAGCAGGCGCGCGAGGGGTTCGCGCGCATGCTCGAGGGCCGCACCGCCGGGAAGATCGTCTTCACCGTCTGAGCGGGCGCTCCAGGTCCCGGAGCGCCCGGGAGTCGGTGCTAGCGCTCGTCCTGGGAGACGCGCTTGCCCGACTCCGGGGAGAACACGTGCGCCTCGCCGGGGCGGATGGCCACGTGCACCACCTCGCCCTTGGCCGGCGGCTTGCGCGCGTCCACCCGCAGGGTCAGCAGCTTGTCACTCGCGCCGGCGGTGTCGGCGGCGTGCAGCGTGCCGTAGGCGTAGGCATCACTGCCCAGCTCCTCGACCACCGCCACCTCCACCGGCACCCCCTCCCCGGCGCCGACCAGCTCCACCGATTCGGGCCGGAAGCCCAGCGTGGCCGTCGCCGCGCCCTCGGCGGCCAGCGCACCCACCGCGGTCCGCGGCAGCGGCACGGTGTGCCCGCCCAGCACCGCCCCGCCCTCGGCCAGCTGCACCGTCACCAGGTTCATCGCCGGCGAGCCGATGAACCCGGCGACGAACTCGTTGACCGGCTTGTCGTACAGGTTGCGCGGGGTGTCGACCTGCTGCAGCAGCCCGTCCTTGAGCACCGCCACCCGGTCGCCCATGGTCATCGCCTCGACCTGGTCGTGGGTGACGTAGACGGTGGTGATGCCCAGCCGCCGCTGCAACGCCGCGATCTCCGTCCGCGTCTGCACCCGCAGCTTGGCATCCAGGTTGGACAGCGGCTCGTCCATCAGGAACGCCTGCGGCTGGCGCACGATCGCCCGGCCCATCGCCACCCGCTGCCGCTGCCCACCCGAGAGCGCCTTGGGCTTGCGGTCCAGATACGGGGTCAGGTCGAGCACCTTGGCCGCCTCGGTGACCCGCTCGCGGATCTGGTCCTTCTTCATCCCGGCGATCTTGAGCGCGAAGCCCATGTTGTCGGCCACCGTCATGTGCGGATACAGCGCGTAGTTCTGGAACACCATCGCGATGTCGCGTTCCTTGGGCGGCAGATGGGTGACATCGCGGTCGCCGATCCGGATCGCCCCCTCGGTCACCTCCTCCAGCCCGGCCAGCATCCGCAGCGCGGTGGACTTGCCACTGCCCGAGGGGCCGACCAGGACCAGGAACTCCCCGTCGGCGACGTCCAGGTCCAGCCCGCTCACCGACGGTGCGGTGGCACCGGGATAGGTCAGCGTCGCGTGGTCGTAGGTGATGGCGGCCATGAGAGTTCCTTCCTGCGCCGGGGGATCCGGCGAACTGTGACACGCGTCGCTTCCCGGCACCACAGGCGGGTCCGACCTGCCGCCGATCCGTGACCGGCGGCCGGCACGGCGGGAGCCCGGAGGCCGTCGCCCCCCGGGCTCCCGGGCGGTCGGGGGTCAGGCTCCCGCCCGCGTGTAGTGGCCGGCCTGCAGGACGCCCTGCGGGTCGTAGGTGGCGACGACGTCGCGCAGCCGGGCCAGGGTCGCCGGGTCGTAGCACCGCCGGGCCGACGTCGCGTCGTGTGGGATGCCGAAGTTCGGCCACACCCCGCCGGTGTCCCAGTCGGCCAGCGCGGCGAAGACCTCCGCCGCGTGCGCCAGCGTGGTCGCCTCGGCCACCGGGTCGGGCGCCACGCCGACGGTCAGCACGCTGAAGCGCGCCGACCGGTGCGCGAAGGCGTCCGGGTACCGCGGCGGGCGGGCGTACGCGCCGCCCAGGTGCCGGACCTCCACCATGGCCTGCACCGAGCCCGAGCCGGGGCCGGCCACCGCGAGCAGCCGCTCGGCCGCCGCGGCCGGGAAGTCGTGCAGCAGGATCGCCGGGTCGGTGACCGGCATCGGGTCGACCGGGTCGGCGTGCACGTGGTCGATCTCGGGATAGGGCCGCAGCATGGCGTCGTCGAGGAGCACGGGCGCGACGGCGCGGATCTCGTCGAGCAGCCGCTCCCCCTCGGCCGGGTCGCCGGTCCAGGCCAGCCGGACGCCGAGCGTCATCCTCCCGGCCAGCGGCGGCGGGACCTCCGGCGCCTCGGGCAGCTGGAAGACCACGAACGACGTCGTCCCCTGCTCGGGCAGCGCGTCCGCCCAGTCCCGCCACCGGTCGACCACCGCCGGGATGTCCGGGCCGTCGAAGTACACCGCGCCGCCGTAGAAGGTCGGCAGGTGGACCAGGTCGAACTCGACGGCGGTGACGATGCCCGCGGCGCCCTTCCCGCCCCGCAGCGCGGCGAACAGGTCGGGGTGCTCGGTCGGGGTCACCCGGCGGGACACGCCGTCGCCGGTGACGACGTCGAAGGCGCGCACCCGGTCGGCGGCCAGGCCGAACGTCCGGGCCAGCGGGCCGACGCCGCCGCCGGTGGTGTAGCCGACGATGCCGACGTCGGTGGTCGAGCCGTTGAGCCCGGCCAGGCCGTGCGGCGCCGCGGCCTCGACCAGCCGCGCCCACTTCACGCCGGCGCCCACCCGGGCCCAGCCCTCGGGGTGGACGGTGCACTCGTCGAGGCCGCGGGTGACGACCAGCAGGTGGCCGGCCAGCGAGCTCTCGGCGCCGTGGCCGGTGGCCTGCACGCCCGCGGTCAGGCCGTGCTCGCCGGCGAAGCGGACCGCGGCCGCGACGTCCTCCGCGGTGCGGGCGTCGACCACGGCGGCCGGCCGCATCGGGACGGCGAGGTTCCACGGGGAGACGAGCGCGTCGTAGCCGGGCTCGCCGGCCGCGTGGACCGAGCCGGTCAGCCGGTCGCGCAGCGCGTCGAGGCAGACGTCCGGGTCGACGTCGACGATGGTGTCGACGGGGGCGTCGAGGATGCTGGTCACGGGGTCCTCCAGGTCGGGTGTCGCTGACGGGAGGAACCGTGGCGCCGGGCGCCTGAGGCGGAGTTGGGACGGCCCTGAGACCCGGTCTCAAGCGGCGGGGTGCGCCGCGACGAAGAGCGCGCCGGGGTCGACCGCCCGGCGGACGGCCGACAGCCGCGCGTGCACCCCGGGCGGGAACACCTTCCGGGTGTCGGTGCGCTCGTCGAGCATCGGCAGGTAGTGCCGGCCGGTCGCCCAGGGCTCGAGAGCGGACAGGAACCGCGCGGCGTCGGCCCGCTGCTGCGCCCAGTGCGCGGCGCCGTCGTCGGGCCCCTGTCCCAGGCCGAGGCCCAGGGCGAGGAACCGGCCCTCCAGCAGCGACAGCGCCCCGCCGTCGGACGCGGGCCGGCCGAGCGCGCCGCCGAGCTGGCGCAGCTCGGCGGCGGCCAGCCGGTTCCCCGACCGCGGCCCCGCGGCGTCGACGACGGCCGCGACCGCCGCGTCGGGCAGGTCGGAGACCAGCATGCTGCTCGCGTACGCCGGCGTGGGCCCCTCGGGGTCGAGGTGCAGCCGCACCAGAGAGGACGCCGGGACGCGGGTGACCGTGTCGATCTCCGGGCGGAGCGCGCGCAGCGGGGCGAGCACGTCCGCGGCGGTGGCGTCGTCACCGAGCACCGCGCCGTCGACCATGGCCAGCCGGCGCCCGCGCAGCTCGGCCGGGATCTCGGGGCCGGTCGGCACCTCGAGCAGCCGGAACGCCGTGGTGGCCTCCTCCGGCGCGGTCGCGCACCAGGCCACCCAGCCGGGCAGGACCTCCTCGACGGCGGCCGCGTCCCACGCGAGGAAGCCGGCCACGACGGTGTCGAGCGGGAACAGGTCGAACTCCAGGGCGGTGACCACCCCGAGCGGCGCGGCGCCGCCGCGCAGCGCCCAGAACAGGTCCGCCTCCCGGTCGGCGGTGGCCCGGACGGCGCTGCCGTCGGCCAGCACGAGCTCCGCCGCGGTCACCGCGTTGCACTGCAGGCCCAGCCGGCGGGCGTACCAGCCGATGCCACCGCCCAGGGAGTACCCGACGACGCCGACGTCCGGCGACGACGGGTGCCGCGCGGCCAGCCCGTACCGGCCGGCCACCTCGGTCAGGTCGCCCCACAGCACGCCCGCGCCGGCCCGGGCGGTCCGCCGGACGGGGTCGACGTCGAGCTCGCGCATGGCCGAGGTGCGCAGCAGCACGGCGTCGGCGAGCCGGCCCTCCAGCGGCGGCGCCCCGTGCCCGGTGCCCTGCGGGGCCACCGACAGGCCGGCGGCCGCCGCGGCGCGCAGCACGTCGGCGACCTCGTCGGGGAAGGCCGGGTAGACCACGGCGGCCGGCCGGTCGTCGACCTGCACGTTCCACGCGGCGCGGGCCAGGTCGTAGGAGGGGTCGCCCGGCAGGTGGACGGCGCCGCCGCACAGGCCGCGGAACAGGTCCGCGCGGGAGCGCGGGGTCGTCGTCACCTGGTGCTGGGTCACGGCGGTCCTCCCGTCGGTGTCCCCACACGCTGCCGGTCGGCACTTGAGGAGAACCTGAGACCGCCGTCGGTGGCCGCCGACTCGAGCACGGCGCGCACGGTGCCCGGGGTCAGGAACAGCCGCTGCGCCACCTCGCGGGTCCCGTACCCGTCCCCGGCCAGCTGCAGGATCCGGCGCTCGGTCGGCGAGGGCCGGCGGACGGCGTCCCGGGCCGGGTCGTCGGTGCAGCCGCGGGCCCGCAGCGCCGCGCACGCCTCCTCGGCCAGCGCCGCGGCGCCGTGCTCGCGCGCGGCCCGCAGCGCGTCGCGCAGCAACGGGACCGCCTCCCGGTCGGGCAGCCGCGCGACGCCGCCCAGGGCGCAGCGGGCGCGGGCCAGCTCCACGGCCGCGGTGGTGCCCTCCAGCAGCGCGACGCCCTCGCGGAGGAGGTCGACCCCGTTGTCCCCGCGGAGGCGGCCGAGCCGGACCAGCGCCGGGCCCAGGGCGCTCGGCGCGCCCCACCGGCGGAGGAGGTCGGCCTCGGTCTCGAGGAGGTCGGCCGCCTCGCCGGTGCGGCCGAGGCCGGCCAGCGCGGCGGCGGTGATCCCGCGCCACGGGTTCCACACCGGGTTGGGGATGGGGATCGGCGCGGGGATCGCGGCCAGTGCGTCCAGCGCGTCGGCGCAGCGGCCCTCGGCCACGAGCAGCCGGGCTCCGGCCAGCCGCAGCAGCCGGTCGCCGTCGCCGGCGGCCGGGACCGCCGCGGCCGCGTCCGCGGCGGCGCGGGCTCCGGCGACGTCGCCCCGGTCCAGCCGGACGCCGATGCGGAAGGCAGCGGCGAAGGGCGCGCCCACCGCCGCGCCGCCCCACATGGCGACCTGCTCGAGCGCCTCGGTGAGGCAGGACTCCGCCTCGTCGAACTCGCCCCGCCGGCCATGCCAGAACCCCTGCCAGATGTTGGTGGACATGGCGGCGAACAGCGATCCCCGGGCGTGCGCGTGGGCGCGGGCGCGGTCCCAGAAGTCGCCGACGTCGTCGTCGGCCAGCATCCGGATGATCGCGGCCACCACCCAGAACAGGCCGCTGTCGACCTCCCACAGCCGGTCACCGGCGAGGGCGGCGCGGGCCAGCCGCACCGCGCGGGCGCGGTCGGTGCCCTGGATGGTGACGTCGTAGGCCAGCGCCGCCGCGAGCATCTGCGCGCCGTGCCCCTCGCCGCTGGGGTCGGGCACGTCCCGCCGCCAGACCGCCGGGTCGAGGGCGTGCATGTAGCCGCTGGTCATCTCGATGGCCTGCAGCGCCTGGCGGTGGTCGGCGAGCTCGTCGGGGAGCACGCTCGCCGCCTCCCGGGCGAACGCGGTGGCCACCCCCCGCTCGCCGGCGAAGACGAGGGTGCGGGCCACCGCGGTGGCGATGTCGGCGCGCGCCCGGGGGTCCTCGTGCAGCGCGTGGGCCTCCAGCAGGTGCCCCACGCCGGCCGCGCCGTCGAGCAGCGCCTCGAGCAGGCCGAGGTCGGTGAGCACGTCGCGGCGCCGGGCGTCGGAGGGCGGCTCGTCCAGCGCCCGCCGCAGGTGGGTGACGGCGCTGTCGGAGGCGCCGCGCTCGGCGGCCGTCCGCGCGGCCCGCTGCAGCACCGCCACGGTGGCGTCGTCGTGGCGCCGCGGGGCGAGCAGCAGGTGGGCGGCGACCTGCTCGTCGCTGGCGCCGGCCGCCCGCAGCAGCGCGGCGGCCCGCTCGTGGTGCAGCGCCCGCTCGGCCGCCGGCAGGTCGCGGTGGATCGCCTCGCGGACCAGCGGGTGGACGAAGGCGACCGGCTGCTCGTCGCGCACCACCTCGGCGCGGGCCAGCGCGGCGAGCGCGGCCGCCGCCGTGGCCTCGCCACAGCCGGCCAGCGCGGCGACGGCCGGCAGCGAGGCGCCGTCGCCGAGCACCGCGGCGGCGCGGGCGACGTCGGCCACCTCCGGCGGCATCCGCCTCAGCCGCACCAGCACCATGCTCGACACCGCCCGCGAGCCGACGGCGACGACGGTGTCGGCGTGCGCGGCGTCCGGCCGGACCCGGTCGGCCTCCAGCCCGCGCAGCAGCTGGCGCAGCAGCAGGGGGATCCCCGAGGTCGTCCGGTGGCACGCCTGGGCGAACAGCGGGGAGACCGGCTCGCCGAGCCGGCGGCCGACCATGCGCTCGGTGGCCGGCAGCGACAGCGGCGCCGGCCGGAGGACGACGGCGGCCGGGTCGAGGGCCAGCTCGCCGACCAGCGCCTCGTCGTCGTCGGCCTCCCCCGTGCGGACCGTGGCCACCACCAGCACGGGCAGGGACTCGAGCCGGCGGACGAGGTAGGCGAGGAAGCGCAGCGAGGCGCCGTCGGACCACTGCAGGTCGTCGACGGCGAGGACGAGGGGTCCCTCGGCGGTCAGGTCGACCACCAGCCAGTACAGCCCGTGCAGGGCGGCGAAGGAGCCGTCGGCGGGTTCGGCGGGCGCCAGGTCGAAGACCCCGCGGGCGCTGGCCGCCGCGCCCGACAGCAACGCCTCGCCCCGCTCGCCGGCGAGCAGGGGCTCGAACAGCTGCCGGGCGATGCCGAACCCGAAGGACCGCTCCAGCTGGCTGCCGCGGGCGGCGAGGACCCGCACCGACCGCTCCGCCGCCAGCCGGCGGGTCTCGGCCAGCAGCCGCGACTTGCCGATGCCGGCCGGCCCCTCGACCAGCAGCACGCCGTGCTCCCCGGCGGTGAGGTCGTCCAGGGCGGCGTGCACGGCGGCGACCTCGCGGTCGCGGTCGAGCAGCTCGTCGCCGGCGCCGGCCCCGGAGCCGGGCACGGAGGCGTGCGCGGCGGGCGGGGCCGGCCGGCGGCCGGCCGGCCCCGGCGGGCCGTGCAGGGCGGGCGCCTGGGCAAGCACCTGCTGCTCGAGCTCGCGCAGGGCCGGGCCGGGGTCGACGCCGAGCTCCTCGGCGAGCGCGGTCCGGGCCCGGCGGAGGGCGGCCAGCGCGTCGGCCTGCCGGTGGGCGCGGTACAGCGCCAGCGCCAGCAGCCGCCAGCGCTCCTCGCGCAGCGGCTCCTCGGCGACCATCGCCTCGAGGTCGGGGACGAGCAGCGCGGCCTCGCCGCAGCGCAGCCGGGCGTCGGCCCGCCGCTCCCGGGCCACGGCGCGCAGCTCCGCCAGCCGGCCGGTCGCGGCCTCCGCCCACGGCTCGTCGGCGTACTCGGCCAGCGCCGGCCCGCGCCACAGCGCCAGCGCCTGGTCCAGCAGCGCGACCGCGGCCACCGGGTCCTCCGTGGCGCCGGCCTGCTGCACCAGCGCCTCGAAGCGCCACGCGTCGACCGCGTCGGGCGGCAGGCGGACGGCGTAGCCGCGGCCCTCGCGGACGATGACCGCCGAGCGGGTCCGGGCGGCGCTGCCGGGCTGCAGCCGGCGGCGCAGGTGCGAGACGTAGGCCTGCAGCGCGCCGACGTCGTCCTCCGGCGGGTCGTCGCCCCAGACCGCCTGCACCAGGCTGCCGACCGGCACCACCTCGCCGCGGGCCAGGACGAGGACCACCAGGACGGCGCGCTGGCGGGGACCGCCCAGGTCGAGGGGGACCCCGGCGGACGAGGCGGTCACCGGGCCCAGCAGGCCGATCCGCAGCTGCTGCGTGTCGTCCACCGGCGTCCCTCCCCCGCGCACGGTAGAGCAGACGCCGACCCGGGGGTATCGGTCAGCGCGCGGCGCGGTCCTCCCGCAGCAGCACCAGCGCCGCCACCGCGGCCAGCCCGGCCGCCACCGCGGCGCCGGCGAACACGGTGTGCAGCTGGGTGAGCACGGCGGCGTCGGTGGCCGCCTCGTACACCGGGCAGTCGGCCGGGGTCACCGGGCACAGTGTCAGCGGCGAGCCGATGGCCTCGACCTCGGCGGTGAACCGGCGCAGCGCGACGGCGGTCAGCAGCGAGAGCCCGACGAGCATGCCGACGGTGCGGGCGACGACGGCGAGCGCGCTGGCGCTGCCGTGCACCGCCGCGCCGGTCACCGCCAGGAGCACCGCGTTGACCGGCGCGATCGCCAGGCCGAAGCCCAGGCCCGCGGCGAGCAGCACGACGGTGGAGGGCCACTCGTCCAGCGAGGTCTCGCCCCAGCCGGTCATCGCCCACAGCGCCAGCCCGGCCAGCGCCGTGCCGGCGGCCGCGACCAGCCGGGGAGCCACCCGGCGGCACAGCCACCCGCCGGCCACCGCACCGACCGGGACGGCGACGAGCAGCCGCAGCAGCACCAGCGCCGCGCCGAGCTGGTCGCCGGGGGTCGTCGTCGCCCGGGCGAACAGCGGGACGTCGACCAGCGCGGCCACCAGCGCGACGCCGACGAGCAGGTTGACCAGCAGGGCGCCCCACGCCCCGGCCGGGCGCAGCTCGGCCAGCGGCAGCACCGGGTCGGGCGTGCGCCGCTCGTGCAGCCAGAACGCGACCGCGGCCGCCGCGGCGACCGGCAGCAGCACCGGGCCGTGCGCGACGACCTCGGTGGCCGGGTCGGCCGCGGCGAAGGCCCACACCAGCGCCCCGAGCGCGACCACCACGAGCAGCGAGCCGGTGACGTCGACCTCGCGCAGCAGCCGCGGCACCCCGCGCAGCGGCAGCACCGCGCCGCCGGGAGCGGTGAGGCTGCGGGCGACCAGCGCGGCCCCCGCGACGACGGCGGCGAGCACCAGCGGCGTCGCGGGCGGGACGCCGTCGAGCAGCGGCACCCAGGCCAGGCCGAGCGTGACGTCCTCGGCCAGCGCGGGCGGCTCGGCCAGCTGCAGGCCCGCCGCGACGCCGGTGACCGCGAGCAGCAGGAGCCCCAGCGGGTCCGGCCGCCGCCCGCCGGTGACGACCACCCCGGCGGCGAGGGCCAGCCCGAGCAGCAGGTTCAGCCAGAACACCGCGCGCCAGTCGGCGACGGCGAGCACCGCGGCGCCGGCCAGCGGCCCGAGCACCGCGCCGGCCTCCTGCACCGCGCCGACGACGCCCAGCGGCACCGCGCGGCGCTCGGGCGGCCAGCGGTCGGCCACCAGCGCCAGCGTGGCCGGCACCAGCCCGCCGGCGCCCACCCCCTGCAGGCCGCGGCCGGCGACGGCGGGGCCCAGTCCGGCCGCCGTCGCGGTCAGCAGCGAGCCGAGGGCGAACAGCAGCAGGCAGCCGGCCAGCACCGGCACCCGCCCGCGCAGGTCGGCCAGCCGGCCCAGCAGCGGCAGCGTGGCGGTGTAGCCGAGCAGGAAGCCGCCGATGATCGGCGTCGCCCGCTGCAGCTCGTCGATGCCGACGCCGACCCCGGTGAGGATGTCGGGCAGGGCCAGGACGACGACGTAGGTGTCGGCCGCGGTGACCAGCACCGCCATCGTCGCCAGGGCGACCAGCGGCAGCCCCGGCACGGTGCGGGTCGCCGGGTCAGCCGGCAGGTGGTGCGGTGATCTCGACATCGGCGCCGAAGTCGGAGAGCTCGATGGTGAAGGTGGCGTCCTGGTCGGCGGCGTAGAAGGGGCCGGTGAGCTCGGCGCGGCGCAGCTGGCCGCTGTCGGTGGCCACCGAGAAGCGGGCGTCCACCGGCTGGGCGGGGTCGGCGCTGGTGAGCACCTGCTCGACCAGGTCCCCGGGCAGCTGGGCGGTCACCTCGCGCACCACCTCGCCGTCGACCCGCCGCTCCTCCCCCAGCTCGGCGGCGTCGGCCTCGGCCAGCAGCTGCGAGATGCCGGTGTCGGGGTCGAGCAGCGCGCCGGGGTCGCCGAAGCCGAACTGCGCGGGGTCGACGACGCTGAACCCGCTGGTGAAGGGCAGCTGCGCGTAGACGGTGCCGTCGACCGAGACGACGGCGAGGTCGAGCGACGCCCCCGCCGCGAGGACCTGCAGGGTGCCCTCGAACGACGCCGGGCGCAGCACGTCGCCCTCCCCGCCGGTGAGCGCGGTGCCGGTGGTCGGGGCGCCCTCGCTGGTGAGCACGAAGTGCAGGCTGCTGGTCTCGTCGAGCGTCGTCTTCGCCCGGGTCAGCAGCTCGCCGGCGGACTCCTCGGGCTCCCCTCCCCCGCAGCCGGCCAGCGCGACCACCAGCCCGGCGGCCAGTGCGGCGGTGCGCAGCAGCGGCATCGACGTCCCTCCCCGTCCGTGCCGGCGGGCCCGGCGCGGGCACGGTAGCGCGCCGGGAGCCGCGCCAGCGGGAGCGTCCGGTCCTGTCGGCGGCCGGGGGCAGGGTGTGCGCATGGAGATCCTGTTCATCGCCAGCGTCAGCGTGATCGCCCCGGACCCGGTGGGGAGCCGCTCGCTCTACGTCGACGCCCTCGGCCTGCCCCTGGAGCGGCTGGACGGCGACTACTTCGCCAGCGAGCGCATCGAGGGCAGCAGGCACTTCGGCGTCTGGCCGCTGCGCGAGGCCGCGCAGGCCTGCTTCGGCACCCCGGACTGGCCGGCCGGGCGGCCGGTGCCGCAGGCGAGCGTCGAGTTCGAGCTCGCCGGCACCGACGCGGTGGCCGCCGGCGCGGCCGAGCTGGAGGGCCGGGGCGTCGAGCTGCTGCACGGGGCGCGCACGGAGCCGTGGGGGCAGACCGTGGCCCGGCTGCAGAGCGCCGAGGGACTCGTGGTGGGGCTGTCCTACGCGCCCTGGCTGCACTGAGCGCCGGGTGCGCTCTCCGCGCGGGCGCGGGCGCGGGCGATGCGTCCGGCGAGCTTGGCCTGCGCCTTCACCGGGAAGGCGGCCAACGCCGGCTCGAGCTGGGCGATCCGGTACGGCTGGGTGGTCAGCGCGCGGAACGCCAGGCCGGTGGTGACGCCGTGACCGGGGCGCTCGACGACGGTGACCTCGTCGCCCGCCCCGAGGTCGCCGGTCTCCAGCACCCGCAGGTAGGCACCGGTGGCGCCGCGCGCGGTGAACCGCTTGACCAGGTCTGGGACGTCCCAGAACCGGGCGAAGGTGGCGCACGGGGTCCGCGGCGCGGTCACCTCGACCAGCGCCGTCCCCACCCGCCAGCGCTCGCCGATCTCGGCGGCGGTGAGGTCGATCCCCGCCGTCCGCAGGTTCTCCCCGAACCGGCCCGGCGGCAGGTCGCGGTCGAGCTCGGCGGCCCAGCCGTCGGCGTCCTCCTGGGCGAAGGCGTAGACCGCCTGCCCCTCGCCGCCGTGGTGCTTGCGGTTGGCCTGGACGTCGCCGGCGAGGCCGAGCGCCCCGACCGCGACCCGCCCGCCGACCGGCCGCTTGTCGATGCCGCTGCGGTCGGGCCGGCGCCCGGGCAGGGGCAGCAGATCGGGGCCGGACACGCAGACGGCCAGCAGCCGCGCGGTCACTTCCTGGCGGAGGAGGGCTCGCTGGTGGACAGCGCGGCGACGAAGGCCTCCTGGGGGACCTCGACCCGGCCGACCATCTTCATCCGCTTCTTGCCCTCCTTCTGCTTCTCCAGCAGCTTGCGCTTGCGGGTGATGTCACCGCCGTAGCACTTGGCCAGGACGTCCTTGCGGATGGCGCGCACGGTCTCGCGGGCGATCACCCGCGAGCCGACGGCGGCCTGGATCGGCACCTCGAACTGCTGCCGCGGGATGAGCTCGCGCAGCTTGCCGGCCATCATCACGCCGTAGCTGTACGCCTTGTCCTTGTGCACGATCGCGCTGAACGCGTCGACGGCCTCGCCCTGCAGCAGGATGTCCACCTTGACCAGCGCCGACTCCTGCTCACCGGCCTCGGCGTAGTCCAGCGACGCGTAGCCGCGGGTGCGCGACTTCAGCGCGTCGAAGAAGTCGAAGATGATCTCGCCGAGGGGCAGCGTGTAGCGCAGTTCGACGCGGGACTCGCTGAGGTAGTCCATGCCGCCGAGCTGGCCGCGCCGGCTCTGGCAGAGCTCCATGATGGTGCCGGTGTAGTCGCTGGGCGCGATGATCGTGGCGTTGACGACCGGCTCGAAGACCGTGTCGATCTTGCCCTCGGGCCAGTCGCTGGGGTTGGTCACCGTGTGCTCGGTGCCGTCCTCCATGACCACGCGGTAGACGACGTTGGGCGCGGTGGAGATCAGGCTGATGCCGGCCTCGCGCTCGAGGCGCTCGCGGACGATCTCCAGGTGCAGCAGGCCGAGGAACCCGACGCGGAAGCCGAAGCCCAGCGCCGCGGAGGTCTCCGGCTCGTAGGTCAGCGCGGCGTCGTTGAGCAGCAGCTTGTCCAGCGCCTCGCGCAGCAGCGGGTACTCGCTGCCGTCGATCGGGTAGAGGCCGGAGTAGACCATCGGCCGGGGGTCGCTGTACCCGCCGATCGGCTCGGCGGCCGGGCGGTGCTGCAGCGTGACGGTGTCGCCGACGCGGGACTGGCGGACGTCCTTCACCCCGGTGATGAAGTAGCCGACCTCCCCGACGCCGAGACCGTCGACCGGCTTGGGTTCCGGTGAGATGACGCCGATCTCGAGCAGCTCGTGGGTGGCGCCGGTCGACATCATCTTGATCCGCTCGCGGCTGGCGATCCGCCCGTCGACCACCCGGACGTAGGTGATGACGCCGCGGTAGATGTCGTAGACGCTGTCGAAGATCATCGCCCGGGCCGGGGCGTCGGCGTCGCCCTCGGGCGGCGGGATCTGGGCGACGATCGCGTCGAGCAGCTCGGGCACGCCCTCGCCGGTCTTGCCGCTGACCCGCAGGACGTCGTCGGGGTCGCAGCCGATGATGTGCGCGATCTCGGCGGCGTACTTCTCCGGCTGGGCGGCCGGCAGGTCGATCTTGTTGAGGACCGGGATGATCGTGAGGTCGTTCTCCAGGGCCAGGTAGAGGTTGGCCAGGGTCTGCGCCTCGATGCCCTGCGCGGCGTCGACCAGCAGCACCGCGCCCTCGCAGGCGGCCAGCGACCGGGACACCTCGTAGGTGAAGTCGACGTGGCCCGGGGTGTCAATCATGTCGAGGACGTACTCGTCGCCGCCGACCGTCCAGGGCAGGCGCACGTTCTGCGCCTTGATGGTGATGCCCCGCTCGCGCTCGATGTCCATGCGGTCGAGGTACTGGGCGCGCATCTGCCGTGCCTCGATGATCCCGGTGACCTCGAGCATCCGGTCGGCCAGCGTCGACTTGCCGTGGTCGATGTGGGCGATGATGCAGAAGTTCCGGATCCGGGCGGGATCGGTGGCAGCGGGAGTCGTCACAGTGCCGCCATCGTCCCACGGCCGGGCGCGACGGTGCGGAGCACCGTGCCGGGGCACACCCGCGGCCGGGGTGGGACGGCCCCCGGGACGCTGGTAACCTGGCAGGCCGGTCCGCTGACGCCTGCCGTCCGGACGTACCGACAGACCTGCACCCTTCCTGCGAGACACCGAGGCTCACGCGTGGCGAACATCAAGTCCCAGATCAAGCGGAACAAGACGAACGAGAAGGCGCGGCAGCGCAACGTCGCCGTCAAGTCCGCCCTGAAGACGGCCGTCCGCCGCTTCCGCGAGGCCGCTGCCGCCGGCGACACCGACGCCGCGACCACCGCCCTGCAGCGGGCCAGCAAGGCCCTCGACAAGGCCGCCAGCAAGGGCATCATTCACAAGAACCAGGCCGCCAACCGCAAGTCGGGCATGGCCAAGCAGCTGACCAGCCTCTGAGCTGCGTCCCGCGCTCCCGGGCCCCCGTCCTCCTCGCCGGAGGACGGGGGCCCGTCGCTTCTCCGGCTCAGTACCGGGCGCGGGCGCGGGGGTCGCGGCCGGTGGTGGCGCGGATGTCCACGATGCGGCGGATCGCGCGCTCGAGCGCGTAGTCGGCGCTGGCCGCCACGCCCTTGACGTCGGCGTTGAGCTCGGCGGCCACGCCGATCGCCTGCTGGAGGCCCTCGATGCTCCAGCCCCGCGCCTGGGACTGCGCCTTCTTCACCTTCCACGGCGGCAGCTTGAGCGCCCGCGCGAGCTCGCCGGTGTTCGACGTGTTCAGCGAGGTGACCCGGGCCGCGGTGCGGATGCCGTCGGCGATCGCGTCGGCGACGAGCACGTGTGCGACGCCGCGCTCCAGCGCCCAGCGCAGCGTCTCGATGGACCCCTGCCGGTCCCCCACCAGCACCCGCTCCGCGACGGTGAAGCCGCTGACCTCGGCCTGACCGCGGTGGAAGCGGGCGACCGCGTCGGCGTCGATGGCGCCGCCGACGTCGGCGACCAGCTGCGTGGCCGCCGAGGAGAGGGCCCGCAGGTCGCCACCGACGGCGTCGACCAGCGCGGTGACCGCGTCCGGGGTGATCCGCCCGCCGGCTCCGCGCACCTCGTTGCGCACGAACGCCGCCCGGTCGCCGGGTGAGGAGATCTTGGCGCACTCGTCGACGGCCGCGCCGGCGGCGCTCAGGGCCTTGAGCAATGCCTCGTTGCGCTTGCCGCCGTGGTGCACGACCACGAGCGTGAGGTCGGGGTCGGGGTCCTTGCAGTAGCCGGTCAGCGCGTCGACCAGCGCGCTCGCCGCCTCGTGCACCCCGCTGACGACGACGAGGCGGTGCTCGCCGAACAGCGAGGGGGCCAGCACGTCGGCCAGCTGCCCGACCGGGAGGCCGAGGGCGGTCAGCTCGTGCAGCTCCGCCTGCGGGTGCCGCTCGAGGACGGCGGCCCGCACCGCGGCCACCGCGCGCGAGCGCAGCAGCTCCTCCTCGCCGACGACGGCCCGCAGGCGGGAGGTCGGCGGGGGCGGTGCGGCGGTCACCCCGGCATGGTGTCACGCGCCGCCGACAGCCCCGCGGTCCTCCGCCGGGTGGCGGGTCAGGCGTCCTCGCGGACCACGGCGGCTCCCCGCGCCGGCACGACCACCTCGCCGTCGACCTCCCGGCCGGTGAGCAGCTCGGTCCCGCGGGCCGGGACGCGCTGCTCCCGGCCGGTGTGGTCGAGGCAGAACAGGTAGGAGCGCGCGCCGTCGTCGGACACCCGGCGGACCACCTCCACGCCCGGCGGCACGGCCGCGACCGGCCCCACGTCGGCCTCCTCGAGCACCCGGCGCAGCAACGCGTCCCAGGAGGCGTCGTCGAGCTGGGTGGCGACGTACCAGGCGACGCCCCCGCCGGGCAGCGGGCGACGGGTGACCGCGGGCTGGCCGGGCACCGGCCCGGCGAGCACCCGGGCGACGACCTCGACGTCGTCGCCGACCGTGCCCTCCTCGGACCAGACCGTCCCCCGCCAGCCGTGCTCGAGCTCGAGCACCTCACCGGGCAGCAGGGGCAGCACCTCGGTCATCCGCACCCCGAGCAGGTCGCGGAAGGCGCCCGGGTAGCCGCCGAGGCGGACGTGCTCGTGCTCGTCGACGACGCCCGACGAGCACGTGACGACGACGTGGGCTCCCGCGGCGCCCGCGGCGGCGATCGCCTCGGCGGTGGCGTCGGTGCACAGGTGCAGGGTCGGGACGACGACGACGCGGTGGGCGGCCAGCCGCTCGGCCAGGTCGTCGGCTGCCACGGGGACGACATCGCTGGTGACCCCGGCCGCGCGCAGCACACGGTGCACCGCGCGGCCGGCGTCGAGGTAGCGCAGCAGCTCGGTGGGCCGGGAGGGGGCGTCGTTCGCCCACCAGGCCTGGTGGTCGAACACCTGTGCCACGTCGGCCTGCACCCGCGTGCCGCGGACCTCGTCGAGGCTGCGCAGCGCCCGGCCGAGCTCCGTGACCTCCCGCCAGGTGCGCGACTCGGTGCCGGCGTGCGGCAGCAGGCCCGAGTGGTGCTTCTCCGCGCCGGCCCGGCTGGCCCGCCACTGGAAGAAGCAGATGCCCTCGGCGCCGCGGGCGACGTGCACGAGGCTGTCGCGGACCGCCTCTCCGGGCCGCTTGGCGACGTTGACCGGCTGCCAGTTGACCGCGGAGGTCGAGTGCTCCATCAGCAGCCAGCGCCCGCCCCCGGCCAGGCCGCGGGTGAGGTCGGCGCAGAAGGACATCTCGGCGTGCGGGTCGGGCAGCCGGTGGTCGAGGTAGTGGTCGTTGGAGACCACGTCCTGGGTGGGCGCCCAGACGCCGTAGTCCATGGCCCACTGGTGGCTGGTGACCATGAAGTTGGTCGTGACAGGGACGTCCGGGGTGATCCGGCGCAGCACCTCGGCCTCGGCGAGGTACTGGTCGAGCAGCTCGTCGGAGGAGAAGCGCAGGTAGTCCAGCCGCTGCGTGGGGTTGCCGGTGGCCGTCGTCCGCCGCGGCACGCCGACCTCGGCCCAGTCGCCGTAGCGCTGGCTCCAGAACGCGGTGCCCCAGGCCTCGTTGAGCGCCGCCAGCCCGTCGGTGCCGGTGCCGTAGCGGCGCTGCAGCCACCTGCGGAACGCCTCGGCCGACACGTCGCAGTAGCAGTGCACGTTGTGGCAGCCGAGTTCGTTGTTGACGTGCCACATGGCCAGCGCGGGGTGCTCGGCGTAGTGCCGGGCCAGGTGCTCGACCAGCGCCAGGGAGCGCTGCCGGAACACCGGCGAGGACGGGCACCAGGTCTGTCGCCCGCCGATGGCGAAGCGGGTGCCGTCCTCGGCGACGGGCAACACCTCCGGGTGCAGCCGGGCCAGCCACGGCGGCGCGGACGCCGTCGCGGTGGCCAGGTCGACCCGGATGCCGCCCTCGTGCAGCAGGTCCACGACCTCGTCGAGCCAGCCGGTCTCGAAGCGCCCCGGCTCGGGCTCGAGGAGGGCCCAGCTGAACACCCCGACGGTGACCAGGTCGACGCCGGCCTCCCGCATGAGGGCGACGTCCTCGGCCCACACTTCGCGCGGCCACTGCTCGGGGTTGTAGTCCCCGCCGAAGGAGATGGAGTCGGTGGGCCAGCGGCTCACCTGTCCGACCCCGCCGACAGCCCGGCCCGCCAGTACCGCTGCAGGACCAGGAAGGTGATGATCAGCGGGATCACCGAGACCAGCGAGCCGACGACGGTGAGGATCTGCAGCTGCGGGTCGCGCGACACCTGGGACTGCCAGGAGTACAGGCCGAAGGTGATCGGCCAGAGGTCGTTGTTGCGCAGCATGATCAGGGGCAGCAGGAAGTTGTTCCAGATGACGACGAACTGGAAGAGGAAGATCGTCACCAGCGCCGGGCTCATCAGCCGGACGGCGATGGTGGAGAAGATCCGCCACTCGCTCGCACCGTCGAGCCGGGCGGCGTCGATCAGCTCGTCGGGGACCGAGGCGGCCGCGAAGATGCGCGACAGGTACACCCCGAACGGGCTGACGATGCTCGGCAGGAACACCGCCCAGAAGGTGTTGGTGAGCTCCACCCGCGCGAAGAGAAGGAACAGCGGCAGGGCCAGCGCGGTCGCCGGCACCAGGACCCCGCCGAGGACGATGGAGAACAGCAGCTCCCGGCCGCGGAACTCGTACTTGGCCATGGCGTAGCCGGCCATGGCTGCCAGCAGCGTGCCCACCGCGGCGCCGAGCCCCGCGTAGAGGAGGCTGTTGAGCGCCCAGCGCAGGAAGATGCCGTCCTCGCGGGCGAAGAGCGCCGCCAGGTTGGCCCCGAGGTTCCAGTCGGCGAACCAGAAGCCGTTGCTGTTGATCAGGTCCGGCTGGGACTTGGTCGAGTTGACGACCAGCCAGTAGACCGGCAGCAGGAAGTACACGGCCGCGGCGACCAGGACGAGCATCGCCGCGGTCACCGAGACCGGGGACTCCTGGGTGGCCCCCCTGCGCGCCAGCCGCGACCGCGGCGGGCTGGTGCTCTGCTTCCCGCCCTGGACGGGCGCCGCGGTGCTCACAGTCCCGACCGCCTCGAGGTCGCCCGCAGGAACGCGAAGGAGAGGATGAAGGTCGCAAGGGCCAGGACCACCGACATGGCGGCGGCCAGCGGGTAGTTGTTGGCACTCGCCGCCGTGTAGGCGAGCAGGTTCGGGGTGTAGCTCGACGTCACGTTGGTCGAGATCAGCCGGAACACGACCGGCTCGGTGAACAGCTGCAGCGTGCCGATGATCGAGAACACCCCGGTGAGGACGAGCGCGGGCAGCACGAGCGGGATCTTGATCGACCAGGCGGTGCGGATGCCGCCGGCGCCGTCGACCTTGGCGGCCTCGTAGACCGACTGCGGGATCGCCTGCATCGCCGCGAAGATGATCAGCATGTTGTACCCGGTGTAGGTCCAGGTCACGACGTTGGCGATCGACCACAGGATGCTGCCCGAGCCGAGGAAGTCGACCTCGACCCCGACGTCCTCCAGCAGACCCACGATCGGGCTCAGCTGCGGGCTGTAGAGGAACGCCCACATCAGCGCCGCGATGACCCCGGGGATGCCGTAGGGCAGGAAGAAGGCGATCCGGAAGGTGCGCTTGAGACGGGCCACCGCCGAGTCCAGCAGCAGGGCGAGCAACAGGGCGAACCCGAGCATGATCGGCACCTGCACGACGCCGAACAGCAGGACCCGCCCGACCCCCTCGAGGAAGGCCGGGTCGGTGACCACCCGGGAGTACTGCTCCAGCCCGGCGAAGGTGGTGGTCGTCTCGCCGAAGATCCCGCCGGTGCGCTCGGTCTTGGTCAGGCTCTGACCGATCGCGTAGCCGATGGGCAGCAGGTAGAAGAGGACGAACGGGACCAGGAACGGCAGGGTGAACCAGATCCAGGCCCGGGACCGGACCGCCGTCCTCCCCTGCCGCCGCGGTGCGGCGGCAGGGGAGGAGGGGCTGGTCGGCGGGGCGACGACGGTCATGACCGGTGCGAGGTCAGTCCGCGACCTGGACGCCCTGGCTCTCCAGCGACTCCACCGACGCGGCCTGGGCATCGGTCAGCGCGTCCGAGAGCGTGCCCTGGCCGTTGAGGGCGGCGGTGAAGCCGTCGCTCATGGCCGTGTAGGTGTCGGTCATGGTCGGGCCCCAGGTGAAGTCGGTGTCGACCTGACCCGACGCCTCGGTGAAGATCGAGAAGATCTCCTGGCCGCCGTAGAAGTCGACCCCCTCCTGCAGGGCGGGCAGCTCCGAGCCGGCGTTGGCCGCGGGGAAGAGGCCACCGAGCTCGTTGGCCATGGCCAGCGCCTCGGGGTCGGTGTTCAGCCACAGCGCGAAGCGCGCCGCCTCGGCAGGGTGCTCCGTACCGGAGAGGACGGCGGTGGTCGACCCACCCCAGTTGCCCGCGGCCTGGTCGCCCTCGCTCCACTGCGGCATGGGGGCGACCCGCCACAGCCCGGCGGTGTTGGCCGCGTTGTCCCGGATGGTCGAGTAGCCCCAGGCCGCGGACGGCCAGCTGGCCACCTGGCCGGAGTTCCACGCGGCGTAGAGATCGGGCGAGAAGCCCTGCAGGTTGGTGGCGACGAGGTCCTCGTCGATCATCCGCTGCCAGTAGTCCGCCACCTCCTGCGCCTCCGGGCTGTCGACGTTGACCTGGACCTGGTCGCCGTCGAGCTCGAACAGGCTCGCGCCGCGCTGCCACAGCAGGCCGGTGAACCAGTTCGCGTCGCCCTGCGGGAAGTGGGTGATGTAGGCGCCGGTGGCCTGCTTGAGCTGCTGCGCGGCCTGGTAGTACTCCTCCCAGGTGGCCGGCGGCTCGGTGATGCCGGCCTGCTGGAAGAGGTCCTCGCGGTAGAAGAGCGCCATCGGGCCGGTGTCCTGCGGGATCGCGTAGACGCCCTCGTCACCCAGCTGCACCTGCGACCACGTCCAGTCGACGAAGTCGCCGGAGGCGTCCTCGACGCCCTCGCAGGCGCTGATGTCCTGCAGCCCGTCCTGGAGCCGGAAACTCGACAGCGAGTCGTACTCGATCTGGCTGAGGTCCGGCGCCGTCCCGGCCTCCAGGCCGTTGAACAGGTTGCTGTAGGTGCCGGCGTTGCCGGCCGGGGTGGTCTCCACCTCGACCTGGACGTCGGGGTTCTCCTCGTTCCACATGGCCACGACCTCGTCCATGCCGGGCACCCACGTCACGAAGTTGAGCGTGACCTCGCCGTCGGACGCGGCACAGTCGGTGGAGCCACCGCCTCCGCCGCCGCCCGCGGCCGTGTCGTCGTCCCCGCCGCCGCAGGCTGCCAGGGCGAGCATGGGAAGGGTCATGGCGGCCACCATCAGGCGGCGCTGGTGCTTCACAGAGAACTCCTCGTCATTGGGGGGTCCGGCAGAGGGTGACTGTTGCGCCGAGGCGGAGTCAAGGAGCCGGGCCGTGGCTCGCGACACCCCACTCCTCGGCGCTGCCGACGACGGCGAGATCCCCCTCGAGGTCGGTCCGGTGCACCCTCGTTCCGGCCCTGGCCAGGGCCGATACGAGACGCGGCGCCGGGTGGCCGTAGGTGTTGTGCGCCCCCACCGAGACGATCGCGACCCGGGCGCCGACCGCTGCCAGGAACGCCGGGTCGGCGTCGGCGCTGCCGTGGTGGGGGACCTTGAGGACGTCGGCGGTGAGGTCCACCCCGCGGTCGAGCAGCCGCGCCTCGGCGGAGGCGCCGAGGTCCCCGGTGAGCAGCACCCGCAGGCCCCGGTGGGTGACCCGGACGACCAGGGACAGGTCGTTGGGCTCGGCGGCCGCCGTGGCGATCTCGGGAGGCGGCGCGAGGACCTCCAACCGTGCGCCGCCGACCGTCCGCACGTCGCCCGGCTCGAGCACCTCCCGGCGTGCCCCGGCGCGGGCGGCCTGCGCGTCCAGCGCTGCCCCGCGGTCGTCGGCCGGGGACAGCGTGCCGGTGGCGATCGTCCCGACCTCCCGCCCGGCCAGCGCGCCGGCCAGGCCCCCGGCGTGGTCGGCGTCGAGGTGGGAGAGCAACACGAGCGGGAGGGTGTCGACCCCCAGCCGGTGCAGGCACGCGTCGACCGGGCCGACCTCCGGTCCGGCGTCGACGAGCACGGCCTCCCCGGGGCCGGTGGGCACGACGAGGGCGTCCCCCTGGCCGACGTCGCAGGCGACCAGCACGGCGCCGGACGGCGGCCAGCCGCCGGCCACCTGGCGCAGCGGCCAGCCGAGCAGGACCAGCCCGAGGAGGACCGCGAGGGCCAGGGCGCGCAGCCGCCGCGAGCGCCACAGCACCAGCCCGGCGGCCACGAGCAGCGCGGTGAGCAGCAGCGCGCCTCGCGTGCCGGCCGGCCACCCGGTGGCCGCGTCGGGGAGGCCGGCGGCGGTCCGGGCGACGGCCACCAGCCACCGCACCGGCCAGCCGGCCACCCAGACGAGGGCGTCGCCGGCCGGCGGCGCGACCGGGCCGACGAGCGCGGCGAGCAACCCGAATACCGTCGCCGGCGCCACGGCCGGGGCCGCGAGCAGGTTGGCCGGCAACGACACGGGGCTGACCAGGCCCGACAGCCCGGCGACCAGCGGCGCGGTGGCCAGGCCGGCGGCCGCGGCCACCGCCACCGCGTCGGCGAGCACGAGGGGCCACCTGCGCCGCTGCAGCGCGCGGGACCACCCGGGCGAGAGCAGCACGATGGCCGCCGTCGCGGTCACCGACAGGGCGAAGCCGGCGTCCCACGCGAGCCGCGGGTCGAGCAGCAGCAGGACCGTCACCGCGGCCGCGAGTGCGGGCACCGCCACCCGGGAGCGGCCGGAGGCCAGGGCCAGGAGGCCGACGCCGCCCATGGCGGCCGCCCGGACGACACTGGCGGTCGGCCGGGCCAGCACCACGAACCCGGCGAGCGCGACGAGGGCGACCAGCGCCTGCACGCGGCGGTCGACGGCCCGGCGGCGCAGCGGTGCGAGCACCCCGGCGAGGACGATCGCCACGTTGGCGCCGGACACCGCGGTGAGGTGGGACAGCCCGGCGCGACGGAAGTCCTCGGTGAGCACCGGGTCCATGGCGCGGGTGTCCCCGACGACCAGGCCGGGCAGCAGGCCGGCCGCGGAGGGGTCCAGGACGCGGGCCGCCGAGCCGGCGAGCCCGTCGCGCACCCCGCCGGCCAGGCGCTGCACCCACGGCGGCTCGCCGACCGGGTGCGGGGGTCCACGCGCCGAGAGCCGGGCCACGATCCCCTCGGAGGCGGGCGCCGCGCGCACGGCGACCCGCGCCCGCACCCGCTGACCGGGCAGCAGGTCGGTCCAGCCGTCCACGGGCGCGAAGACCACGACGGGCGCGGTCAGGTCGACCGTCGAGCGGCCGTCGTCGAACGCGGTGACCGTGGCGTCGAGGGCCAGGCGCGGCGCGGCCGCGCTCCCGACCCGCCGGGGGTCCCCGTCCACCTCGAGGACCACGGCCACCGTGCCGTCCGCGCCGACCCCGGCCAGCGGGGAGGCGGCGTGGGCGGCCCCCCGCACGGCCGCGATCCCGGACGCGGTCGCCACCGCGCCGAGCACGGCGAGGACGACGAGCGCACCGGCCCGGTCCCGCCTGCGGGCCACGACGGCGGCGCCGACCACCGCCCCGGCCGCGACGGCGGCCGATGCGGCCGGGGGGACGTGGACCGCGCCGAGGGTGACGGTCCAGACGGCGACGGCGACGGGAACTAGCCGCAGGTCGAGCCAGGTCCGGCGGACCGGTGGCGGGACCGTCACACCCGCACCAGGTCGGCCAGCTCGGCGTAGATGGTCGGACCGATGCCGGGGACGTCGTCGAGCTGCTCGACGCTGGTGAAGCGGCCGTTCCGGTCGCGGTGGTCGACGATCCGCTCGGCCAGGACCGGGCCGATGCCGGGCAGGGCGTCGAGGTCGGCGGCCGTGGCGGTGTTGAGGTCCAACGGCCCGCCCGGGGGTCCGATCCCGGCCGGCGCGGCCGCCGGTGCGGCGCCGGGCACGCCGACGGCGATCTGCTGGCCGTCGGTCACGACCGCGGCCAGGTTGACCGACGCGGGGTCGGCCTCGGGCAGCAGCCCGCCGGCCGCGGCGACCGCGTCGGCCACCCGGGCGCCCTCGGGCAGGGTCACCAGGCCGGGCCGCACCACCAGGCCGACGACCGAGACGACGACGGTCGCCTGCGTCCCGGCGGGCTCCCCCACCGCGGGCGCATCCGGTGCCGCCGGGGCGGAGGTCACGGCCGGCGGCGCGGGCTGCACGCTGGGCCGGTCGAGCCAGGTCCAGCCGGCCACCGCCAGGGCGGCGAGGAGGCCGGCCGCCCACAGCGCCCAGGTGCCGCGCCGGCCCGGGTCGACGCGCACCGCCCGCGCCGCCGCCCGGTGCCGTCCCGGGTCGTGCGGTCCCTCGTCCGCGGCCTCGTCGGGCCCGCCGTCGGCGTGGTCGTCAGGCGTGTGGTCGTCGGCGTCGTCGCGGGGGTCGTCGGGCAGCCAGCCGGACCGGCGGCCCTCGTCGAGGAGTACCCGGAGCCGGGCGCGGATGACGTCGGCGTCGTCGCGGCGGGAGGTCAGGCGCACCCGGCGGACGCTAGAGACGACGTCGGCCGCCGCGGGCCCTCCGGCGGGCGCCTGTGGACGGCCTCCCCGCCTGTGGACGGGCCGGAGCCGGATCCGGGCACCCGGGTGCACCCTGCGCCGGTGACCCACCTCCTCCGGTCAGTCCCCGCGCCGCTCCGCGCCGGTGCCGGGCTCCTCGCCCTGATCGGGTTCCTGCTCCGCCGGTGCCACCACGACGCCGACCGCACCGGGTCCGACGTGCGCGCCGATGACCGCGCCCAGTTCGCTGACGTGCAGCTCCCGGATGCCGGGGATCGCCTCGCGCAACTGGGCGGCCAGCTTCTCCGCGCGCTCGGCGGCGGCCAGGTGGTGCACCGCCACGGAGGCGCCCGGCCCGCCCGCGGCCTCCGCCGCCCGCTGCACCAGACGGGTGATGGCGCGGGCGGTGGTCCGCACCCGCTCGAGGGGCACCACCCGCCCGTCGACCACGTGCAGCACCGGCTTGATCGACAACGCGGTGCCCAGCAGCGAGGCGGCGGAGCCGATGCGGCCACCGCGGCGCAGGTGCTCGAGTGTGTCGACGACGAACAGCGTGCGGGTGCGCGCCGCGGTGCCGTTGGCCGCGGCGGCGACCGTGGCGGCGTCCGCGCCCTCCGCGGCGGCGCGCGCGGCGGCCAGGACCGCGAAGCCGGTGCCCATCGCCGTCGACCGGGTGTCGACGACGGTGACCACGTGCTCCCCGACCTGGGCGGCGGCCAGCCGGGCGGCGTCCCAGGTGCCGGAGAGGTCGGCCGACAGGTGGACGGAGACGACCCGGTCGGCGCCGGCGGCCAGTCGCCGGCGGTAGGCCGCGACGAAGTCACCGGGCGTGGGCCGGGAGGTCGACACCCGCTGCCCGCGGACACTGAGCGCCCGGGCGACGTCCCCGGGGGTGATCTCCTCGCCCTCGCGTCCCGACCGGCCGGCGAGCACCACGTAGCAGGGCACCACCTCGATGCCGTACCGGGCGACGACCTCGGGAGGCAGGTAGGCCGTGGAGTCGGTGACCACGGCGACGGGCATCCGGCGAGGTTAGTCCGCGTCCGGCCGGACGACCGCTGGGGTGCCGACCGGCCGAGGCGCCGGCCTCAGGTCAGCGCGTCGGCGTCCTGGGCCGGCGGGGCGCCCTCCGGGGTGGCACCGGCGTCGAGCCCGGAGCGTCCGGCCCGCCCGTCCCCTTCCGCCCCGGGGACGACGGCGACGGAGCAGTTGTGCCGCAGCAGCCGCCACCGCTCCCCCTGCCGGGCGATCTCGCTCCAGCCGCAGTTGGCCAGCGGCCCGAACACCCGCCGGTGCTGCGGGCCGAGCCCGAGCAGGGCCTCGATCAGCCGTCCGGCGGTGCCGCCGTGGGTGACGACGACGGCGGTGTCCACCGCCGGCAGGTCGGCCAGCGCGGCCAGGGCGCGGGCCACGACGGCCGCGTTCTCCTCACCGCCGCGGCCCTGGACCGGCCTGCCGGCGAGCCAGTCGGCGTACTGGCCCGGGAACCGCTCGGCCACCTCCTCGCGGGTCAGCCCCTCCCAGCAGCCCAGCCCGTGCTCGCGCAGGCGCTCGTCGAGGTGCAGCGGGACGCCGAGCAGGGCGGTCAGCACCGCGGCCGTGTCGGCGGCACGGACGAGGTCGCTCGAGACGACGGCGGTCGACCCGCGACCCAGCCCGCCCGCGACCAGGTGGGGTGCGGTGCGCACCGCCTGCGCCCGGCCCTCGGCGTCCAGCGGCGGGTCCAGCTGGCCCTGGAACCGGCCGGTGGCGTTCCACTCGGTCCGCCCGTGCCGCCAGACGACCAGCCGCGGCACCGGGAGGTCGGGCAGGACGGCGGCCGTCACCGGCCCGTCGCGTCCCCGGGCTCCCCCGCCGTCCCGTCGAGCAGGGGGTCCCCCTCGAGCAGGTCGTCGTCGAGCAGGTCCTCGTCGGTGGTCCCGCCGGTCGCGTCCGCCGCCGGCTCGTCCGGGTCGGGCGCCAGCAGCGCCGGACCGGAGCCGGCCGGGTCCACGTCGTCCGCGGACAGGGTGCCGGCGGAGGCGCCGTCGCCGGCCGGGGCCGCGCGGTCGACGAACGGGATGGTCGGGCAGTCCTTCCACAGCCGCTCGAGGGCGTAGTAGGCGCGTTCCTCGGCGTGCTGGACGTGCACGACGACGTCGACGAAGTCGAGCAGCACCCAGCGGGCCTCGGCGACGCCCTCGCGCCGCACGGGCTTGATGCCCCGCCCGCGCAGCCGCTCCTCGACCTCGTCGACGATCGACTGCACCTGGCGCTCGTTGGGCGCGGAGGCCAGCACGAACGCGTCGGTGATCGCGAGCCGGTCGCTGACGTCGACGATCGACACGTCGGTCGCGAGCTTGTCGGCCGCGGCCTGGGCCGCGAGCAGTGCGGTCTCCCGCGCCTCGGCCGAGGCGGTCATCGGGGCACCTCCTGGAGGGGGGTCGAGGGTGGGTCGGACGGACCGGCGTCCGGCCGGTCGGCGCGTGGGGCGCCGGGCCGCCGCGGGCCCGCGTCTGATCGGTAGAGGCGGCGCTTCTCGATGTACTGGACCACCCCGTCGGGCACGAGGTACCAGACCGGCATGCCGCGGGCCACGCGGTCGCGGCAGTCGGTGGAGCTGATCGCCAGCGCCGGGACCTCCACCAGGCTGACCGCGCCCTCGGGCAGGTGCCCGTCGGCCAGGGTGAACCCGGGGCGGGTGACCCCGACGAAGTGCGCCAGCCGCAGGAACCGCTCGCTGTCGCGCCAGGTGAGGATCTGCGCGAGGGCGTCGGCGCCGGTGATGAAGAACAGCTCCGCGTCGGGCCGCTCCCGGTGCAGGTCGGTGAGCGTGTCGATGGTGTAGGTCGGGCCCTCGCGGTCGACGTCGACGCGGCTGACGGTGAAGCGCGGGTTGGAGGCGGTGGCGATGACGGTCATGAGGTAGCGGTCCTCGGCGGGACTCACCACCCGGTCGGTCTTCTGCCAGGGCTGACCGGTGGGCACGAAGACGACCTCGTCGAGCCCGAACAGGCCGGCCACCTCGCTCGCCGCCACCAGGTGGCCGTTGTGGACGGGGTCGAACGTCCCGCCCATCACGCCGATCCGGGTGCCGGTCACCGATCGAGCCTAGCCGGGCGGGACTGCCCGGGCCGGGCCGGACCGGTCACGCCGGGGCCCGCGGTCACGCCAGCGGTCGGGCCCGGCGGTCGCGGGACACCCGGTCCCGGCCGGCCACCGCACCCGGCCACCGGGACCGGGCGCGTCGGTCCCGGGCCGGGCGCTCCCCCGGGGTGGCTCAGAGGGTGGTGACGAAGTCGGCCAGCTGGGTGGCGTTGCGGCACTCGACCATGTCGACGACCTCGCCGTAGCGGTCGGCCGCCGAGTCGCCGCTGCCCCACAGCCGCCGCGGCTCGGGGTTGAGCCAGTGCGCCGAGCGGGCGCGGCGCACCAGGTCGGCCAGCACCGGCAGCCCCGGCTGGCGGTAGTTGGTCCGCCCGTCCCCGAGCACCAGCAGGGAGGTCTTCGGCCCGACGGCGGTCGGCCAGCGGTCGGCGAACACCTCGAGGGCGTTGCCGTAGTCGCTGTGCCCGTCGAAGGCCACGACGTCGGCCTCGCGCCCGATCCGCGCGATCGCGCCGGCGACGTCGGCGCCCGGGCGGAAGAACCGGGTCACCTCGTCGGTGGAGTCGACGAACGCGAACGCCCGCACGCCGGAGAAGTGCTCGCGCAGCGCCTGGGTGAGCATCAGCGTGAAGTGGCTGAACCCGGCCACCGAGCCGCTGACGTCGCAGAGCACCACCAGCTCGGGCTTGTGCACCACGCGCGGCCGGTGGTGGGTCACCACCGGCACCCCGCCGGTGCCCAGCGAGGCGCGCACCGTCCGGCGGAAGTCCAGCCGGCCCTCGCGGCCCATCCGCCGCCGCGCCGACAGCCGCGCCGCCAGCCGCCTCGCCAGCGGGGCCACCGCGCGGCGCAGCTCGGCGAGGTCGGACTGCTGCGCCCGCAGGAAGTCGACCTGCTCGGCCAGCGGCCGCACCGCGCTCCGCGCCACCCGCTCGCGGCCGCGCTCGGCGGCGCTGCGCCGGCGGACCTCGGCCTCCACCGCGGCCCGGAAGGCGGCCAGCCGCTCCCGCACGGTCTGCCGGGCCACCTGCTCGGCCAGCCCACCCCGGCCGCCCTCGCCGGGACCCCCGCCGAGCAGCCCGGCCAGCAGCTGGGCGACCAGCGTGTCCGGCGACAGCGCCCGCATCACCCGGTAGCCGAAGTAGGACTGCCCCGACGGCGAGGCCGGCGCCCGGCCGAGCTGCTCGACCGCCTGCCGGGCGAAGCGGCGCAGCGCCTCGTCGTCGCCCTCCAGCAGCAGCCGGGCCAGCTCCTCGCGCATCCGGTCGGCCAGGTCCCGCGGGTCGCCGTCGCCGTGCCCGTCGGGCAGGTCCAGCGTCAGGCCGTCGTCCCCGGACTCGTCGTCAGAGGAGGGGTCGCCGGGGTCGGCGGGACGGTCCGACAGCGGCCACCACAGGTCGAACAGCACGTCGTAGGCCGGCCGCTGCGACGCCCGCTGCAGCAGCACCGCCGCCAGCCCGTGACGCAGCTGCTCGCGCTCGAGCAGGTCGACCACCGTGAGGATCTCCGCGGCGTCGACGGCCTGGCTGATCCCCACCGGGATGCCGGCCTCGCGGACCGCGCGCACGAAGCCGTCCAGGTGACCGGCCAGGCCTCCCGGGGCCGCCGACGGCGCGGACATCAGTTGAGCCGCAACTCGGCGGCGGCGCGGTCCTGGTCGCTGGCGTGCTTGAGCACCACGCCCAGCGTCGAGCGGACCGCGGTCTCGTCGAGGGTGTCCAGGCCCAGCTCCAGCAGGGTCTGCGCCCAGTCGAGGGTCTCGGAGATCGACGGCGACTTCTTCAGCTCCATCGCCCGCAGCGCGCGGATGGTGCGCACCAGCTGCTCGGCCAGGCCCGGCGCCAGGTCGGGCACCCGCGAGAGCACGATCTCCCGCTCGCGCTCGGCCGACGGGTAGTCCAGCGAGAGGTACAGGCAGCGCCGCTTGAGCGCCTCGGACAGCTCGCGGGTGGCGTTGGAGGTCAGCACGACCGTGGGCCGGCGGGTGGCGGTCACCGTGCCGAGCTCGGGGATGGTCACCTGGAAGTCGCTGAGCACCTCCAGCAGCAGGCCCTCGACCTCGACGTCGGCCTTGTCGGTCTCGTCGATGAGCAGGACCGTCGGGTCGCTGCGCCGGATCGCGGTCAGCAGCGGCCGGGAGAGCAGGAACTCCTCGCCGAAGATGTCGTCGTGCACGGTGTCCCAGTCGGCGCCGTCCCCGCCCTGCGCGGCCTGGATGCGCAGCAGCTGCTTCTTGTAGTTCCACTCGTAGAGCGCCCGCGCCTCGTCGAGGCCCTCGTAGCACTGCAGCCGGATCAACTCCGCGCCCGTCGCCGTCGCCAGGGCCTTGGCCAGCTCGGTCTTGCCGGTGCCCGCGGGCCCCTCGACCAGCAGCGGCTTGCCGAGGCGGTCGGCGAGGAAGACCGTCGTCGCGATCCGCTCGTCGGGCAGGTAGCCGGCGGTCGACAGCCGCTTGCCGACGTCGGCGACGGAGGAGAACTGCGGCGACTGCGTCGGCGGGCGGGGCATGCGGCTCCTCGGGGGGCGGCCCGGGCGGCCCGGGCGCGGGCGGGTCAGCGGGTGTGGCCGTTCCCGGTGACGACGTAGGTGGTGCTGGTCAGCTCGGGCAGCCCCAGCGGCCCGCGCGCGTGCAGCTTCTGGGTGGAGATGCCGATCTCGGCGCCGAAGCCGAACTCGCCGCCGTCGGTGAACCGGGTGGAGGCGTTGACCAGGACGGCGGCCGCGTCGACCCCGGCGGTGAACGCCGCGATCGCGGTCGCGGAGTCGGCCACGATCGCCTCGCTGTGCCCGCTCCCCCACCGCGCGATGTGATCGAGCGCCGCGGGCAGGTCGTCGACGACGCGCACCGCCATGTCCATCGACAGGTACTCGGTGGCCCAGTCCTCGTCGGTGGCCGGGACGACGGCGTCGTGCGCGGCGCGGGCGCCGTCGTCGCCGTGCAGCGTCACGCCGGCGTCGGCCAGGGCGGTGAGCAGCCGCGGCAGGAACGGCACGTCGCGGTGC
Organism: Geodermatophilus sp. SYSU D00696; assembly: GCF_054050235.1. Taxonomy (NCBI): domain Bacteria; kingdom Bacillati; phylum Actinomycetota; class Actinomycetes; order Geodermatophilales; family Geodermatophilaceae; genus Geodermatophilus; species Geodermatophilus sp. SYSU D00696. Next base: position 83,337 of record NZ_JBJGYY010000007.1, on the reverse strand, counting down.
ACGAGCAGGGTCTCCGCGGCGTTGCAGACGCTCACCCGGTGGGTCTTGGAGTTGAGCACGACCGCCTCGGCGACGGCGGCGTCGGCGGAGGCGTCGACGTAGACGTGGCAGTTGCCGACGCCGGTCTCGATCACCGGCACCTGCGCCTCGCGGACCACTCGCTGGATGAGCGAGGCCCCGCCGCGCGGGATGACCAGGTCGACGTGCCCGCGCGCGGACAGCAGCTCGCCCACCGAGGCGCGGTCGGCCGGGAGCAGCTCGACGGCGCCCTCCGGGAGACCGGCCTTCTGCCCCGCCTCGGCCAGCACCGCGACCAGCGCGGTGTTGGTGCGGTACGCCGACGCCGAGCCGCGCAACAGCGCCGCGTTGCCGCTCTTGAGGCACAGGCCCGCCGCGTCGACGGTCACGTTGGGCCGCGCCTCGTAGACGATGCCGACCACGCCGAAGGGCACCCGCACCTGCCGCAGCTCCAGCCCGTTGGGCAGCCGGGACCCGCGGACGACGTCACCGACGGGGTCGGGCAGGGCGACCAGCTCGCGCAGCGCCCCGGCGACCCCGGCCACCCGCCCGGCGTCCAGCCGCAGCCGGTCGAGCACCGACGCCGGGGTCCCGTCGGCCGCCGCGGCCTCGACGTCGAGCGCGTTGGCCGCCAGCACCTCGTCGGTGCGCTCGACCAGCGCGTCGGCCATGGCGGCGAGCGCGGCGTCCTTCACATCGGTGGGCAGCGTGCGCAGCACGCGGGCGGCGGCGCGGGCGCGCAGGACGGCGGCCCCGATCAGCGGCAGCTCGACGGCGTCGGACACGTCCCGGAGGGTACGCGCCGCCCCTCCTCCCCGGGCACGTCCCGACTCGTGTGAGAATGGTTCTCATGACCAGGACCGCGGTGCGAGTCGCCGCCGCTGCCGCGACCGCTCTCCTGCTCGCCGCCTGCGGCTCCTCCGACGGTGACGAGGCTGCCGCCGCCGAGGACGGCGTCCGGGTGCAGGCCGCCTTCTACCCCCTGCAGTGGGCGGCCGAGCGGGTCGGCGGCGACCGGGTGGACGTCGCCTCGCTCACCCCGCCCGGCGCCGAGCCGCACGACCTGGAGCTCACCCCGCAGGACGTCGCCGCGCTGACCGAGGCCGACCTGGTCGTCTACCTGGAGGGCTTCCAGCCCGCCCTCGACGACGCGGTCACCGAGGCCGGCGACGCCGCCTGGGACGCCGGACAGGCCGCCGACCTCTCGCTGACGACCGAGGCGCACGAGCACGAGGGCGAGAGCGAGGAGGAGCACGCCGAGCACGCCGACGAGGAGCACACCGGCGATGAGGTCACCGACCCGCACTTCTGGCTCGACCCCACCCGCCTGGCCGACGTCGGCGACGCACTGGCCGACCGGCTCGCCGAGGTCGACCCCGACGGCGCGGACACCTACAGGGCGAACGCCGAGGCGCTGCGCGGCGACCTCGAGGCCCTCGACGCCGAGATGCAGGAGGGGCTCGCCGACTGCGCGGTCACCACGCTGGTCACCGGCCACGACGCCTTCGGCTACCTCGCCGACCGCTACGGCCTGGAGGTGGTCGGCGTCAGCGGGCTGAGCCCCTCGGCCGAGCCCACCGCCGAGCAGCTGGCCGAGATCTCTACGCTGGTCCGGGAGCGCGGCGTGACGACCGTCTACACCGAGACCCTCGCCGACCCCGCCGTCGCCGAGACCGTCGCCGAGGAGGCCGGTGTGCAGACCGCCGTCCTCGACCCGATCGAGGGCCTGACCGACGAGTCGGCCGGCGACGACTACCTCGAGGTCATGCGGGCCGACCTGGCCACGCTGCAGGAGGGGCAGGGCTGCGCGTGACCGACCTCGCGCTCCGGCTGGCCGGCGCCACCATCGGCTACGGCGACGTCGCGATCGTCCGCGACGCCGACCTGACGGTGCGGCGCGGCGAGGCGGTCGCGGTGCTCGGCTCCAACGGCTCGGGCAAGACGACGCTCTCCCGCGGCCTGCTCGGCCTGGCCACCGTCCTCGGCGGCACCGTCGAGGTGCTCGGCGCCCCGGTCGGCCGCCAGCGCGAGCACGGCCGCATCGGCTACGTCCCCCAGCGGCACACCGTCAGCGGCGCGATGCCGGCCACCGTGCGCGAGGTGGTGGGCGTGGGCCGGCTGCCCCGGCTGGGCCTGTTCCGGCGGCCCGGCCCGCGCGACCGGGCCGCGGTCGCCGAGGCGGTCGACGCCGTGGGCCTCGCCGACCGGCTCGAGGACCCGGTGGCCGCCCTGTCGGGCGGCCAGCAGCGGCGGGTGCTCGTGGCCCGCGCGCTGGCCGCCGAGCCGGAGCTGCTGGTCATGGACGAGCCCACCGCCGGGGTCGACGCGGCCAGCCAGGCCGCGCTGGCCGCCGTGCTGGCGCGGGTGTCGGCGGCGGGCACGACCCTGCTCGTCGTGACCCACGAGACCGGGCCGCTGTCGGGCGTGCTCACCCGCGCGGTCGTCGTCGACTCCGGGCGCCTGACCCACGACGGCCCGCTCGCCGCCGTCGGCCCGGTGGCCGGCGCCGACTGCCACCACCCCGACGAGGCCGCGGCCCCGCCGGTGCGCGGGTACCGGCTCGACCAGCCGCGGCCTGCCCCCGACGCGGTCCGCGTGCGTGACGGGAGCCGCTGAGGTGGAGCTGCTCGAGTACGGGTTCATGCAGCGGGCGCTGCTGGCTTCGCTGATGGTCGGCCTGGCCGCGCCCGCCGTCGGGGTCTTCCTGGTGCAGCGGCGGCTGTCACTGCTCGGTGACGGGCTGGGCCACGTCGCGCTCACCGGCGTCGCCGTCGGCGTGCTCACCTCCACCGCGCCGGTGGGGACGGCGCTGGTCGCCGCCGTGCTCGGCGCGGTGCTCATCGAGCTCGTCCGCGCCCGCGGCCGCACCAGCGGCGACGTCGCGCTCGCCGTCCTGTTCTACGGCGGCATCGCCGGCGGCGTCGTGCTGCTCTCGCTGGCCCCGCGCGGGCAGGCGACCAACCTCGACGCCTACCTCTTCGGCGCCATCACCACGACGACCGGCGCCGACGTCGCCGTCTTCGCCGTCATCACCGTGGTGGTGCTGGCCGTCGTGTGGCTGCTCGGGCAGCGGCTGTACGCGGTGAGCGACGACGAGGAGTACGCCCGCGCCGTCGGCCTGCCGGTGCTGGCGCTCAACGTCGTCCTGGCCGTGCTGGTCGCCTCGACGGTCGTGCTCTCGATGCGGGTGGTCGGCCTGCTGCTGATCAGCGCGCTGATGATCCTGCCCAGCGCCATCGCCCAGCTCGTCGGGCGCAGCTTCCGCAGCACGCTGTACCTGGCCTGCGCGATCGGCGTCGTCGTCAGCGTCTCGGGCACCGCCGGCTCCTACTACACCGGCACCCCCTCGGGCGGCACGATAGTGCTGCTGGCCATCGCGCTGTTCCTCGTGGTCACCGCCGGGGCCGCGCTGCGCGAGGCGACGGCGCGGCGGCGGCACGTCCGCCGGGTCGAGGTGCACGCCGCCCACCCCCACGAGCACGGCGAGGGCTGCGGCCACCGGGCGGTACCGCACGGCGACCACCTCGACTACGACCACGACGGGCACCTGCACGCGCCGCACCGGACCGGCACCGGCACGCACTACGACGAGCACAGCGGCCACGACCACAGGGACCACGACCACGCGGCGACGCCCCCGGTGGGGACGGAGCGGCCGTGAGCGCCCCCGAGGTCCCGGTCCGCCGGCAGACACGGCAGCGGACGGCGGTGCTGACCCTGCTCGACGAGCTCGACGGCTTCCGCACCGCGCAGGACCTGCACGCCCTGCTCCGCGAGCGCGGCGACGCCGTCGGCCTGGCCACCGTGTACCGCGCGCTGCAGGCACTGGTCGACGACGGCCTGGTCGACGTGCTGCGCGGCGAGGACGGCGAGGCGGCCTACCGGCGGTGCTCGCCGGTGCACCACCACCACCTGGTGTGCCGGTCCTGCGGGCTCACCGTGGAGGTCGCCGACCCGCCGGTGGAGCGCTGGGCCGCCCGGGTGGCCGCCGAGCACGGCTTCGCCGACGTGCAGCACCAGCTGGAGGTGTTCGGCACCTGCGGCCGGTGCACTCCCGCTCAGCGGTAGGGGTCGGTCACCTCGCGCAGCCGGACGAGTGCCGCGCGCAGCTCGGCCGTGGTCTCCTCGCCGAGGTGGGCGGTCCACTCCGCCTCGACCTCGATCTCCACCCGGCGGGCGATCGCCACCAGTTCCCGGCCCCGCTCGGCGATCTGCACCAGCCGGGCGCGGGCGTCGGTCGGGTCGGGCACGCGACGCACGTAGCCGGCGCGCTGGAGCTGGTCGACGAGGTGGCCGGCGGTCTGCTTGGTGACCAGCGCCTGCGCGGCGAGGTCGGTCAGCCGGGTGCCGGCGGGGCCGATCCGGGCGGCGATGCGCGCCTGGGCCAGGGTGAGGTCGTCATGCCCCTCCGCCGCCAGGGCCGCGAGCACCCGGGCCTCCATCGCCCGGGTCGGGTAGAAGCACAGCAGGGCCAGGTTCTGGTGGTCGCTCTCCTGCCGGATCTCGTCGCGCAGGCTCACGGTCCCCCTTGACGGTAGTCAGATGTTCTGACTGAATGGTCAGACCATCTTACCAACACCGAGGGGGCCGTCGTGGACCTCGACGACGTGTGGCGCACCATCGACGCCCAGCGCTCGAGCCTGGCCGACCTGCTCGACGACCTGTCGCCGGCCGAGTGGGAGACACCGTCCCTGTGCGACGCCTGGCGGGTGCGCGACGTCGCCGCACACCTGACGCTGGCGCAGATGCGCCTGCGGGACGGGATCGTCCCCGCGATCCGCGCGGGCGGCAGCTTCAACCGGATCATCCGCGACACGGCGCTGCGCGTCGGCCCGCTACCCGCCGACGAGTACGGCCGGCGGATCCGGGCGATGGTCGGCTCGCGGAAGCGGGCGCCGTTCATCTCCCCCATCGAGCCGCTCACCGACGTGCTCGTGCACGGGCAGGACATCACGATCCCGTTGGGTCGCGAGCGGCCCGTCCCGCCGGTCCCCGCGGCCGTGTCGGCCAGGCGGGCCTGGGACATGAGCTTCCCCTTCGGCGTGCGGAGGCGGCTGGCCGGCCTGCAGCTGCGGGCCACCGACAGCGACCTCGTGCTGGGCGAGGGCGCACCGGTCGAGGGGACGACCGGTGACCTGCTGCTGGTGGTCACCGGACGCACCGCCACGCTGCACCGGCTCTCCGGCGAGGGCCTGCACCGGCTGCCGGCGGCAGAGGGCCGCCGGGAGGACTCGAGGAGGACGACATGACCCTGGGCGTGATGACGGACGTGTCCGCACCCGTGGAGGCCTACGACGCGGTGCACGCGGTGATGCTCCAGCGGAGCGGCCCGGCCGTCGACGGCCTGCTCGTGCACCTGGCCCGGCCCACCGCGGGCGGCTTCCAGGTGATCGACGTGTGGGAGTCCCGGGAGGCCTACGAGCGCGGGATCCGGGAGATCGTCGGCCCGGCGTCCGTGGAGGCGCTGGGCGGCCAGGCACCGCCGCCCAGGGTGGTCACCGAGTTCGAGGTCCGCGGCCTCGTGCTGCCGCGGGCCGGCGTCGCCGTCTGACGTCGCGCTCTCGTCGGAGAGGGGGACGAGGTGATGTGGGCGGTGATCGAGGACGCGTCCGCACCGGTGGAGCAGCCGTACGACGTGGTGGAGCTCTACGACACCGTGCACCGGCTGGTGCTGGAGCGCACCGGCGGGGTCGTCGACGGCCGGCTGGTCCAGCTGGCCTGGGCGACCGCGGACGGGTTGCGGGAGGTCGCGGTGTGGGAGTCCCGCGAGCAGTACGACCGCTACGGCCGCGAGGGCATCGGGCCGCTGGTCGCGGAGGTCCTCGCGGGGCGGCCGTGGCCGACCGTGGTGGTCACCCCGTTCGACGTCCGCGGCCTGGTGGTCCCGGCGGGCGTGGCGGCCCGCTGAGGCCCGGCGTCAGTTGAGGGCGCGGGTGCCGGGCGGCAGGACGCCGCCGCCGACCATGTCGACGACGGCGTCCTGCAGCGCGGTCAGCGCGACCCGCTGGGTGAACGGGCCGGTGGAGACGCGGGCGACGCCGAGCTCCTGCATCTCGCGGGCCGGGAGCGACGCGCCGGGGACGCTGATGAGCGACAGCCGGTTGCGCCCCAGGCCCTCGACCACCTCGGCGATCTCGTCGCGGTCGACCAGCCGCGGCACGAAGACCACCGGTGCGCCTGCCTCGAGGAACGCCTTCCCGCGGCGGATCGCCTCGGCGACCAGCTGGCCGCGGTCGGCCTCCTCCGGCGCGCGGACGAAGGCGTCGGTGCGCGCGTTGAGCACGAAGTCGATGCCGGCGTCGCGCCCGGCCCGCAGCACGGCCTCGACGGCGGCCACGGCCTCGTCCAGCGGCTTCATCTGGTCCTCGAGGTTGCCGCCGACGACGCCCTTCTCGATGGCCCGCCGCGCCGTCTCGCCGGCGTCGCCGTAGCCGGCCTCCATGTCCATGCTCACCGGCAGGTCCACGGCGGCAGCGATCCGGCCGACCATGTCCAGGTGCAGGTCGAGCGGGATGTTCTCGCCGTCCTCGTAGCCGAACGTGGCGGCGATGCCGTGGCTGGCGGTGGCCAGCGCCCGCACGCCGTCGGTGGCGGCCACCACCTGCGCCGAGACCACGTCCCACACGTTGGTGAGGACCAGGATCTCGGGGGCGGTGTGCAGGTCGAGCAGGGTCCGGGCGCGGGTCGCGAGGTCGGTCACGGCTCCCGACCGTACGGCTGGCGTCTAGCGGGACCGCAGTGAGCGCAGGGCGCTCTTGCGGGGCTCGCCGGTGAGCCGGTCGAGGAAGACCTTCCCGTCGAGGTGGTCGACCTCGTGCTGCAGACAGCGCGCCATCAGCCCCGAGCCCGACAGCTGCAGCGGCTCGCCGTGCACGTCGAAGCCCTCGACGACGGCGTGCATCGCCCGCACGGTCGGCGCCCAGATGCCGGGGATGGACAGGCACCCCTCGTCGCCGTCCTGGGTCTCCTCGGACAGCTCCACGATCCGCGGGTTGACCAGGTGGCCGATCTCGCCGTCGACGTTGTAGCTGAACACCCGGGCGCTCACCCCGATCTGCGGGGCGGCCAGCCCGGCGCGGCCGGGGTGGTCGACGGTCTCCACGAGGTCCCGCACCAGGGCGGCGAGCTCCTTGTCGAAGGCCCGCACCTCGTCGGCGGGCGTGCGGAGCACGGGGTCACCGAGCTCGCGGATGGGGCGGATCGTCACCCGGGCAGTCTCCCAGCCGCCCGCGGGCGCCCGACCAGCACCATCTCGTCGCGGTGCACGACCTCGCGCCGGTACTCCGGGTCCAGGTCGGGGGTGCGCCGGCCGAGCAGCCCGGGCAGCTCGCGGGCGTCGTAGGCGACCAGCCCGCGGGCGACGACGGCGCCGTCGGGCCCGACCAGCTCCACCGGGTCGTCGGCCAGGAAGTCGCCGTCCACGCCGGTGATGCCGGCGGCCAGCAGCGACGCCGACCGCTCGCGGACCGCGCGCACCGCGCCCTCGTCGAGCAGCAGCCGCCCGCGCGGCCGGCTGGCGTAGCGCAGCCAGAACTGCCGGCCCGAGGGACGGCGGCCGGTCGGCGCGAACAGCGTGCCCACCCGCTCCCCCGCCAGAGCCGCGGCCGCCTGCTGCGTCGAGGTGACGACGACGGGCACGCCGGCGCCCGAGGCGATGAACGCCGCCTCGACCTTGGTCGCCATGCCGCCGGTGCCCACCCCGTTGCGCCGGGCGGTGCCGAGCGTGACCGCCGCGAGGTCGCCCGGGCCGCCGACCCGGTCGACCAGCCGCGCCGGGCCGGTGCGCGGGTCGCCGTCGTAGACGCCGTCGACGTCGGAGAGCAGGACCAGCGCGTCGGCGGCGGCCACGTGCGCCACCAGCGCCGCGAGCCGGTCGTTGTCGCCGAAGCGGATCTCCTCGGTGGCGACGGTGTCGTTCTCGTTGACGATCGGCAGGACGCCGAGGGTGAGCAGCCGCTCCACGGTCTGGCGGGCGTTGCGGTAGTGGCCGCGGCGGGTGAGGTCGTCGGCGGTGAGCAGCACCTGCCCGACGACGATGCCGTGCCGGTCGAAGGCGTCGGCGTAGGTCTGTACCAGGCGCAGCTGCCCCACGCTGGCGGCCGCCTGCGCGGTGGCGAGGTCACGCGGGCGGCCCTCGACGCCGAGCGGCGCGAGGCCGGCGGCGATCGCGCCGGAGGACACCAGGACCACCTCGCGGCCCGCCGCCCGCACGGCGGCGAGGACGTCGACCAGCGCGCTCAGCCGCGCGGGGTCCAGCCCACCGGGCAGCGTGGTCAGCGACGAGGACCCGACCTTGACCACGACCCGGGCGGCGCCGGCGATCTCCGGGCGCACGGTCACGCGCCGTCCCCGGGCAGGTCGTCGTCGGGCAGGTCCTCGTCGGTCCAGGTCTCGGTGAGCTCGTAGGGCGTCCGGCGGGCCTTCTTGGCCGCCAGCCGCTCGGCGGCCCGCACGCGGTGCGGGGCGTCGATGCGGCTGTCGGTGCCCCGGCCGCCGAGGCCGGCGGTCTCCTCGGCGAGCGGGGTGCCGGCGGGCAGGCTGGGCTGGAAGTCGAAGGCGACGTCGCCGATGACGACCGTGTCGCCCTCCTGCGCGCCGAGCCGGGCGAGCTCGTCCTCCACGCCCAGGCGGTTGAGCCGGTCGGCGAGGAAGCCGACGGCCTCGTCGTTCGTGAAGTCGGTCTGCCGCACCCACCGCTCGGGCTTGACGCCGCGGACGACGAACGTGGTCGCGTCGTCGGGGTCGGGGGTGACGGTGAACCCGGAGTCGTCGACCGCGCGCGGCACGACGGTCACCCGGGCGGGCTCGGGCGCCGGCAGCGTGGCCCGGTACCGCTCGACGGCGGCGGCCAGCGCGTAGCCGAGCTCGGGCAGCCCCTCGCCGGTGGCGGCGCTGACGGGGAACACCTGCAGCCCGCGGGCCTCCAGCGCCGGGCGGACCAGGTCGACGAGCTCCCGCCCGTCGGGCACGTCGATCTTGTTGAGGACGGCGAACCGCAGCCGGCCGACGAGGTCCTCGCGGTACTGCGCCAGCTCGTGCTGCAGCGCGTCGATGTCGCTCTCCGGGTCACGGCCGGGCTCCAGGGTGGCCATGTCGACCACGTGCACCAGCACCGCGCAGCGCTCGACGTGCCGGAGGAACTCCAGGCCCAGCCCGCGGCCCTCGGACGCGCCGGGGATGAGCCCGGGGACGTCGGCCATCGTGAACACGGTGTCGCCGGCCCGGACCACGCCGAGGTTGGGCACCAGCGTGGTGAACGGGTAGTCGGCGATCTTCGGCCGGGCCGCGGACATCGCCGCGATCAGCGAGGACTTGCCCGCCGAGGGGAACCCGACCAGGCCGACGTCGGCGATGCTCTTGAGCTCGAGGACGGCGTCGAGGGCCTCCCCGGGCTCACCGAGCAGCGCGAAGCCCGGCGCCTTGCGGCGGGGGTTGGCCAGCGCGGCGTTGCCCAGGCCGCCCTTCCCGCCCTGGGCGAGCACGACCCGGGTGCCGGCACCGACGAGGTCGGCGATCACCTCGCCGTCGGGGGTGCTGACGACGGTGCCCTCGGGGACCCGCAGCACCCGGTCCTCGCCGTTGGCGCCGTTGCGGTGGCTGCCGGCGCCGGGGCGGCCGTTGCCGGCCTTCTGGTGCGGGCGGTGGTGGAAGTCCAGGAGGGTGTGGACGTTGGGGTCCACCTCGAGGACGACGTCCCCGCCGTTGCCGCCGTTGCCGCCGTCGGGGCCGCCGAGCGGCTTGTACTTCTCGCGGTGCACGGACGCGACGCCGTGACCGCCGTTGCCCGCGGCGACGTGCACGACGACGCGGTCGACGAACGCGGCCATGTCTGCTCTACCTGCTCACTGCCTCGGGAACGCCACGAGCGCACGGGCCGGCCGGCCCGTGCGCTCGTAGGTGACGTACTGGAACGGCCCCCTTGCAGGGGCCCGCGCCGAGCCTGCGAGGCGCGGGGGGGTCCTTAGACCGTCGTGATCGAGACGGTCTTGCGGCCGCGGCTGGTGCCGAAGGTGACCGCACCGGGCTGCAGCGCGAACAGCGTGTCGTCGCCGCCACGGCCGACGCCCAGGCCCGGGTGGAAGTGGGTGCCGCGCTGGCGCACGATGATCTCGCCGGCCTTGACGACCTGGCCGCCGAAGCGCTTCACGCCGAGGCGCTGGGCGTTCGAGTCGCGGCCGTTGCGGGAGGACGAGGCGCCCTTCTTGTGTGCCATGTCGTCGTCAGCCCTTCGTGATGTCGCGGATGACCACGTCGGTCAGCGGCTGACGGTGGCCCTGACGCTTGTGGTAGCCCGTCTTGTTCTTGAACTTGTGGATGCGGATCTTCGGGCCCTTGCCGTGGCCGACGATCTCGCCGGTCACGGTCACGCCGGCCAGCGCCTGCGCGTCACTGGTGACGGTCTCGCCGTCGACCAGGAGCAGGGCCGGGAGGGTGACGGTGTCGCCCGCCTCACCCGCGAGACGGTTGACCGTGAACCGGTCGCCCACGGCCACCTTGTGCTGCCGGCCACCGGCCTTCACGACTGCGTACACCACTGAACTCCTCGATCGCTGCTGTCAGTCCCGCGAATCGTCCCCGAGCGCACCCCGGCGCGGGCGCCGGGTGCTGGACGGGCCGCACCGCCTCCTCGACCCCGGGGCGGAGCCCGGTCGGGGCGGTGCAACCCGACCAGCGTACCCGAGCGGCCGGGACGGGGTCGAACGCGGCCCCGGCCGCTCCGGGTGCTGCTAGCTCGCCGGCGGGCCGGCCGGGCGGCTGGCGGCGCGGCGGCGCCGCGGGCGCACGGCGCCGGCGACCGCACCGGCACCGTTGCCGGCGGGCCCGCCGTCGGCGGGGTCCTCGTCGACCGGGCCGGGGTCGTCGACGCCGGCCCCCGGGGGCAGCGCCCCGTCGTCGTCCCCGGGGACGGGACCGGCGGCCGGCTCGTCGGCGGCCGGCTCGTCGGCGACCGGCTCGTCGGCGACCGGCTCGGTGACCTCTCCGCCGGGCACCTCGGCGCCGATCTGCACCGTCACCTCGACCTCGGGGGCCTCGGCGGCCGTCACGGCCGGCTCGGTGGCGGGCGCCTCGGCGGCATCGGCCCCGGCCGGTGCGTCGTCGGCGGGCTCCGCGGTGGTGTCCTCCGCGGCCGGGTCGGCACCGGAGGCGACGGCGAGCACGGCGGCGTCCTCGGCGGCCCGCTCCTCCCCCGACTGCCCGCGGTTGCGCCGGCCACGGTTGCGCCGGCCGCCGGAGCGCTGCCCGTCACCGGGGGTCGCGTCGGCGTCGGGGCCGGACGACTCGGTCGCGGCGGCCTCGACCGGCTCGCGCTCGGCCTCCTTGCGCTCGGCCTCCTTGCGTTCGGAGTCCGGCTTGCGCTCGTCCCGGCGGCCCGCGTCCCGGCGGCCGCCGTTGCCGCCGCCGGAGCCGTTCCCGCCGGAGCTCCCGCGGCGCTTCTCGTCCACCGGGTCGGTGTGCACGAGGACGCCCCGGCCGCGGCAGTGCTCGCACGGCTCGGAGAACACCTCGAGCAGGCCCTGCCCGACCCGCTTGCGGGTCATCTGCACCAGGCCCAGCGAGGTCACCTCGGCCACCTGGTGCTTCGTGCGGTCGCGGCCCAGGCACTCGGTGAGCCGGCGCAGCACCAGGTCGCGGTTGCTCTCGAGCACCATGTCGATGAAGTCGATGACGATGATGCCGCCGATGTCGCGCAGCCGGAGCTGGCGGACGATCTCCTCCGCCGCCTCCATGTTGTTGCGCGTGACGGTCTGCTCGAGGTTGCCGCCGGACCCGGTGAACTTGCCGGTGTTGACGTCGACGACGGTCATGGCCTCGGTGCGGTCGATGACCAGCGAGCCACCCGAGGGCAGCCACACCTTGCGGTCGAGCGCCTTGGCCAGCTGCTCGTCGATGCGCAGGTCGCGGAAGACGTCGCCCTCGCCGGTGTGCCGGGTCAGCCGGCCGGTGAGCTCCGGGGAGACGTGCGCGACGTAGGCCTCGACGGTGTCCCACGCGTCGTCGCCCTGGACGACGAGCTCGGTGAAGTCCTCGTTGAAGACGTCGCGGATGACCCGGATGGCGAGGTCGGGCTCGCCGTAGAGCAGCGAGGGGGCGTTGTTCGACGACGACGCCTTGGTCTGGATGACCTCCCACTGCGCCTTGAGCCGGGCGACGTCGCGGGTGAGCTCCTCCTCCGAGGCGCCCTCCGCGGCGGTCCGGATGATGACGCCGGCGTCCTCCGGGACGATCGTGCGGAGGATGTCCTTGAGCCGCTGCCGCTCGGTGTCGGGCAGCTTGCGGCTGATCCCGGTCATCGAGCCGCCGGGCACGTAGACCAGGAACCGGCCGGGCAGGTTGACCTGCTGGGTGAGCCGGGCGCCCTTGTGGCCGATCGGGTCCTTGGTGACCTGGACGAGGACCTTGTCGCCGGACTTGAGCGCCTGCTCGATCGAGCGCTGCTTGCCGGTGAGGCCGGCGGCCTCCCAGTTGACCTCGCCGGCGTAGAGGACGGCGTTGCGACCCTTGCCGATGTCGATGAACGCCGCCTCCATGCTGGGCAGCACGTTCTGCACCCGGCCGAGGTAGACGTTGCCGGCGAAGGACGTCGCCTGCGCCTGCGTGACGTAGTGCTCGACCAGGACGCCGTCCTCGAGGACCGCGATCTGGGTGCGCTCACCGCGCTGGCGGATGACCATCCGGCGCTCCACCGACTCGCGGCGGGCGAGGAACTCGGCCTCGGTGAGGATCGGCGCGCGGCGGCGCCCGGTGTCGCGGCCCTCCCGGCGGCGCTGGCGCTTGGCCTCCAGCCGGGTGGAGCCGGTGACGCCCCGGACGTCGTCATCGCTGGTCGCGCGGCCGTTGCGGCCGGCCCGCTCCGGGCGGTCGTCGTCGTCCTCGGCGCCGGACTCGGCGGTGGCCTCACCGCCACGGCGGCGGCGACGGCGCCGGCGGCGGGTGCCCGACCCGGCCTCGGCGTCGGCGCCCTCGTCCTCGGTGTCGGTGCCGTCCTCGCCCTCGGTGTCGGCGTCCTCGGTGGCGTCGGCGTCCTCGTCGTCGGTGTCCTCGTCGGAGGCCCGGTCGCCGGACTCCTCGTCGGCGTCGTCGCCGGTGCGGCCCCGGCCGCGGCCCCGGCGGCCGCGGCGGCGACGCCGGCTGCCGCCGCCGGCCTCGTCGCGGTCGGCGTCGTCGCGGTCGGTCTCGTCGGCGTCGGTCTCGGTGTCGTCGACGGCGTCCTCGGCGAGCCCGTCCTCGGGGGCGACGGTCTCGTCGGCCGGGCCGTCGGCGTCCGCGGACCCGCCGCGGCGGCGGGACCGGCCGCGGCGCGAGCGGGGCGCGGGCGCCTGCTCCTCGTCCTCCGCCGGCGGGCCGGCGTCCTCGACCTCGGGGGACTCGGGCAGCGGCCGGCGGCTGCGCCGGCGGGGTGCGGGCGCGACCTCGGCCTCGGGGGGCGCCACGAAGCTCACGAACGCCGGGGCCACCGGCGCGACCGGCAGCGGGGGCGGGGCGGCCACGGGGTCGGCCGACCCGGCGGGGCGGGTGGCCCGGCGGCGGGGCCGGGCGATCACGGCGGTGGGCTCGGGTGAGCTGAACTGCGCGCCGAACGGCGCCGGCAGCGTCTCCTCGGGCTCCTCCTCGGCCTCGGGTCCGGCGGGAGCCTCGGGCTCGGCGGGAGCCTCGGCCTGCTCGTCCACCTCGGGGAGCGGCTCGCCGGCGTTCTCGCCGTCCGCCGCCTCTCCGGTGAGCACTTCCGCGACGGCGGCGGAGTCGCCGGCGGAGGTGTCCGGGGCGGGGGTGCCGTCCGTGGTGGTCGGGTCGCTGGTCGTCTCGCTGGTGGTGTCGTTGTCCTGGTCGGCCACGAGGGCTCGCCTCCTGTGTGGTGCTCCCGGGCGCCGGTCCCCTCGGGGACAGGCGGCCGCGCAGGAGCACGGGTTGGGCGGGCCGGGCGGCCGCTCGGGGTGCGGCGGCGTGCTCGGCTCGCGAAGTCTGTGTGGTCGGTCCCGGTCGGCGGTGGCCGCGGTCGGGACCGGACTGCAGGTGGTGCGGTGGTGCGGTGGTCCGGGGTGGTGCCGGTGGTCTGGGCTCGTGCCGGGCGGGGCGCGTCACGTCTGGCAGCCGTGCCGCTCGACGGCGCGGTGGCGCCCGGGGTCGCCGGTCAGACCGCGGCGTGCTCCCCCTGGCAGCGGGTGCGCGCCGCTCGGTCGGGACCGAGCGGATCGGCCACGGTCCCGTTGTCGTCGAGCCGGCCCTGCGCCTCACGCACGGCCCGTGGGGGCGACGGCGGGCGCAGGTCGGCGACGGCAGCGAGAGCGGCCACCACGTCGTCGGGTCGAACGGCGGGCGTCACCTGCCGGACGACCATGTGCAGTATGGCACGTCCTGCCGCACCGCCCGCGGACGCCGAGGCCACGGGACCCCGCGCATCGACGTCCCGCAGGCCGTTCTTGGTGCGCTTGGCCACCGTGACCTCGTCCCGCGCGAGGAACGCGGCGAGCGCCGCGGACAGCTCGGCGGGCTCGATCCCGGGCAGCTCGACGCTCCACCGGGCGGCGTCGATCCGGTCGGCCAGCGACCCGCCGCCCTCGGCGGCCTCGACGCACTCGAGGACGTCGATGCCCGGCGGCAGCGAGTCGTCGAGGGCCGCCCGGACCTGCTCGGGGTCACGCCGCTCGGCCAGGCCGATCTCGAGGTACTCCGCCTCGCTGGCCGCCCCGGTCGGCGCCGCCCCGACGTAGCTGATCTTCGGGTGCGGGGTGAAGCCGGCGGAGTAGGCCATGGGCACCCGCGCCCGGCGCAGCGCCCGCTCCAGCGCGCGGGCGAGGTCGCGGTGGGAGGCGAAGCGCAGCGGGCCGCGCTTGGCGTAGCGCAGCCGCAGCCGCTGCACGGTCGGCGGCGGAGGCGGGCCCTCCGGGGAGCGGGCCACCGGTCAGCGCCCGACGACGGTGAGCGGCAGCAGGCTGCGCCCGGTGGGGCCGATCTGGATCTCGGTGCCCATGGTCGGGCACACGCCGCAGTCGTAGCAGGGGGTCCACCGGCAGTCGGCGACCTCCTCCTCTGCCAGCGCCTCCTGCCAGTCGTCCCAGAGCCACTCCTTGTCCAGCCCGGAGTCCAGGTGGTCCCAGGGCAGCACCTCGTGCTGCGTGCGCTCGCGGGTGGTGAACCAGTCGAGGTCGACGCCGAGGGCGCCGAGCTCCTCGGCGGCCGCGGCGGTCCAGCGCTCGTAGGAGAAGTGCTCGCTCCAGCCGTCGAACCGGCCGCCGTCGCGCCACACCCGCTCGATGACCCGGCCCACGCGGCGGTCACCACGGGACAGCAGCCCCTCGATGACGCCGGGCTTGCCGTCGTGGTAGCGCAGGCCGATCGAGCGGCCGATCCGGCGGTCGGCGTTGATGGCCTGCCGCAGCACCCTCAACCGGTGGTCGATGGTCTCCGCGCTGGCCTGGCCGGCCCACTGGAAGGGCGTGTGGGGCTTGGGCACGAAGCCGCCGATGGAGACGGTGCAGCGGATGTCCTTGCGGCCGCTGGCCTCCCGGCCGGCGCGGATGACCTCGACGGCGAGCTCGGCGATCTCGAGCACGTCCTCGTCGGTCTCCGTGGGGAGCCCGCACATGAAGTAGAGCTTCACCTGCTGCCAGCCGTTGGCGTAGGCGGTGGTGACCGTGCGGACCAGGTCCTCCTTGGACACGGTCTTGTTGATCACCCGGCGGATCCGCTCGCTGCCACCCTCGGGCGCGAAGGTCAGCCCGGAGCGCCGGCCGTTGCGGGACAGCTCGTTGGCCAGCGTGACGTTGAAGGCGTCGACGCGGGTGCTGGGCAGGGACAGCCCGGTGTTGGTGCCCTCGTAGCGGTCGGCGAGCTCCTTGGCCACCTGGGCGATCTCGGAGTGGTCGGCGCTGGACAGCGAGAGCAGCCCCACCTCCTCGTAGCCGGTGGCGCGCAGGCCCTGGTCGACCATCGAGCCGATGCCGGTGATGGTCCGCTCGCGCACTGGACGGGTGATCATCCCGGCCTGGCAGAACCGGCAGCCCCGCGTGCAGCCGCGGAAGATCTCCACGCTCATCCGCTCGTGCACGCTCTCGGCCAGCGGCACCAGCGGCGTCTTCGGGTAGGGCCACTCGTCGAGGTCCATCACGGTGCGCTTGCCGACCCGCGCCGGGACGTCGTCGCGGGTGCGGGACACCGCCGCGATCGCGCCGTCGGGACCGTAGGAGACGGCGTAGAAGCGCGGGACGTAGACGCCGTCCACGCGGGCCAGCCGGGCCAGCAGCTCCTCGCGGCCGCCGGGGCGGCCCTGCTCCTTCCACGCCCTGACGACGTCGGTGATGTCTCCGACGGCCTGCTCGCCGTCGCCGAGGACCGCGCAGTCGACGAAGTCGGCGATCGGCTCGGGGTTGAAGGCGGCGTGCCCGCCGGCGACGACGACCGGGTGGGTCTCGTCGCGGTCGGCCGCGTGCAGCGGGATCCCGGCGAGGTCGAGGGCCTCGAGCAGGTTGGTGTAGCCGAGCTCGGTCGCGAAGCTCACCCCGAGCACGTCGAAGTCGCGCACGGCGCGGTGGGCGTCGACGGTGAACTGGCCGACGCCGTGCTCGCGCATGAGAGCGGCGAGGTCGGGCCAGACGGCGTAGGTGCGCTCGGCGAGGGCGTCGGGGCGCTCGTTGAGCACCTCGTAGAGGATCATGAGGCCCTGGTTGGGCAGCCCCACCTCGTAGGCGTCGGGGTACATCAGCGCCCAGTGGACGGCGACGTCGTCCCACGCCTTGACCTGCGCGTTCAGCTCGCCGCCGACGTACTGGATCGGCTTCTGCACCTGGGCCAGCAGCGGCTCGAGTCGGGGGTAGAGGCTCTGTCCGGTCATGACCGGTCCAGGGTAGACGCGCCGTCCCCCGGTGCCGGACCCGTTCGCCGAGCTGCAGCACTCCGTCACTGCACCTAAACTCGCCGTGACCGACGGGGGCGTCTGCGAGGGGGACCATGACCCAGCCGGCCGGGGCCACCGGTGTGCTGCGGGACGCCGACGGCGTCCTCCCCACCCGACCCGGCGGCGGGTCCTGGCTGACCCTCCCCCCGGGGCGCGTGATGCCCGCCGAGCAGTGGGCCGCCCACCACGCGTTCGTCCTGCGCACGCTCACCGTCCTGCTGGCCGCGGTGCCGGTGTACGCGCTGGTCCGGGGCGCCGGTCCGGTGTCGGCGGCCCTGCACACCGCTCCCCTGGCGGTGCTGGTCCTGCTCGCGGGGGCGCCGGCCCTGCGCCGCAGCACCCGGGCGGCCGCCGCGGCCCTCGCGCTCATGACCGCCGCCGCACTCGCCGTGCAGCTGTCCTCCGGCGCCACCGAGGCGCACTTCCTCTTCTTCGCGCTGCTGCCGCTGGCCGCCCTCTACGCCGCCCGGGCGCCGTTCCTGCTCGCGATCGCCTTCGTCGGCGCGCACCACCTCGTGCTGGGCACCCTGGTGCCGCACGCGGTGTTCGAGCACGACGTCGCGCCGCTGCCCATGGCCCTGCTGCACGCCGCCTTCGTGCTGGTGGAGAGCTGGGCGTGTCTGGTGGCCTGGCGGCGGTTCGACGACCGGCGCGAGGTCGTCGAGGCGCTGGTCGCCGAGCGCACCGCGGAGCTCGCCGCCCAGCGCGACGAGCTGGCCCGGCTGGCCGCCGTCGTGCAGACCACCGACGACGCCGTGGTCACCACCACCACCGACGGCACGATCACCAGCTGGAACCCCGGCGCCGAGCGGCTCTACGGCTGGTCGGCCGCCGAGATCGTCGGCCGGCACGTCTCGCTGCTGTCGGCCGGCCCGCCGCTGCCGGCGGACCTCACGAGGCTGCCTCCCGGCAGCCACGAGCGGCGGCACCGCCGGCGGGACGGCTCGGCCTTCGACGCGCTGGTCACGTTCTCGCTCATCCGGGACGACGACGGGCGGCCGACCGGCGTCGCGGGCATCGCGCGGGACATCACCGGGCGCAAGCGCAGCGAGGCCCAGGCGCACGCGGCGGCCCGCCAGCTCGAGCAGCAGGCCGGCGAGCTGGCCCGGCTGGCCCTGCACGACCCGCTCACCGGGCTGGCCAACCGCGCGCTGATGCAGGACCGCCTCGAGCACGCCCTCGCCGACCGCCGCGCCCGCCGGCACGCGGTGCTGCTGCTCGACCTCGACGACTTCAAGGCGGTCAACGACGACTGCGGGCACGAGGCCGGTGACGCGGTCCTGACCGCGGTCGCGCGGCGGCTGGAGTCCAGCGTGCGCCCGGCCGACACCGTCGCCCGCCTCGGCGGCGACGAGTTCGTCGTGCTGATGGAGGACGTCGAGGGCCGCCGCGACGTCGTCACGGTGGCCGAACGGCTGCTGCGGACGCTGCGCGAGCCCGTGGCGTGGGGCGACGAGCGGTTCACCGTGGGCGGCAGCGTCGGCGTCACGCTCACCGACGCCAACGACCGCCGCGGCATGGACGACCTGCTGCGCGACGCCGACCTCGCGATGTACGTGGCCAAGTCCGGCGGCAAGAACCGGGTGCGTGTGTTCGAGCGCGGGATGCGCGAGGAGGTCGCCGCGCAGGACGAGCTGGTGCGCGACCTCCGCGCCGCCGTCGACGCCGGCGAGCTGCGGGTGCTCTACCAGCCGCAGGTCGACCTGCGCACCGGCGCGGTCACCGGCGTCGAGGCGCTGGCCCGCTGGCAGTCGGGCAGCCGGGGGCTGGTCGAGCCGGCCGGCTTCATCCCGGTCGCGGAGGCCGCCGGGGTCATCGACGCCATCGACGACTGGGTCATCCGCGAGGCGTGCGGCCAGCTGCGGTCGTGGGACGCGGCGGGCCTGCCGGAGCTGCGCATGGCGGTCAACGTGTCCCCGCGCCGGCTGGCCACCGGCGACCTCGCCGTCTCGCTGGCCGGTGCCGCGCGCGCCGCCGGGGTCGACCCCGGCCGGCTGGAGATCGAGGTCCCCGAGGCGGTGGCGTCCGGGCCCGACACCGCGGCCGGCATCCGCGACGTGCACGCGCTGGGCGTGCACGTGGTGATCGACGACTTCGGCACCGGCTCGTCGTCGCTGGCCCGGCTGCGGGACCTGCCGCTGCACCGGCTGAAGATCGACCCGTCCTCGGTGGCGCGGCTGGCCGCCGGGGCGGCGGGCGGGTCGCTCGCCGACGCCGTCATCGCGCTGGGCAACAGCCTGGGCCTGGAGGTCGTCGCCGAGGGCGTCGAGCAGCCCGGCCAGCTCGCCGCGCTGCGCGCGCTGGGCTGCGGCGTGGCCCAGGGGCACCTGTTCGGCGCCCCGGTGCCGGCCGCGGCCGTCGAGCGGATGGTGCGCGCCGGCCGCCCGCTCATCGGCGCCGCCTGCTGAAGGACCCCCTCGCCCCCCACCACTCGCAGGCTCGTGGCGGGCCCCTACGAGGGGGCCGAAGGGCCTCGCGCCGGCTAGCCCAGGTCGGGGAAGAAGAGCCCGATCTCGCGCGCGGCGGACTCGTCGGAGTCCGAGCCGTGCACGATGTTGGACTGCACCTCGAGGGCGAAGTCGCCGCGGATGGTGCCCGGTGCGGCCTTCACCGGGTCGGTGGCGCCGGCCAGGGCGCGGAAGGCCTCGACGGCGCGCGGCCCCTCGACGACGAGGGCCAGCAGCGGGCCGCCGGTGATGAACTCGACCAGCGAGCCGAAGAACGGC
This sequence comes from Geodermatophilus sp. SYSU D00696, assembly GCF_054050235.1. Lineage (NCBI taxonomy): Bacteria > Bacillati > Actinomycetota > Actinomycetes > Geodermatophilales > Geodermatophilaceae > Geodermatophilus > Geodermatophilus sp. SYSU D00696. The sequence goes on along the minus strand of NZ_JBJGYY010000007.1, from coordinate 63,699 downwards.
TTCTCGCGGTGCTCGGCGTAGTGCTGCTCGGCGACCTCGCGGGGCAGCGTGCGCAGCTCGGCGGCGACCAGGCGCAGGCCCTTGGCCTCCAGCCGCGAGACGACCTCGCCGACCAGGCCGCGGGCGACGCCGTCGGGCTTGACGAGGACCAGGGTGCGATCAGTCACGGGGCGGCAGCCTACGGGACGCCGGTCAGGCGCCCCGCGACTCGGCGACACGCCGCATCCAGTAGCGGAACCAGTCGGAGCCGTAGGGGACGTAGACGCGCGTCGGGATCCCGCGGCGGGCCAGGTCGTCGAGGACGTCGGGCCGCACGCCCAGCAGCTGCTCCACGGTCACCGGCCGCCCCGCCAGCAGGAGCAGCGCCTCGCGCAGCCGCCCGTCGTGGGTGGCCATCGACCAGTCCGCCCCGCGCTCGGCGAGGCGGGCGCCCAGCCGGAGGTAGGCGACGTCGGTGGGCTCCCCGTAGCGGTGGACCCCCGCCCGCTCGACGTAGGCCCCCTTGACCAGCCGGACGTGGACGCCGGCGGTGACGAGGGCGTCGGCGTCCTCGGGTGAGCGCCGCAGGTTGGCCTGGACGGTGGCGCCGAGCCGGTCGGCCAGGCCGCGGCCGGCGACGGCGAGCACGCAGGACAGCACCGCGTCGGTGCGGGCGGCCTCCTCCGCGCCCACCTGGATCCGCCGCCCCGGCGGCAGGGTGCCCGCGACGGCGGCGAGCCGGTCGGCGGTGCCGGCCGGGTCCGTGTCGAGCGCGAGGTGGCTCAGGTCGACCGCGAGCCACGCGTCGGCCGGCGGGCCGGGCAGGGCCGCGGCCAGGGACAGGTACTCCTCGACGACCCGCTGGGCGACCGCGACGTCGGCGACGTGCTCACCGAAGAGGTCGACGCTCACTCCCCGGCCGTCGGCGAGCAGCCGCCCGGTGACCGCCAGCGCCTCCTCGCGGGTGCGGCCGGCCACGTAGCGGGACGCCGCCCGCCAGCCGAGCCGCTCGCCGGCCGGCAGCGCGCGGACGGCGCTCTCGAAGCGCGCGCTGGTCGCCAGCCGGAACAGCACCGCGCGGTCGAGACCCACCCGGTCACCCTGCCAGAGCGCGGGCGGCTCAGACCGGCGGCGGGGCGTCCTGGTCAGGCGGCGCGGCCGGCTCGCGGAACGGCGAGCCGAGCAGCTCCTTGCGGATCTGCAGCAGGTAGAGCCAGATGAGCACGAAGACGCCCCCGACGAACCACATGGCGCCGTCGATGAGGCCGGTGAGCAGCAGCGGGACCTGCAGCGCGGTGCCGATCTCCAGCCCGCGCGGCCGCCGCTGGATCCCGCTGGCCAGCACCAGGAGCACGGCGAGCACCAGCAGGACCGTCAGCCGGGCCCCGCCGAGACCGGCCTCGGTCTGGGCGATCGCCCGGGGCACGAACAGCACCGCGATGCCCTCGAGGAGCAGCACGGCCGCGGCGGCGCCGCGCAGCGCGCGCCCCGCCCGGACCGGGTCGGGCGCGGTCACGGCTTCCCGCCCAGCACGGTGCGGGCCTCGCCGGCGGTGACCACGCTGCCGGTGACGAGCACGCCCGAGCCGCCGAGCGCGTCGTCGGGACCGGCCTCGGCCAGCTCGACCGCCTCGGTGATCGCCTCGGGCAGCCGCGGGGAGACGCTGACCCGGTCGGCGCCGAAGACGTCGACGGCCAGCGCGCCCAGCTCGTCGGCCGGCATCGCCCGGGGCGAGCCGTTCTGGGTGACCACCAGCTCGGCGCAGACGGTCTCCAGCTCGCGCAGCATCCCCTCGACGTCCTTGCCGCGCACGCAGCCGACGACGCCGACCAGCCGGGTGAAGTCGAACGACTCCCGGATCGCCTCCACGGTGGCGGCCATGCCGGCGGGGTTGTGCGCGGCGTCGACGAGCACGGTGGGGCTGGTGCGCACCCGCTCGAGCCGGCCCGGGGAGCGCACGGCGGCGAGCGCGGCGCGCACGGTGTCGACGTCGATGGGGCCGGTGGCCGCCCCCGCGCCGAGGAACGCCTCGACGGCGGCCAGCGCGGTGACGGCGTTCTGCGCCTGGTGCGCGCCGAACAGCGGCAGGAAGAGCTCGTCGTACTCGCCGCCGAGGCCCTGCAGCCGCAGCTGCTGCCCGCCGACGGCGACCTTGCGCTCCAGCACCCCGAACTCGGTGCCCTCGCGGGCGACGACGGCCTCCACCTCGACGGCGCGGCGCACCAGCGCGTCGAGGGCGGCCGGCTGCTGGTGCGCCAGGACGGCGATCGCGTCGGCCGTGATGATCCCGGCCTTCTCCCCGGCGATCGTGCCGACGTCGGGGCCGAGGTACTCCGCGTGGTCGAGCGCGACCGGGGTGACGACGGCGACCCGCGCGTCGACGACGTTGGTGGCGTCCCAGGTGCCGCCCATGCCGACCTCGATCACGGCGACGTCGACCGGGGCCTCGGCGAAGGTCGCGTAGGCCATGCCCACCATGACCTCGAAGAAGCTCATCGGGTGCTCGCCGGCGGCGTCGACCATCTGCACGTAGGGCGCGATGTCGGCGTACGTCTCGACGAACCGCTCGGCGCCCACCGGCTCGCCGTCGAGCACGATCCGCTCGCGTACCGACTGCAGGTGCGGGCTGGTGAAGCGGCCCACGCGCAGGCCGAAGCCGCGCAGCAGCTCGTCGACGATCCGCGCCGTCGTCGTCTTGCCGTTGGTGCCGGCCACCTGGACCACCGGGTAGGCCCGGTGCGGGTTGCCCAGCAGGTCGACCAGGGCCGCGATCCGGGTGAGCGAGGGCTCCAGCCGGGTCTCCGGCCAGCGGGCCAGCAGCTCCTCCTCGACGCGGGTCAGGTCGCTGCTCATCCTCCCCAGGATGCCAGCCGGGCGGTTCCTAGGATGGAGCCCATGGTCGCCGACACCCGCACCCCGGTCAGCACCGCTCCGGGAGCCGGCGCGGGCGTACCCGACAAGCCGAGCCTCGACGGTCTCGAGGAGAAGTGGGCCGCCCGCTGGGCGGAGGCCGACACCTACGCCTTCGACCGCGCGGCGGCCCTGTCGGCACCCCGGGAGCAGACGTACTCCATCGACACCCCGCCGCCGACCGCGAGCGGGTCGCTGCACGTCGGGCACGTGTTCAGCTACACCCACACCGACGTCGTCGCCCGCTACCAGCGGATGCGCGGCCGGCACGTCTACTACCCGATGGGCTGGGACGACAACGGCCTGCCCACCGAGCGCCGGGTGCAGAACTTCTACGGGGTCCGCTGCGACCCCTCGCTCCCCTACGACCCGTCGTTCGAGCCCCCCGCGAAGCCGGGCAAGGACCAGCAGCCGATCTCGCGGCGCAACTTCGTCGAGCTGTGCATGCGGCTCACCGAGGAGGACGAGGCCGCCTACGAGCAGCTGTGGCGCCGCGTCGGGCTGTCCGTGGACTGGACCAACGTCTACCGGACGATCTCCGAGGCCTCCCGCGCCACCGCACAGCGCGCCTTCCTGCACAACCTCGCCCGCGGCGAGGCCTACGCGCAGGAGGCGCCGACCCTCTGGGACGTCACCTTCCGCACCGCGGTGGCGCAGGCCGAGCTGGAGGACCGCGAGCGCCCCGGCGCCTACCACCGGATCTCCTTCCACTCGGCCGACGGGCCGGTGTTCATCGAGACCACCCGGCCCGAGCTGCTGCCGGCCTGCGTGGCACTGGTGGCCCACCCCGACGACGAGCGCTACCAGGGGCTGTTCGGGTCGACCGTGCGGACACCGCTGTTCGGCGTCGAGGTGCCGGTGGTCGCCCACCGCCTGGCCGAGCCGGACAAGGGCTCGGGCATCGCGATGATCTGCACCTTCGGCGACCTCAACGACGTCACCTGGTGGCGGGAGCTGCAGCTGCCCACCCGCGCGGTGATCGGCTGGGACGGCCGGCTGGTGCCCGACGCGCCGGCCGACGTGCCCGCCGAGGTCTACGCCGAGCTGGCCGGGAAGACGGCGTACAGCGCGCAGCAGCGGATCGTGGAGATGCTGCGCGAGTCCGGCGACCTGCACGGCGAGCCGACCGCGATCACCCACCCGGTGAAGTTCTACGAGAAGGGCGAGCGCCCGCTCGAGATCGTCACCACGCGGCAGTGGTACATCCGCAACGGTGGCCGCGACGCCGAGCTGCGCGACGCCCTCGTCGCCCGCGGCCGGGAGATCCAGTGGGTGCCCGAGCACATGCGGTACCGCTACGAGAACTGGGTCGAGGGCCTCAACGGCGACTGGCTGATTAGCCGGCAGCGGTTCTTCGGTGTCCCGTTCCCGGTCTGGTACCGGCTCGACGCCTCCGGCGACCCCGTGCACGACGACCCGATCCTCGCCCCCGAGGAGTCGCTGCCGGTCGACCCGTCGTCCGACGTGCCGCCCGGGTTCGACGAGTCGCAGCGCGGCGTCCCCGGCGGGTTCGTCGCCGACCCCGACGTCATGGACACCTGGGCGACGTCGTCGCTGTCGCCGCAGGTGGCCTCGGGCTGGGACACCGACCCGGAGCTGTTCGCGCACGTCTTCCCGATGGATCAGCGGCCGCAGGCGCACGACATCATCCGCACCTGGCTGTTCTCCACCGTCGTCCGCTCGCACTTCGAGCACGGCACGGTGCCGTGGACGCACGCCACGATCTCCGGGTTCGTCGTCGACCCCGACCGCAAGAAGATGTCGAAGTCGAAGGGCAACGTCGTCACCCCGATCGACGTGCTCGAGCGCTACGGCACCGACGCCGTCCGGTGGCGGGCCGCCGGTGCCCGGCCGGGCGCGGACTCGCCGTTCGACGAGGCGCAGATGAAGGTCGGCCGGCGGCTGGCCATGAAGATCCTCAACGTCGGCAAGTTCGTGCTCGGGCTCGGGGTCACCGCCGGCCTCTCCGCCGAGCAGGTCACCGAGCCGATCGACCGGGGGCTGCTGCGCCGGCTGGCCGACGTCGTCGACGAGGCCACCGCGGCGATGGAGGCCTACAACTACACCCGCGCGCTCGAGGTGACCGAGACGTTCTTCTGGTCGTTCTGCGACGACTACGTGGAGCTGGTGAAGTCCCGCGCCTACGGCAGCGGGGCGGCGGCGGAGTCGGCGCAGGCCGCGCTGGCGCTGGCGCTGTCGGTGCAGCTGCGGCTGTTCGCGCCGGTGCTGCCGTTCGTCACCGAGGAGGTCTGGTCCTGGTGGCAGGGCGGCTCGGTGCACCGCGCGTCGTGGCCGGCCGCCGCCGAGCTGCCCGCCGGGGGCGACCCGGAGGTGCTGCCCGCGGTGGCCGCCGCGCTGGCCGGGGTCCGCAAGGCCAAGTCCGACGCCAAGGTGTCGATGCGGGCCGACGTCGAGTCCGCGACCGTGACCACGCCGGACGTCGCGCGGGTGGAGGCCGGCCGCGGTGACCTGACCGACGCCGGGCGGATCGCGTCGCTGACCGTCGTCGCCGGCGAGGGCCCGCTGTCGGTCGACGTCGTCCTGGCGCCACCCGCGGAGGGCTGAGCCCGGCTCCCTGGCTAGGCGGCGTCCTCGACCGCCCAGTCCGGTGCCGGGCCCAGGCCCAGCCGCCAGCGGGCGGCCTCCTCCGAGGGGCTGCGGTCCCCGAGCGCGAGCCGCAGCGCGGTCAGCTGCGTCCGGGCGACGGCGACCTGCGCGGCCCCGCCGCGGCCGCGGCCCGGGACACCGGCGCACCCGGCCAGCGAGGGCGAGACCAGCTGCGCGGCGGCGCCGGACAGGCCGCGGTAGAAGACCCGCTCGGGTGGGCTGAGCCCCGGCGGGGCGGCGAGGAAGGCGCGCAGCGAGTCGGGCACGGGCGCGAGCTGCGGGCGGTACGCGGCGAGGGCGTCGGCGAGCTCGGCGGCGCTGTGCGGCAGGTCGGTGGCGCCGAGCTCCTCGGCGCTGCGCGCCCAGTCGGCGACGTAGACGTCGGGCCAGCGGGGGCCGAAGCGGGCGGTGAGGTCGCGGCCGACCGCCTGCTGCGCGGCGAGGAACGCGTCGGTGAAGGCCAGGTGCACCCAGCGCAGCAGCTGCGGGTCCGACGCCGAGTAGGCCCGGCCCCGGACCCGGCCGCGGACGCTCTCGTGCATGCCGCGCACCCGGGCGGCCTCGCGCTCGGCGAGCGCGGCGGAGCCGAACGTGCTCACCACCAGCCAGCGGGCGGTGCCGGCCAGGCGCTTCCACGGGTCCTCGCGGTAGGCCGAGTGCTGCTGCACGCCGGCCAGCGCCAGCGGGTGCGCCGCCTGGCCCAGCAGCGCGGCCACGCCGCCGACGAGTGTCGAGAGGTCGCCGTGCACCCGCCAGACGACGCCGTCGGGCTCGAACCAGCCCGGCCCCGTGCCGACCCGGGCGATGTCGCGGACCCACTCCGGCGCCCCGGTGGGGTCCCCGGAGACCCGGGAGCGGAACGCCGCGCGCGCCGCATCGGGGAGGGCGGTGAGAACGCGCACGTCGTCGAGGGTGCCAGCCCGGCGCGCCCTCCGCCGGGTGGACCGGAGCGTGTGCGCTCACGCCGGGTTCCCGGCCTGCGGGTGCGGCGTCAGCGCACACGCTCCGGGCTCAGCAGGCGGCGGCGCGCGGCGTGTACGGCGCGGATCTCCGTCCGGCACGCGTCCGGCTCACCGGTCAGCCGGCGGTAGCCGAACCGCAGCGTCTGCCAGCCCGCCGTCGCCACCCGTGCGTCGCGCCGGATGTCCCGCTCGCGCTGTGCCTGCGAGCCGTGCCAGGCGGCGCCGTCCATCTCGACGGCGAGCAGTGCGTCCTCGTAGGCGGCGTCGAGGACGTAGACCTCGCCCGCGACTGCCAGCCGGCGCTGCAGGGTGAACGCCGGCATGCCGGGTTCGCGGAGCACGGTCAGGCAGCCCCAGACCTCCAGCTCGCTTCGACAGCCCTCGGCCAGCAACCGGACCAGCTCGACCAGGGCCGCCCGTCCGGGCAGGCAGGGTCGGCGCCTGACCTCTCGGACCAGGTCGTCGGGTCGGCACAGCCGGCGCCGGACGGCGTCGATCGCGGCGGCGCGGACCTCCGCCCGGGTCAGCCCGCCGGGCCTCCCCCACGCGTCCACCACCGCCCGCGCCGCGCAGGACACCGGCAGGCCCTCGACCCGGCGGATGCTGTCGTCGAGCTGGCGGGTGCGGTGCAGGACGACGCCCGGAGTCCCCCGTCCGCTGCGGGTGTGCCGCACCGTCAGGTGGACCGGCCCACCGGAGGGCGCGAGCCCCCACAGCGCCAGCGCGGACCGGTGGCTGACCACGCCACCGCAGGACCGCGCCGCTGCCTCGACGCGCGCCCGCCAGTCCTCGACGGCGTGCGGCAGGGCGTAGACGCCGGGCTGCACCCGTCGCAGCCGGCCGGAGGCCACCCAGCGGGTGAGCGTGCTGCGGTCCACGCGGGCCGTGAGCGACTCCCACGTCGTCCACCCGTCCGGGCCGACGACGGTGTCGAGGTCGTGTGCCATACCCGCGAGGCTCGCCGGGACGCGGGGTCGGCCAGCCGGGGCGGGCCGGACTGTGGAGATCCGGCCCCCGGTGGACAACCGAGTGCGTGCGCCGGCGCCGCGTTCCGGGCCGCCGAACCCGGCGTCAGCGCACACGCTCGGCAGGTCCCACCAACGCGAGCGAGCCCGCCCCACAGGTCGGGGACGGGCTCGTCGGGTGGAGCAGAGGGGTTACGCGCTCTTCTCGCGGCGCTCGCGGGCGGGCTTGCGCGGCACGATGGTCGGGTTGACGTGCTCCAGCACGACCTCCTTGGAGATCACCACGGAGGCGACGTCGTCGCGGCTGGGCACCTCGTACATCACCGACTGCAGCACCTCCTCCATGATCGCCCGGAGCCCGCGGGCGCCGGTGCCGCGGAGGATGGCCTGGTCGGCGATCGCCTCGAGCGCGTCGTCGGTGAAGTCGAGCTCCACCCCGTCGAGCTCGAACAGCCGCCGGTACTGGCGCACCAGCGCGTTCTTCGGCTCGGTGAGGATCTGGATCAGCGCGTCGCGGTCGAGGGCCTGCACGCTGGTGATCACCGGCAGCCGGCCGATGAACTCGGGGATCATCCCGAACTTCAGCAGGTCCTCGGGCATGACCTCGGCGAAGGCGCTCGAGGCCTCGATCTCCTTCTTGCCGCGGATCTCCGCGCCGAAGCCGATGCCCTGCTTGCCGACCCGCTGCTCGATGACCTTCTCCAGACCGGCGAAGGCACCGCCCACGATGAACAGCACGTTCGTCGTGTCGATCTGGATGAACTCCTGGTGCGGGTGCTTGCGCCCACCCTGCGGCGGCACCGACGCCGTCGTCCCCTCGAGGATCTTCAGCAGCGCCTGCTGCACGCCCTCGCCGGAGACGTCGCGGGTGATCGACGGGTTCTCGCTCTTGCGGGCGATCTTGTCGACCTCGTCGATGTAGATGATCCCGGTCTCGGCGCGCTTGACGTCGTAGTCGGCGGCCTGGATCAGCTTGAGCAGGATGTTCTCGACGTCCTCGCCGACGTACCCGGCCTCGGTGAGCGCGGTGGCGTCGGCGATCGCGAACGGCACGTTGAGCATCCGCGCCAGCGTCTGGGCCAGGTGCGTCTTGCCGCAGCCGGTGGGGCCCATCAGCAGGATGTTGGACTTGGCCAGCTCGACGGAGTCGTCGCGGCTGGAGCGCTCACCGCCGGCCTGCACCCGCTTGTAGTGGTTGTAGACCGCGACGGCGAGCGTGCGCTTGGCCTTCTCCTGGCCGATGACGTACTGCTCGAGGAAGTCGTGGATCTCCCGGGGCTTGGGCAGCTCGTCGAACTTCAGGTCCGACGACTCCGAGAGCTCCTCCTCGATGATCTCGTTGCAGAGGTCGATGCACTCGTCGCAGATGTAGACGCCGGGGCCCGCGATGAGCTTCTTGACCTGCTTCTGGCTCTTCCCGCAGAACGAGCACTTGAGCAGGTCACCGCTCTCACCGATTCGTGCCACCTGCTGACCTCCACCTCGGGGGGATGCAGGCCCTGGGGAAGCGGACCTGCCGATTGTGTGTCACTTCTGTGCCCGTGCTCGGTCCCGCTGGTGACGGGTGCCGTGAGGACGGTCCTCCCGGCGCTGCTGGCCGGGGATCGGGCGCTCGCCGACCGTACCTGTCGCCGCCGACGCCGCGGGGCTCCGACGCCCCGGTGCGCCGGGGGCGCTCGGCTCGCTCGTCACTCCCGGCACTGCCCCCCGAACGGTACGGGGTACGACCGCGACACGCGCGGGTTTCTCCCCGTCCCGTTCGGGGGACGACGGCGGTCATGCCGGGAGCGCGTTGAGCTTCCGGCTCTGGATGACCTGGTCGACGATGCCGTACTCCTTGGCCTCCTCGGCCGTGAGGATCTTGTCGCGGTCGATGTCGGAACGGACCTGCTCGGCGGTCCGGCCGGTGTGCCGCGCGAGGATCTGCTCCATCTGCGTGCGCACCCGCTCGATCTCCGCGGCGTGGATCTCCAGGTCCGACACCTGGCCGCCGGCCTCACCGGAGGGCTGGTGGATCAGCACCCGGGAGTACGGGAGCGCCAGCCGCTTGCCCGGGGTCCCGGCCGCCAGCAGCACGGCGGCGGCCGACGCGGCCTGGCCCATGCAGACGGTCTGGATGTCGGGCCGGACGAACATCATCGTGTCGTAGATGGCCATCAGCGAGGTGAAGGAGCCACCGGGCGAGTTGATGTAGATCGTGATGTCACGGTCCGGGTCGGCGGACTCGAGCGTGATGAGCTGCGCCATCACGTCGTTGGCGGACGCGTCGTCGATCTGCACCCCGAGGAAGATGATGCGCTCCTCGAAGAGCTTGTTGTACGGGTTGGACTCCTTCATGCCGTAGCTGGTCCGCTCCACGAAGGAGGGCAGCACGTAACGGCTGGAGGGCATCTCGAAGCTCATGGCAGTTCTCCTCTCAACCGTCAGTTGTCGGTGACCGGGTTGGACTGGTCGGTCATGGCCGCGCGGGTCACGACGTGGTCGACGAACCCGTACTCCAGGGCCTCCTGGGCGGTGAACCAGCGGTCGCGGTCGGAGTCCTTCTCGATCTGCTCGATGCTCTGACCGGTGTGGAAGGACTGCAGTTCGTTGAGCTCGCGCTTCGTCCGGCGGAACAGGTCGGCCTGGATGGCGATGTCGGCCGCGGTGCCGCCGACGCCGGCCGAGGGCTGGTGCATCATGATCCGCGCGTGCGGCAGGGCGTAGCGCTTGCCCTTGGTGCCGGCGGTCAGCAGGAACTGGCCCATCGAGGCGGCCAGGCCCATCCCGTAGGTGGCGACGTCGCAGTCGATGAACTGCATCGTGTCGTAGATGGCCATGCCGGCGCTGACCGAGCCGCCGGGCGAGTTGATGTACAGGTGGATGTCGCGCTTGGGGTCCTCGGCCGACAGCAGCAGCATCTGGGCGGCCAGCTGGTTGGCGATGACGTCGTCGACCTGGGTGCCCAGGAAGATGATGCGCTCGCGCAGCAGGCGCTCGTAGACCGAGTCGTTGAGGTTCATCCCACCGGCGCCACCCCGCAGGAGCGGGGAGTACGCCGGGTTCGGGTCGGTGCTCACGGGTGTGGTGACCTCCGTTGGCGTGGTCGAGTCGGTCTCTCGGTGGGCGGGGATCGGGGCCGGCGGCCCGAGCGGGCCGTACCCCCGGCGTCCGCCCCGAGTCACGTCGACCCTAACGCGCACCCCCCGGCGGGCAGTCCCGGCGCGGGGCGGTGTTCGCCGTGGGCGCAGCGCCGGAGGCGGAGACGACGGACGCCGCCCTCCCCCGCGCAATCGGGGCAGGACGGCGTCCGTCGAGGAGGGGTGGCAGCGTCAGCCCTTGGTGACGTCCTCGCTGTCCTCGGTGGCGCCCTCGGCGGCCTCGACGGCCACCGCGGTGGCGACCTCGGCGTCGGGGGCCTCGTCCTCGGTGGCGTCCTCGGTCGCGGAGGCGTCCTCGGTCGCGGCGGCGTCCTCGGTCGCGTCCTCGGCGGTCGCGACCTCGGCCTCGGGGGCGGCGGCCTGGCCGGCCCGGACGGTCTGCGGGCGCAGCGCGTCGAGGTCGACGACGTTGCCCGACGCGTCGGTGATCGTCGTCTGCTCGAGCAGCTGGGCCAGCGTCTTGGTGCGGCGGACGTCGGCGACGAACTCGGCGATGTTGCCGCTCTGCTGCAGCTGCTGGGCGTACTGCTCGGGGCTCACCCGGTTGCGCGAGGCCTGGGCCATGATCTGCGCCGACAGGTCGTCGTTGTCGACGGTGACCTCCCGCGCGTCGGCGATCGCGTCGAGGACGAACTGGGTGCGGACCGCCTCCTCGATGCTCGTGCGCATCTCGGCGTCGTAGGCCTCGCGGCCGCCCTCGGTGCCCGACATCGACAGGAAGGCGTCCCAGTCCATGCCGGCCTGCTGCAGCTCGCGCTCCAGGGCCTTGTTGCGGAACTCGAGCTCCCGCTCGACGAGGCCCTCGGGGATCGGGACCTCGGTGACCTCGAGCAGGTGCTCGACCAGCTTGTCGCGGGCCTGGGCGCCCTGCTGCATCGTCTTGGCGCGGCCCAGCCGGGTGCGGACGTCGTCGCGCAGCTCGGCGAGGGTGTCGAACTCGCTGGCGGTGGAGGCGAACTCGTCGTCGAGCTCGGGCAGGTCCTTGGCCTTGACCGAGCGGACGGTGACGGTGACCTGGGCCTGGCGGCCGGCGTGCGGGCCCTGGTGCAGGTCGGTCTCGAAGGTCGCCGACTCGTCGGCCGACAGCCCGCGGACGGCGTCGTCGAGGCCGGCCATGAGCGAGCCGGAGCCGACCTCGTAGGACATGCCGCTGGTCGTGCCGTCCTCGAGCACCTCGTCGTCGACGCGGGCCTCGAGGTCGAGGGAGACGTGGTCGCCGTCCTCGGCCGGGCGGTCGACGGCGGTGAGCATGGCGAAGCGCTCGCGCATGACCGAGACCTGCTGGTCGATCTCCTCGTCGGTGACCTCGACGGCGTCGACCGTGACCGACAGGTCCTCCAGCGGCGGGAGGTCGATCTTGGGGGCGACGTCGACCTCGGCGGTGAAGGCGAGGGTGTCGCGGTCGTCGAGGCGGGTGACCTCGATGTCGGGCTGGCCGATCACGCGGACCTGGTTCTCGCGGACGACCTCGGAGTAGACCTCGGGGATCGCGTGCTGGACGACCTGCTCGAGGACCACCGGGCGGCCGACGCGCTGGTCGAGGACCCGCTCGGGCACCTTACCGGGCCGGAAGCCCGGCACGCGGACCTGCCGCTTGAGCTCCTTGTAGACCTCACCGAAGGCGTGGTCCAGGTCGCCCCACGGCACCTCGATCGCCATCCGGACCCGCGTGGGGCCCAGTTCCTCGATGGTGCTCTTCACAGCGGCAGTGCTCCTCGGTACGACGGAAGGGGGGACGCCGGGACGGGCGCCGGGTCGACCCCCGAGTCTAGAGACGCCGGGGGCGGGGTCGGGGTGGCGGGATTCGAACCCACGGCCCCCCGCTCCCAAAGCGGGTGCGCTACCAAGCTGCGCCACACCCCGTGGCGGCTCCCGAGTCTAGGCGCGCCCCCCGGGACGGCTCAGGCGGCGACCGCCGGACGGCGGCCGGCCCACGGCGCGGCCTGCTCCAGCGCCGCGGCCACCCGCACCAGCACGTCCTCCCGGCCGTAGGCGGCGACCAGCTGCACGCCCACCGGCAGGCCGTCGTCGGTCCAGTGCAGCGGCAGGCTGACCGCCGGCTGGCCGGTGACGTTGAACTGCGCGGTGTAGGGGATGTAGCTGTTGATCCGCCGGCCCTCCTGCTCGGGCCCCTCGGCGGTGAACCAGCCCAGCTCCGGCGGCGGCGCCCCGACCGTCGGCGTCACCAGCAGGTCCACTCCCCTGCCGCCCTCCTCCGGCGACGCCCAGAAGGCGGCCATCCGCCGGACCCAGTGGCCCAGCCACGTCCGCGCGCCGAGGTAGTCGGTGGCCGGCATCTCCGCCCCGACCGCCCGGTAGACGGCGTTGCGCGGCTCGAGCTCCTCGTCGGCGACCCGGCGGCCGAGGACCCGCTCGAACGCGGCGATGGTCAGCGCGACGTCGGCGGCGATGGTCGCGGTGAAGAAGCGCGGGAAGCGCTCGTCGAACATGCCGGTGGGCGTGCCGGGCTCGACCGCGCAGCCGAGGTCCTCCAGCAGCCGGCCGGCGTGCTCGACGGCGGCGCGGCAGTGCGGGGAGTCGAGGTAGGCCCCCGGCGGGTCGGTGTCGAGCAGCGCCACCCGCAGCCGGCCGACCGGTGCGCCGACCTCCTCGGCGAGCGGGCGCGGCAGCGGCGGGGCGGTGTAGGGATCGCCGGGCATGGGGCGGCCGATCCAGTCCAGGGCGGTGGCGGTGTCGCGCACCGAGCGGGTGACGACGCCGTCGATCGTGGCTCCGGCCCAGCCCTCGCCGACGTCGGGGCCCTGGCTGACGCGGGCGCGGGTGGGCTTGAGCCCGACCAGCCCGCACTCGCTGGCGGGGATGCGGATCGAGCCGCCGCCGTCGTTGGCGTGCGCGATGGGCACCAGCCCGGCGGCGACCGCGGCCGCCGAGCCGCCCGAGGAGCCGCCGGCGGAGTGCGCCGGGTCCCACGGGTTGCGCGCCGGGGGGTTGCAGGCCGGCTCGGTGGTGACCGTGGTGCCGAACTCCGGCACGTTGGTGCGGCCGACGGTGACCAGGCCCGCCTCGCGGAAGAGCCGGCCGAGGTGGCTGTCGTGCGGCCAGCGCACGCCGGCGAGGAACGACGTCCCGTAGCGGGTCTCCTCGCCGGCGACGTGGCAGCCGATGTCCTTGAGCAGCACGGGCACGCCGCGGAACCGGCCGTCGGGCAGCTCGCCGGCGGCGTCCTTACGGGCGTCCTCGAAGCGGGCCCGGACGACCGCGTGCAGCTGCGGGTTCAGCTTCTCGATGCGGGCGATGGCCGCCTCGACCAGCTCGGCGGGGCTCGCCTCGCCCCGCCGCACCAGCTCCGCCTGCGCCGTCGCGTCCAGCCACGTGGTCTCGGTCACGGGATCGGACGCTAGCGCCACGGCGGCCACCGGGAGGGCCGGGTCAGCCCACGGGCAGGCGCGCCGTTCGGCTCAAGGGTGCCGCGTCAGGAGGAGGTTGGCACGACGACGGCCCGGTGCCAGGCTGTCCCATGACCTCGCCCGTCCCGGTAACCGCTGACACCTCGCCCGAGTCGGTCATCCGCTGGACGTTCGACCGGCTGAACGCGCACGACTCCTCGTCACTGCGGCAGCTCTACGACGACGAGTCCGTGAGCCACTTCCCGCAGCGGGTCTGCCGGGGCGCGGACGAGATCGTGCGCTTCTGGGTGGAGACGTTCACCGGGATGCCCGACTTCCACGTCGAGATCCTCACTCTCGCCGGGCACGGTGATGACGTGTTCGTCCACTGGCGCATGACGGCGACCCATCGCGGCACGCTGCAGGGCATCGCGCCGACCGGGAAGGCGATCGCACTCGAGGGCATGGACCACTTCGTCGTCCGGGAGGGCCGCATCCGCACCGGCTTCGTCGCGTTCGACCAGATGGAGTACGCACGGCAGCTGGGCATGGTCCCGCCTGACGGCTCGCCTGCCGACCGCCTGATGAAGAGGATGTTCAACGCCCGGACGCAGCTGAAGCGCCGACTGCGCGGCTGACGCGCGGACGGCGCCGAGCCGGCAGCGCTGGGGCCCGTCCGTCGGCCGGAGGTCGATGCCGGCGCGGACCACCGCGCGCTCCTCCGCGAGGTCCTCCAGGACGGCAGACACACCCAGCCCGGAACCGGAGTCCTGGGGCGCCGTAGGGCATGTAGTCACGGAGCGGGGCGCGCTCCGGATCCGGCGCGCGCTACCCTCGTGCCGGACTGAACCCCGGTCGATCCTGGTCGCCTGGGTTCTCGTGGCGAGGGGACGGGTTTCCACACGTTCGCTCCCACGGTCTCGCGGGTGTAGCTCAATGGCAGAGCCCCAGCCTTCCAAGCTGGCCATGCCGGTTCGATCCCGGTCACCCGCTCCACGCGTTTCCGCAGCTCCACGGCCCGTCAGCCCTCCCGGAGAAGGTCTGGAGGACCCTCCGGACGGCCCGTTCGAACCCTTTCAGGACCCCTGTCTTCGGCCGTGTGGGTAGTGAGTGGGTCACGCGCTTGTCCTGAAACGGCCCGGTGAGGACCCTCGTCAACGGCAGCGGGACCGACCTCATGACCCAAGTGGGTCACGCGGCAGTTCCTCCCGACTGGGGGCCGCCGAGGTTGACGGCCACCCGGCCAAGTTCGCCGACTCGTTGAGCCCACGCCGGCCCCACGATGCGCCAGCGCGTCGCCACCGTCAGCCCTCCGACCTACGCGGCCGCGGCAACGTGTGTATGCAGCGCAGCAAAGCGGCTCGCCGGCGCGCTCGGCGATCCGGGGCACGTCCTGCCGGGTGAAGAGCCGATGGCCCCCTGGTAGAGGCGGAGCGTTGCAGACTCCGGAGGCGGAACCGCGTCGTCGCCGAGGTGCCGGCGCCAGTGCCCTGGGTCGAACGCGGTCTGCTGCGCCGAGACCCAGGCAGGCCGGTCGGGTGGGTAGCCCGGCAAGGGCAGCGGATGGGCTGACTGCACGTGCACGCCGCCGTCATTCGTCAAGATCAAGAGGGATACACCTCGTGCACTCGGCGTCCCGGAAGTCGTTGTGACGGGTTACCGGAGACCGCCGCAGACGGTGAGGGCCTGGCGAGAAGGGACAGAGTCGACGACCGAGCACGCCGCCGGGAGCGCGAGCGTCAACGCCGCAAGCGCCGGAGCCAGGCAGACCCCAACGAGATCCCTCAACGGCTGACGAGTGCCCCCGGGCAGGCAGTTGACGCGCCAGAGCTATTCACTTGATACCTACTCATGGTGTAGACATCCTGTATGTCGTTGACCGAGCTCCACCTGGCCCTGCTGGCGGGCTCGCCGCGGCACGGCTACGACATCAAGCAGGAGCACGATTCGTGGTTCCCGGACACCCGGCCGCTGCCGTATGGCCAGGTGTACGCGACGTTGGCGCGTCTGCAGCGCGACGGGCTGGCCGAAGTCGTGGAGACCCGTGTAGAGGGCGGTCCCGAGCGGACCGTGTACGCGCTGACCGCCGAGGGTGCCGCGCGGCTACGGGCCTGGCTGGCCGAGCCCGCGGCGCCCACCGGGGTGGGCGCGGAGGAGATCGTCCGAAAGACCGTGGCCGCGTTGCACACCGGCATCGACGTCGCCGGGTTCGTCGCCCGCCAGCGAGCGGCGCACCTGCGGCGCATCCGGGAGCTGCAGGCCACTCCACCGGGCGCCGGCGCGGCCGAGCGACTGGTCCGGGAACACCTCATCGCCCACCTCGACGCCGACCTGCGCTGGCTCGAGCTGGCCACCGACCTGCTGCCGGCCCCTGACGGCCGGCAGACCGTCCGCCCCGATCAGGAGGAGAACCGCGCATGAGCACGGTGGAGCTGTCCAGTGTCAGCCATGTCTACGGCCGCACGCAGGCGCTGAGCGACGTGTCGCTGAGCGTGGAACCCGGGGAGGTCGTCGCCGTGACCGGGCCCAGCGGCTGCGGGAAGTCGACCCTCCTCCTGCTGACCGCGGGAGTGCTGCGCACCCAGTCCGGCCGCGTCGTGGTCGCTGGCACCGAGCTGTCCGGGGCCGACGACGCCGCGCGCGCACGGTTCCGGCGCCGGCACATCGGCCTGGTGCTGCAGTTCGGGCAGCTGGTTGCGGATCTGTCGGTGCGGGACAACGTCGCGCTGCCGTTGCTGCTGGACGGCCACCGGCCGGCCGAGGCCCGCGCTGCGGCCGACGGCTGGCTCGACCGGGTCGGGCTGGACGTCGGGCCCGACACGATGCCGGCGGACCTGTCCGGCGGCCAGGCGCAGCTGGCCGCCGGCGCCCGCGCCCTGGTCACCGGGCCGCAGCTGCTACTGGCCGACGAGCCGACCGCCAGCCTGGACACCACCGCCGGGCGGGCGCTGCTGGACCTGCTGGTGGGCACCACGGCGCAGGCCGGCGGGTCGGTGGTCCTGGTCAGCCACGACAACGCGGTCGCAGCCCGCGCCGACCGTGAGATCCGGCTGCGCCGCGGCGCCATCGCCCACCAGGTGGCCCTGTCATGAGCCCTGTCACGAGGCCTGTCATGAGGCCTGCCGCCCTGTGGCAGCTGGCGGCCCCGAGTGTGCGGGCCTCCCGCACCCGGGCGGCGTTGGTGGCCGGCGGCACCGGCGCGGCCGGCGCGCTGGTCCTGGCCACCGGAGCGCTGTTCCGGGTACCGGCCTTCGCCCTCCCACCTCCCGACACCACCGAGGTCTATGAGGTCTCCTACGACCCCCGCTTCGCCAGCATCGTCACCAGCGCCGAGACCCGCATCGGCGTGGCCACCGCGGTGCTTCTGGTCGCCGCCACCGCCGTGGTCCTGGCGTGGCAGGCCGTGTCCGCCGGCAGCGCGCGCCGCCACCGCCGCGACCGGGCCCTGGCGACCGTGGGGGCCACGCCGGGCGACCTGCGGCGGCTGGGCGCGCTCGAGACCGCCGTCGCCGGCGCGGCGGGGGGACTGCTGGCCGGGCCGGCCTACCTGCTGCTGTGGCTGGTCCTCGGACCCGCGCAGCCGGCGGCCAGCCGGCTGTTGCCCGCGCTGGCACCGGCCGACCTCCTCACCTGGGCGTGCCTGGTGCCGGTGTCCGCGGGGCTGGCCGCCGCCGCCGGCGCCCGTTCGAGCACCGGAAGCCGCCGGCGTCCGCTCCGCGGCTGGTGGTGGGTGGCGCTCGCGGCCGTGGCGCTCACCGGCATGTTCGCCGTTCCGCGACTGAGCCAGATCGCCGACCGGCAGGTGCAGGTGGCGCTGATGTCCGCCGCGGTGACGCTGCTGCTGCTGGCCGCGCTGGGCAGCGGCACGCCCTGGGTCCGGGGCAAGGCCGCCCGGATGAGCCGCCGCACCAGCACCACGGACGTGCTGGCCGCCGGCGGCCTGCGCACCCTCGCGGGACCCGCGGGACGGGCCGCCGGGGTGCTGCTGGGTGCCGGCCTGACCACCGGTGTCGCCACCGTGCTGCTGGGCATCACCCTGCGCGAGGGCACTGCCCTCGGCTCCGGCGGTTCCCTCCCCGGGCTCGTGCTGGCCGCCGTCGCCGCCGGCTTGGCAGGACTGGCCGGACTGGCGACCCTCACCCTGGCCGCGGTCGACGACCTGCTCACCACCCGCCGGGCCCTGGCCGCGATGGCCGCCGTCGGCGCCGACGTGGCCACGCTGCAGGTCGTGCAGCGGCGGCGGCTGCGGGCAGCGACGGTCGCACCTCTGGTCTGCGGCCTGCTCATCGGCGGGCTCGGCTACGGGGCCCTGAGCGCGACCCCAGGATCGGCTCCCGCCGTCGACGCGTGGCCGCTGCTCATCGTCGGCCCGATCGCCGTCGCCCTCCTGGTGCTCGCGAACGCGGGGATCGTGCGGCTTCTGAGCAGCCGCACCCGTGCGGCCATCGACCCGGCCAACCTCCGCGTCGCATGACCAGCGACGAACCCGCCAGCGTCATCGCTGCCCGCCAGCTCGCCGCAGACGCCCGCACACGACGCGATTGCACCGATCCAGGCATGACGGCCAGCCCTTCTCCGGCCCTTCTACGCCGCAGACAGCTCCGGCGACGCACGGCCGATGGCGGCCCGCCGCCGACCGCACGTCCGGCAGCACCCGAGCCACCACGGGAGTGAACAGCGCAGAGCCGGTCGAACATGGCCGCCGACCGACGGGCACCGATCGTCACACCGGACACCGCGGCGCAGAACGGCCCGGCCGGAGCAGGACGACCGGAGGCGTACTGGAGGACGCCGACGAAGCTCCGAGGCAGGACCACCTGGTATGTCACGTCGCCGCTGCTCCGGACACTCTCCGCTCCACGCGCTCCTGCAGGTCGACCGGCCTGTCGACCCCTCCGGAGGAACTCTGGAGAGCCACTGCGGAGGGGCCGTCGGCGGACCTCCCGGAGCGCGTGCTGACCCTGCCCGCCCGGGGCGTCCCCCCTGGTTGCTGCCGAGTCCGGAGGTGTCCGGCCGCTGGAGGCCACTCCACTTGCCGCGTGCACGTGGACGACCGCGACACGTTGTCGCGTCTGGTGCCCACTGCGACGATCCCGGCATGGGTCGACAGCTCATCCGCACCGACCGCGCCCCTCGGTCACCCCTCTACAGCCAGGGTGTCCGGGTCGGTGACCACGTCCACGTCTCCGGGATGACGGGCACCGACCCGGCGACGGGCGCCCTCGCCGGCGAGACGATCCAGGAGCAGACCCGCCAGGCCATCGCGAACTGCCTGGCGGTCCTGGAAGCCGGCGGCGCCGAGAGCTCCGACATCGTGGAGGTCGGCGTCCTCCTGACCGACCCGACGGACCTCGCCGGCCTCAACGAGGAGTACGCGCGGGCGTTCTCGACCGACCCCCCTGCGCGTTACGTCGCCAAACTCGGCGTCGAGCTGCCCGGGGTCCGCGTGTCCATCCGGATGACCGCGATCGTCTCCTGAACGGGTTCGGTCCCCGTCACCCGCTCCGGCGTCAGACCGCGGCGGTCCCGATGAGCCCCTTCCGGGTGACGAGGGCGGCGAGCTGCTCCTCCGAGAGTCCCTCGGTGCCCTCGGGCCGGCGCGGCACCACCATGTACCGCGACTCCGCGCTGGCGTCCCACACCGAGATCCGCGTCGTCTGGGGCAGCTCCAGCCCGAACTCGCGCAGCACGCTCCGGGGGTCGCGCACCACCCGCGAGCGGTACGCCTCGCTCTTGTACCAGCCGGGCGAGGGACCCAGCAGCGCGATCGGGTAGCAGGAGCACAGCGTGCAGACGACGACGTTGTGCTCGTCGGCGGTGTTGGCGACGACCTTCAGCCGCTGCTCCTGCAGGCCCCCGGCCATCGACAGGCCCACCTCGCGGATCGCGTCGTTCGCGTCGGCGAGCAGCCGCCCGGCGAAGCCCGGGTCGACCCACGCGCGGGCGGCGATCCGGGCGCCGTTGGCCGGTGAGCCACCGGCCAGGAACTCGTCGATCCGTCCGTCGATCTCGCCCTCGTCGAGCAGACCCCGGCTCTCCAGCAGCGCCTCCACGTGGCGCACCCGCGCCGAGATCACCGAGCTGGAGTGGTCGCCGCTCATGCAGGCTCCTCGATCGGGGTCAGGTAGTCGGCCCACAACTCCACGGTGACCGTGTGGTCGCCGGAGCCGAACAGGTCCGCAGCCGCGAACCGCACGTGCCACACCGGCTGGGGTGTGCCGGCACGACCTCGGGCGCGGTCATCGGCCAGCGGGTGGCGGCCGGCCTCCTCGACGAGCACACCGACGGCGCCGCGGACGTACCGGGGCAGCCGGGTGTGGCCGTCGGGGTCGGCGGTGCGGGTCCGCACCCGCACGCCGGGAGCGAGGTCAGTCACGTGACAGCTCCAGCTCGCCCGGCGAGGCCACGCCCTTCTCCGCGAGCAGCGTGGTGATCGCGGAGAACCAGCGCTCGTAGTAGGAGGCGGCGAGGTACTCCTCCGGCGGCATCCGCTCGATCGCGTCGCGGAACTCGTCGAGGTTGTAGACGCCCCGCTTGATCAGCGCCCCGTTGAGGGCGAAGACGTGGGCCTCCCAGTCGGCGTGGAACGGCGGCTCGTCCGGTTCCTCGACGATCGCCGGGAACCCGGCCATCCCGCCGACGTCGTTGATGCGGCTCACCCACCCTTCCTACCGTGCCGGGGCGGTCGGTCGCCCGGGAACTCCGCTCGTTGCCCGCGCCGTGCCCGCGGTGGGACCCTCTGCGGGGGCGGCCGGGCGCCGCCGGGGCGCGCGAGGGCAGGCGTGCGGTGCGGATCTTCCTGAGCTACCGGCGCGGTGACGCCGGCGGGTACGCCGGGCGGCTGGCCGATGCGCTGCACGAGCGCATCGGTACGAGGAACGTGTTCCAGGACGTGCTCGACATCGCCCCGGGCCAGGACTACACCGCGGTGATCGACGGTGCCCTCGACCGGAGTGACGCGCTCCTGGCGGTCATCGGGCCGGGCTGGCTCACCGCGTCGACCCCGCAGGGCTCCCCCCGGCTGTCCGCCCCCGACGACTACGTCCGCCTGGAGATCGCCCGCGCGCTGCACCGCGACGTCCGCGTCGTCCCCGTGCTCGTCGGCGGCGCCTCGCTGCCTCCGGCCGGAGCGCTGCCCGCCGACCTGCAGGGACTGCCGCAACGGCAGGCGGTGGTGCTGCGCGACGAGACCTGGCACCGGGACGTCGACGGTCTCCTGCGGGCGCTGCGGGGCGAGCCGGCGCTCCCGACCGCGCGCCGTTTCCCCTGGTGGGCGGCGCTCGGCATCGCCGTCCTGCTCGCCGTCCTGGGTGCGGGGGCGTGGTGGCTGTCCAGGCCCGCCGACAGCAGCGGGGACGACGGGGAGACCGAACCGGAGATCGCGTCGTGTGCGCCACCTACCGGCGACGCCTGGACCGAGATCACACTCAGCACGGACCCGCGTGGCACCGAGGAGGTCGACGGCGGGTCCCTGACCTTCGCCGTGGAGGCCGCCGGCTGGCGCCCGCACGGGACGGCGTGGCAGGTGGTCCTCGCGACGAGCATGGAGGCCGCGGTGCCGGAGGGCGCCTACCACGGCGACTGGCGGTACGACTCCCTCGTCGTCGGCCAGCGGCAGTTCGCGGTGACGTGCTTCTCGCCGACCCCGGAGTTCGTGGACCCCGAGACGGTCGGCGACGCACTCGTCGGCTTCGACGTCACCTGCGAACCGGTCGGCTACGTGCAGCTCCGGCTGGAGGACGACGCGGCCCGCATCGACGTCACCGATCCCGCCCTCGAACCGGGTGGGTGCTGAGGCCGCGACGCGGAACGGCCGATACCGCGCGCGGTGAGGCCATCATCGGAGGACCTCCGAGCACGGCGTCGTCAGCACCAGGGGGGCGGGATGACCCACGACGTTCCGGCGCTGCCGCGGCGGTACACGGGCGAGCCACCCGCGGGCACCGACCCGACCTGGGACCGCCTCCAGGACCAGCTGGCCTGGTACGACCGCAAGAGCCAGGCCGCCCAGCACGCGTACAAGCAGACCAAGATCGTGCAGCTCCTGCTGGCCGCCGGCGTACCGGTCGCCGTCGCGAGCGCGGCGCCGGGCCTGGTGACCGCGCTGCTGGGCGCCCTCGTCGTCGTCCTCGAGGGCATCCAGCAGCTGTACCAGTGGCAGACGAACTGGGTGCTCTACCGGTCGACGCACGAGTCGCTGCGGCACGAGCAGTTCCTCTTCCTGGCCGGCGCCGGGCCCTACAGCGGCCTGGAACGGCACCAGGTCCTGGCCGAGCGGGTGGAGGGACTCGTCTCGCAGGAGCACGCCAAGTGGACCGAGGGGCGGCACCAGGCCGTCGCCGAGCCCGGCGCCGGCCCCCCGCGCCCCGGCTGACCCGGGGTGCAGCCGCTCGCGCGGCACCGCACCGTCACGGGGCGACCACGCGGTCACCGCAGACCGGATGCCCCCGGCCGTGGGATCCTCCGGACCCCTGCCGCTCCCTCGACCCCGGGGCAGGTCCCAGGGAGGCGCCGTGCCCGACGTCCGCCTGTCCGGCTTCGACGTCGTCGCGCTCGTCGTCGTGCTCCTGGCGCACCTCTACCTGTGGTGGCGGCTGGTGCGGGACACCACCCGCCCGGGCCGGGTCCGGCGAGGGCTCACCGTGCTGCTCGCCGTGCTGGCGCTCCTGCTCACCGCCGCCTTCGTCCTCCCGTACCCCCCGGTCGTGCTGGTGCCGGTGCAGTGGGCGGGGTACAGCTGGCTGGGCGTCGCGTTCTACGCGACCCTCGCCCTCCTGCTGCTCGAGCCGGTCAGGGCGGGCGCCGGCTGGTGGCTGCGCCGGCGCCGCCGTCCCGGCGCCCGGACGTCGACCAGCGGGCCGGAGAGCCCGCCGGAGGAGTCCCGGCGCCTCTTCCTCGCCCGGGGCCTGGCGGTGGCAGCGGGCACGGTCGCGCTCGGCGTGGCCGGCAACGGGGCGCGCGACGCCAACAGCGCCCCCGTCGTCCGGCGGGTGCCCATCACCCTGCCCCGCCTGGACCCGGCGCTGGACGGGTTCCGCCTGGTCACCTTCTCCGACGCCCACCTCTCGTCGACGTACTCGGGGCGGCGTTTCGAGCGGGTCGTCGAGCTGGTCGACGCCCAGCGGCCGGACGCGGTCGCGATCGTGGGGGACCTGGTGGACGGCGAGCTCACGCGCCTGCGCGAGGAGGTCGCTCCCGTGGCCGACCTGGTGGCCGCCCAGGGGGTCTACTTCGTCACCGGCAACCACGAGTACTACGCGGACCCGGTGGCCCTCGTGCGCCACCTCGAGACGCTCGGGGTGCGGACCCTGCGCAACGAGCGCGTGGCCCTCGGCCGCGACGGCGCGACCGTCGACCTGGCCGGTGTCGACGACGTGTCGGCGGCCGACTCGGGGTTCCCCGGTCACCGCACCGACCTGGACGCCGCCCTCGACGGCCGGGACGAGTCGACGCCGGTGGTCCTGCTGGCGCACCAGCCCGTGGCGGTCGTGCAGTCCGAGGCCGCCGGGGTCGACCTGCAGCTCTCCGGGCACACGCACGGGGGCCAGCTCTGGCCCCTCGACTACGGCATCCGGTGGGACCAGCCGGCGGTCGAGGGGTACAGCCGGCACGGCGACACCCAGCTGTACGTCACCTCCGGGATCGGCTTCTGGGGACCGCCCATGCGGGTGGGTGCCCGGCCGGAGGTGGTCGTGGTGGAGCTGCGCGCGCTCTGATCAGGCGGCCCGGCGTCCCGGCCGGGCCCTCGTCACCGACCGCGTGAGGACGGCGGCACCGGCGGCCGCGAGCGCCACCTCGGCCCAGCGACGCGAGGACACCGCGCCCGTCCGCCGCTCCGCCCACACCGGCTGCATCTCCAGGGCCAGCCCCGTCGTCCGCCCGGCGGGGTCACGGCCGAACACCGCGCGGATGCCGCCGGTGCCGGGGAGGCCGAGGTCGAGCCGGAAGGCGTAGGGGTCCGCCTCGTCGTCCGGACGCAGCTCGAAGCCCCGGGCCAGCGTGGGCACCGGGGTCAGGAAGCGCACCCACAGCCGGCCGCGGCGGACGGAGACCTCCAGGCCCGCGCCGAGGAACGCGGTCGCCCGCACGTCCGTGACCGGACCGGGCACGCGGTACCGGCCGACCAGTTCCCCCCAGACCTCCGGGTGCTGCGGCACGTCCGTGCGCGGCTCGCGGTGCGGGATGCCGAGCAGGTCCTCGAGCAGTCCGCCGATCTCCCCCGGCAGCCAGAACGGTCCCTGGTGGGTGCCGTTGGTGAACGCCATGACACCGACGCCGTCGTCGGGTGCGACGAAGACCTGCGCGTCGAAGCCGGGCATCGTGCCCTGGTGCTCGACGACGCGGTGACCGCGGCCGTCGACCCGCCAGAACGCCAGTCCCATGCCCGGGATCCGCGGATCGGGCCGGTAGTGCGGCTCGAACATCGTGTCCAGCGTCGCGGGCTGGAGCACCCGGCCGTGCGCGTTGGCACCGCCGCCGGTCAGCGCCGCCAGGTAGCGGGCCATGTCCCGCGGGGTGGAGTAGACGTTGCCGGCCGGGGCGGTCACCGCGTCCCGCCGCGGCACCGGTCGGGGGCCGGCCGGCGACAGCCGGTAGCCGGTGGCCACGCGCGGCCGCAGCCGGTCGGTCAGGACCAGGTCGGAGTCGATCATGCCGAGCGGGGCGAACACGCGCTCGCGCACGTACCGGTCGAACGGCAGGCCGCTGACGTCCTCGACGACCTGCCCGACCGCCGTCGGCCCGTGGTCGGTGTAGCGGAACCGGGTGCCCGGCTCGACGTCGAGCCGCACCCGGCCGCGGTAGTACTCGGCCGGCGTCGGCACCCGTCCGGGCGGGAAGCCGATGCCGTACTGCCGGCGGACGGCGGCCGAGCGGGGCACCTCCTCGGCGATGCCGGCGGTGTGGGTGAGCAGGTGGCGCACCGTCGCCGGCCGCCAGTCGGGCCTCCGTGGCACCAGCCGGTAGGCCCGCAGGTGGTCGTTCGCCGGCGCGTCCAGGTCGACCCGTCCCTGCTCGACCAGCTGCATCACCGCGATCGCGGTGACCGTCTTGGTGATCGAGCCGATGCGGAAGACGGTGTCCTCGGTGACCGGTGTGCGTGACGGGATGTCGGCGAGCCCGTGCGCGGAGAAGGAGTCGAGGGCTCCGTTCCGCACGACGCCCACCGCGAGGCCGACACACGGCTGCCGGCCCCGCACCTCGGCGACCCGCGTCTTAAGCCGGAGCTCGTCCAAGGCGGTCATGGCCCCTCCCCTGCAGACAGACGACCGGTGTCCCGCGACGCCACGGGGAACGTGTCCAGGCTGCCCGGCGCCGGGTCACCGCGGAGAGGGCGAGAGACCCGACCGACCGCCGACGGACGGCCCTGGGCGGTGCCCACCGCGCGGATCCAGGCTCGTCCCCGGGGCAGCGGCGGAGGACGCCATGGACACATCCGGTGCCGGGCACGGCGGTCGGCACGCGGGCCCACGACCGGACCGGGTCGTGGCGCTCCTCGTCGTCCTGCTCGTGGCGCTCCTCGGCGGATGCGGTGGCGGCGGCGACGACACCACGCCACCGGCGGCGACGTCCTCGACGACCCCGTCCACGCCCCACCCCAGCCCCGAGCCGTCCCCGACGGACGAGGCACCCGACGGCGAGGAACCAGGCGACGGCGAGGAGCCCCCGCCCGGCACGGCGATCCTCGGCGAGGGCCTCTCCGGCGAGCAGGCCGAGGCACTGCAGGACGCGGTGGACGGGGGCGCGCAGCCCTGGCGCACCGACGTCGCGGCCGTGGCCGCGGCCTTCGTGGCGCGTGAGCTCCTCTGGGACGACGCCGACGTCGCCCTCGCCGACCCCCACACCGCCGAGGTGACCAACCCCGCGGACGGGCGCATCGTCACCCTGCAGCTCCGCCAGCCGGTCCGCGAGGGCGACGGCGGGATCTGGGTCGTCGTCAGCGGTGTCTGGCTGGGCTGACAGCGATCCGGACGAGCAAGCGGTTCATCGGCGCAACGCATCCACCGAGGAGCGGCTGCGATGACGGAGCCGCAGGCACAGGAGGCGTCACGGTTCCTGCGGGTGGAGGTGGTGGATCACGCAAGGGAAGGCGCGGGTTCCCCGCTGCCACCAGCGGCAGGCGCCCCGCTGCCGCGGTCATCGGGTGGGGAACCGGTAGAGCCACACACCGCCGATCTCCTCCCCCGACGTACCGGCGACACGCGCCGCCCACGTCAACACGGGTGTGTGGTCGACACCGCCCTGTGGCACGACCATCAGCACGGTCACCCCGGTCCGTGCCAGTTCCTGACGCGCTGCCTCGGTGTAGGCGTCGTCGGGCGGCGGCAGGCCCTCGAGCAGCCCTCGACACGCCCCCTCGAACAGGTTCTCCGGCGTCTCCCACAGGACGGGGTGCGTCGGGTCGGAGCCGAGGGCATAGCCACCGGTCGTGCGGTACGCCATCCCGCTCTCGGCCTGCCAGAGCATCGGCAGTGCACCGCCCTCCCAGACACCGGTGGTCCGGGGGCAGACGTCCACGACGTCGGTCGTGCGCAGGTCCTGGCCCGCGACCGCGAAGAAGGCGGGCGTCTCGGCCGCGGCGATCGGCAGCGGTGCCGCCGGCAACCACGAGACCACGGCGCCGATCGCGAGCGCCGCTCCGGTGATCCGGCCTGCTCCAGGGCGCATGCTCGCGACCCGATCGATCCAGAGGCCGACCACGATGGCCACACAGGCGGCGACGAAGACCTGCAGCCGCACCGGATCCGCCTGGGAGATCAGAGGCAGGTCATCCAGCAGCTGCCACGGCAGCCACACCTCCAGGTCCTGCTTCCGCGTCGTCAGGCTCGACCCGAGGGAGAAGGTGAATGCGAGCAGACCGACGACCGTCACGACTCGGGCGACGGTGGACCGGGCCCCGAGGCAGGCGACGACCAGCAGCAGGAGCACCACCACGCCGACGTAGCCGCCCTGCTCGCCGGTGTACGAGTTCAGCTGCCCGGCGGTCGTGGAACCGCCACCGGTGGCGGTCAGGGACGTGGGGATGACGGCGTTCAGCGGATCGGCGCGGACGTCGACGGCCGGGTGGATGGGCCCACCCGGGCGGGTTGGACCGAACAGCACGAGGTACAGCGGATAGGCGCACAGCACGAGGTAGGTGACGACGCAGGCCACCGTCATCCGGGCCGCGGCGGGCCCGCGGGTGAGCAGGCCGTGCGGCCACCGCACGGCGAGAACCACCGTGACCAGCGCGAGGACGAGCGCCGTCAGCGCGAGCGTCTGCGTGTACAGGCCGGTCTGGACCGCCAGGACGCCCCCGGCCAGCACTCCGGCCCGGGTCGGACGGTGCGGCGTCTCCACGGCCAGGGCCCGCACGGCGACGAGGACCAACGGTGGCAGGACGGCCCAGACGACGTTGACGTGTCCCACCGACAGGTGGGCGACCTGGAACGGGGAGAAGGCGTAGAGGCCGCCCGCGACGAGGCGGGAGGTCCAGCGCTGCGTCCAGGGGACCAGGGCCACCGCCATGAGCACCCCGGAGACCACCGGCCCGAGCACCATCGCGACGTTGTACGCGGCCACTGGGCCGGCCGTGAGCGTCACCGGTGCCATCAGGGCGCTCAACACCGGGCACCGTGGTGTTCCACATGCCGTTGACGCCCTCGGGGAAACGCAGGTAGGTCGTGACCAGGGGGTCCTCGCCGCGCTCCAGGGCGGTCGGGAACCACTGGAGCCACCAGACGAAGGCGTCCGAGTCGGCCGACACCCAACCCGCCGTCGCGGTCGTCATCCGGCCCAGCAGGTCCCGATGGAGGGCGAGGGAGCCGAGCAGGTAGATCGCGGCCCCGAGGAGCAGCGCACCCCGTCGTGGTCGGCGGCCCGCCGACGGGGGTGGACTCTCGCTCGCGACCCGCTGCTGGGTCACCACCGATCCACCGTAGAACCGGAACACACTCGACCCGCGGGTCCGTCTGTCCGGCAGTCCCCTGAGGCATCGGTACGCCGAGGAGAACTACGCAGGGTGACGGGCTGGGGACCGGATCGGGGTCAGTACTGCCCTCCCCCCGAACCGGTGGGACAGCAGCCGGCATACCGGGCCGCAGGCCCCGGCTGCACGACCTCGGGGAGGCCCAGGTGTCCGGAACACACCCATGCCGGCTCACACGTTCGGCCTCATGGGAGAGCTGGCGCGCGGGGACTGGCGGTTCCGGCCCAAGCGAGAGCTCGTCCGGGAGTACGCCGAGGGCGCCCGCAGCGGACAGTCGCTCTCGACGCCGGCCGCCGGGGAGCACCGTGGGGCACTCGACCGCAGGACCCTGCGGACGCCTTGCAGCGCCCTTCGACCAGGCAGTGAACCTGGGGCCGCGCTGGACAGCGACCCGCCGAGCCATCTCGCCCACCGGCACCGCCAACTGCCCGGCCACGGGTGCCGGTGGCGCAGTGTGCGCAGTGCGGCGGCCCGGTCGGCCGCCGTCCAGCACCGCGGAGCCGAGTGAGCCCTCGGGCGCCCTTGCCGGCAGGCGTCGGCGTACGGGCGCGCTCGGTGTCGTGGTGCTCGACCCGGTCGCGCGCGGGCACCTCGTGCAGGTGGACACCGGACAGTCCTCGCCCGATGCGGGCCGCGTGGTCCAGCACGACCGATGGAGCCGCCGGGGGCGGTCGCCGCACCAGTCAGGCGCCTGGAGGCCTTGCGCCCTGCCTTGGGCGAACTTCTGCTTTGCGAGACGCGTAAGTCCCGCTACGTTGTGAGGCACCGCACACAGTCGACGCAGAGCAACCACCCCGGGACCTGAGGTGACCGCTCCTGCGGCGATGACGTGCACCCACGTGACGAGCCAAGGGAGCTCCATGAACTTGACGACCGGCCTGCGGGCCGTCCTCGTTGCCGCCCTGTCGGCGCTGGTGTTCGTCGGCCTCGCCGGCACGGCGAGCGCCGCCCCGCCCGCCCAGGCCCAGGGTGCCTCCGACTGCGCCGGCCGCGGCGTGCCGCTCAGCAAGATCTCGATCCAGCTGTACACCTTCGCCGATCACATCGGCTTCGGTGCCGACGCCGACACGCAGGCACGCCACGAGGACGTCCTGCGCTCCCTCGCGGAGATGGGCTACCGCAACGTCGAGCCGTTCACGCTGAGCGGCTGGACCGCCGAGGAGTACGCGGCCGTCCTGGACGAGTACGGCCTCAAGGCGTCGGCCCGCCACGTCGAGGTCGGCACGCACACCGACCCCGCGGACATCGAGCAGATCCTCGAGGAGAACCGCGTCCTCGGCATCAAGTACTTCGGCTCCGGCAGCAGCGCCGGGGCTCCGTGGACCCAACCGCTGCCGACCGAGGCCGACTGGGTCGCCTACGCCGAGTACCTGGACGCCGTCGGCGAGCAGGCGCGCAAGGCCGGTCAGACCCTGATGATCCACAACCACGACTTCGAGTTCACGACCGCCTTCGGCGACCGCACCGCCTTCGACATCCTGATGCAGCACACCCAGGCGAAGAACGTCGTCTCGCAGCTCGACCTCTACTGGGTGTCCTACGCCGGGCTCGATCCGGTCGATGTGATCGAGGAGTACGGCAACCGGATCCAGCTGTTCCACGTCAAGGACATGCGGGCGGGCGACCGGCGGATCGAGATCGTCGGCCGCGGCACCATCGAGTTCCCGTCGATCTTCGCCGCTGCCGGTGGCAGCACCCGCTACTTCGTCGTCGAGCACGACCCGCGCTTCGACGACCCGACGTTCGACCCCTTCGAGGCCGCGCGGGTGGGCCTCGAGTACCTCACCTGCACGACCTACTGAGGGAGTAGCGCCCCGTTGGGGACGGTCCCGGTTCGCCGGGGCCGTCCCCTCGCGCGTGCCGGGGGAGGCGCGGCCCGGTGCACCCGTCACGGACCACTCCCTCGGTCGTGGACCGTCAGTCCGGCCGGTGCCGCCTCGGCCATCCGCGCTACCGCCGTGGCGAGCAACGACACGACACGTCGAGCAGGTCCCTGACGGGTGGCGCCGAAGGGGCGGCTATGCCGGCCGGGCCACGGCTCGGCTCCCCGAACTGCTGATGACGGCGAAGTAGCGCCGTTGGTTGCCGTCGGTCTGCAGCCGCCCGTCGGGGCGCGTGCGGACCCACTTGTGTCCGACGGTCTGCGACACGTTGCCCCCGATGGTGCACACCCGCCCCGGCCGGACGGCGGTGACGATGTCGCAGTGCGTGGCCCGGATCGTGGCGTCACCGATGTTGTCGTAGGTGGCGCCGCTGTTGCTCCGTTCGGCGCAGACGAGGTCGCCGACCTGCGGCGCGATCTCGGTGACCCGGTACGCCCAGAACGGGTTGCCGGCGTTGCGGTCGAGCCGGTTGCGCCGAGCAGCGCGGATGTAGGTCTGGTGCGCCCGGGAGTAGGCGAAGTGCCCTCCGGCACCGGCGGTCCGCATGACGTAGGAGACGAACACGGCGCTCCACGGGTTGCCCTGCTGATGGGCGGCGCGCGCCAGCTGGGCCAGGGGGACCTCCATGCCGACCCCGGTCCGGTAGTACTCCTGCAGGATCGGCCCGGCCGCCCGGTCGGTCTCCACCAGCGCCGGACCCCCTCCGGGTCGCCAGCGGGCGTGTTCCGCCTCGGCGACGCGCGCGATGGCCACCGCCAATGACCCCGCCGCCGGTCTGGGCGCCGGGGCCGGCCCGACGCCTCGACGAGCCAGTGCGCCGGCCAGCGCGGCCCTCGTCCCCGACCCCACGACGCCGTCGACGACGAGGCCGGCCGATGCCTGGAAGTCGCGCACCGCACGTTCGGTGGCGGGGCCGAACACGCCGTCGGCGGTCAGCGGCGTGCCGAGGGTGGTCAGCGCCCTCTGCAGCGCCACGACGCCGGGACCGCGGGACCCGCGACGGAGCGGTGCGTCCCCGAACGCGAACGCGGCGATCTCGACGGTGTTGCCGCCCCCGGCCTCGCTGAGCGCCTCCACGAGCGCGAGCCCCGTGTCGACCGGTAACGCTCCCGTTCCTCTGCCCGGCTCGGCCTCCTCGGCCCGGTCGGTGGACGCGATGTCGACGTACGGAGACCGTCCGCCGTAGAACCAGCGCGTCCCCACCCGCCGCCGAGCCAGCCGGCCGTCCGCACGACGGGTCAGCCGGGCGAGGTGGTAGTGCGGCCGCGGCTGGGGATCGTGGACGACGGTCCACCCCGGCCCGAGGGCCCGCGCCCGGCGCACCGCCCGGGTCCGAGCCTGGGACTCGGCGGCGTACCAGTGGTCCCGCCGCCCCGGCAGCGTCTGCTGGTGCACGGTGCTCCTCCCCCGTCACCCGAGTGCCAGGTCGCGACGCCGGCCGGATCGCACCGGGGCCACCGGGCGCGGCCGGCGATCCTGCGCCGGCAGGGCGGTGACCTGCGGCGCCGCCCGGTCGGTGACCACACCGATCGCCTGGGCGCTGGTCAGCCACTCCTCCGAGTCCTCGGCGACCTGCAGCAGCAGCGCCTCGAACTCCGTGCGGCCGCTCTGCAGCACGTGCGGCTGGGCCAGCCAGCGCAGGATCTCCCGGCCGGTGACCGCCATCCGCTGCCGCGGCGAGGTCATCAGGGGCTCGTGGAAGTAGCGCGTCAGGACCTCCTCCACGACGTCCCACGCGTTGTCGGCCCCGAAGACGCGCTTGACGTCGTCGGCGTCGAGGATGCGGAAGGCCTCCTCGAGCAGCTGCATGACCTCGACGCGGAGCACGTTGATGTTGCCGTAGGACACGAACTTCAGGTTGTTGCGCAGGTCGAGGCCGGCCCGCCGGACGACGGCGATGCTGCCGAACGTCGGGTCGTTGGCGCGGTCGCGGATCACGTCCGAGATGCGCTTGTCCCGCCAGTACTGGGCGACGTGCCGGTTGAACAGCGTGAACAGCGGGTGGAACTCCCGGTTCGGGCGGGCGTCGCCCTGCGGCGTCCTCACCCCGTAGCCGAACGCCCGCCGGTACGCGGCGGCCCGCTCGTACCGGGTCCCGCGCAGGACCTCCCGCCGGTCGAACTGGTACAGCCCGTAGGCGCCCGGTCCCGACGACAGCCGGACGGCGCCGTTGCGGAACAGCTCCCGCAGCTTGCGGACGACGCGGAACACCCCGACGCGCTCGTGCTGGTAGATGTAGTAGAGGTCGCCGATCGCGATGATCCGCTCGGACGTGACCGTCTCGTCGTAGTGCTCGACCCCCTGGGGGATGCGCGTCTGACCGAACTGCCGCGCGGCCTCCGGGCCGAGTCCGACCAGCTGGGCCAGGCCGCTGTCCGGCGGGATCGGCGCGGCCTTGTCGGCCTCCTCCGCCTGACGCACGTAGTCGTCGATCTGGTCGACGAGGGCGTCGGCCAGCCGCGGGGTCTCGAGCAGGTCGACACCCAGCTGGTCGATCGCGTCCTGCCGCAGCTGGGCGAACCGGTCGAGGAGAGCCTGGTACTGCGCTTCGGTCGCCATCAGAAGACCTGCCTCACGCTAGAGGCTGTATAGGGCGTGGTCTCGGCCGCTCGTGGATCGAAGGTGATGACGTGCGGTCCCTCGGTCCCGACGACACCCGAATAGTCCTTACGAGGGCCCTGCTCGGGGTACTCGGTCACGCCGCCGTCGGACTCCAGGCGGTGGACCTTGTACTGGACTGCCCCCATGGGCAGGTCCATGCGCTTTGACCGGTAGAGGCCGTCCGCGCCCCGGTACATCCGGATCTGTCCCCGCCAGTTGCCCATCCGCGCTCCACCTCCCTTGATCACGTACGTCGGGGGGAGCTTCGTGTCCGGTGTCGCCTGGGAGGACGCGAGGACCACCTCGTGGAGGTGACGACACAGTGACCGCAGTGCCTCCTGGACACGCACCGAGTGGATTCCCAGGTCGCCGTCCTGGTCGCCCTCGTCGTCGATGGCCTGGTCCACGAGGTCACGCAGCTCGAGTGCAGCCGGGAGCAGCGCCCTCGGGATCGCCAGGCGGCCACCACCGCGGATGAGGTGCGGGCCCTCCTGCGTGGCGAGGTCCACGGCCCAGTCCAGCAGGTCCTCGAGGATGATGCTGCCGCCGGAGATGGGGATCCGGAACGTCCGGCGCTCGTCGACGTCGATGAGCACCGCGTCGAGGGCCGCGCGCAGCTCGTCGACCGAGCCGGCCACGACGGACAGCTGGCGCTCGAGCCGAACCAGCTGGAGTCCCAGGAAGGGGTTGTCGTCCCCTCCCCCGAAGAAGCGCTTGTCCCGGTCCCAGCTCGTCCGCAGGGACACGAGGTCGTCGACGATGATGCGGAAGCTGGTCAACTGCTGTTCCTCTGCGGCGTTGTTGACCCGGTCGTCCGAGCCGGCCTGCCGCAGGCCCAGTTCCTCTCGGAGCTCCCCCAGCCGGCCCTCCACGAGGTCGGGATCGGTGACCGCCGTGCTCTCGTAGCCGAGGAGGACCCGCCAGAGCTGGTCCACGCGCGGTACGCGGGGCCCGCCCAACCGGCCGAGCTCCTCCACCAGCTCGCGGAACTCGGTCTCGATGACGCTCTTCAACGCGGCGCAGACCTCGTCGTCCGTGGTCTCGAGGAGGGGAGCGAGGTCTCGCAGGAGGCCGACGGAACGACTCAGTGACTCCGTGGCCCGGACGTGGAGGCTCGCCTGCGCGCCCACGACCCCGCCCTCCAGCTCGCTGTGGAAGCTGGCGATGCCGGGCTTGTGGCGATAGAGCACCCGCCCGTGTTTCTCGTACGGCTCGAAGGCCTGCTCCAGCGCGGACAGGACACCGTCGATGCGGGTGGGCCGGCGCCGCCAGCCCAGGACGTTGCCGATCACGCGGTCGACGGAGTCCTGGAGGTCGCCGGTTCCGCCCTCCTCCCGCTCGCGGGCAGGCGCCGTGGCGGTCGTCTGCACCGGGTAGGCCAGGAACTGGCGCAGGGCATCGGCCAGCTCCTTGTCCCCTCTCCCGTTCCCGGCTGGGTAGTTCATCCCGTCCTCCCCGGCGTGTGTACGTAGACCGGCCCCACCGGGGCGCGGTCAGCGAGCTCCTGCCAGCACCGGCACTGCGCCTCCTGGACCGCGGCGACCCGCGGCCGGCAGCGGTCGATCCCCTGCCGGACCACCCGCACCCAGGCCGGCCACGCACCCCCGCGGTGCCGCAGCGCGGCGACCGGTTCCAGGGCGTCGTAGGAGACGAGGTCGTCCCGGAAGCGGTCGGCGAGCACGGTCAGCGCCGTCTGCGCCGCCGCCAGCTGGCGCTGGGCGCCGACCAGGTCGAGCCGCTCCGCGGCCTCGGACGCGAGCAGCGTGCTGTAGTACGCCTCCTCGGCGCGCCCGTCGAGGTCGTCCACGGCCCGCCCGAGCCGGTCCACGACCGACAGGTCCGCCGGCGCGTCCTCGCCCAGCGTCAACCCGAGCGAGCGGAGCTCGGCGCGGAGCTGCCGGCAGCCCTCGGTGAGCTCGGCGAGCGCGGTCGGGACACTCATCGCGCTCACCGCCGGGCGAGGTCGCGGTAGAAGTGGCGGGTGACGACCTCGGGCGGGGCCAGCCGCCGGTCGAAGGCCAGCCGGGCGGCCCCGATGAGGAACCGCTCCGGGAGGATGCCCGGGTCGATCCCCCGGGCCAGGCGCCCCGCGGCCTCCTCGATCATCTGCTGCTCCTTGGGGGCGAAGCGGATCACCTGGGCCAGCGACCGGCGGCCGAGGGCCTCGTACGGCCGGAAGCACATGGTGTCGACGACGAGGCGCACGGCGTCGTCGGCCGACTCCAGCAGCGCCTGCGGGAACGGCGCCGCACGCCGGCCGTAGGTGCGCCGCCACGCCCGCCGCGAGCCCTCGGCCTCCTCGGGGAAACCCATCCGCGTCAGCAGCTCGGCGCTGATGAACAGCCGCAGGTACGGCGTCGGGTGCACCGCCGTCGGGTTGTAGGTCCAGACGCTGACCGGGCCGCGGGCCAGGATGTCCATCAGCGAGGCGACGACGGCGGGACCGCCCAGGAGCAGGCCGCACAGGTCGGCGAAGGTCTCCCGGTTCCACCGACGCCACACCCGGGCGACCTCGGGCTGGTGCCCCGCCTCGACCAGCCGGCGCTCGAGGGTCTCCGGGACCACCCGGGCGAGGCCGAGCTCGTTCTGCAGGTTGTGGCTGACCTCGTGGAGGACCGCGCCCAGCGTCCAGGGGTTCACCAGCCGGTGGTAGGGCAGCTGGATCTGCGGGAAGGGGTTGCGCTGGAACCCCAGCCGCCGCAGCCGGACGTCCCGCCGGAAGGTGGCCGGGGTGGGTCCGGCCTCCATGCAGCACATCGGCGCCGGCTGCGGGACCGACCGGGCGGTGCCCAGGCCCAGGAAGGCGTCCTGGTAGCAGTCGAGCGCGATCCGGTCGCAGCCGAGCAGCCACTCGCCGAACCGGCCCTGCCGCTGGCCGAAGAACGCCATGTAGAAGTCCCAGACCCGCTCCACCGCCCGCACGTGCTCGTGCGCGACCTCCCCGGCCGCGACCAGCCGCCGCAGCCGCTCCGGGGTCGGGTCGGCCTGCGCCCGCGAGGCGAGGGCCGCGACCCGCCGGTTGAGCGTCAGCAGCGGCTCGCGCAGCCGGGTGATCAGCGCGTTGACCGCCTCCACGTGCCCCTGGGTGGGTGCGGCGTGCCCGGTGCCGAACTCCTCACGGGTGAACGGGCGCAGCGCCAGCGCGTGGCGTTCGAGGTTGCGGGCCTGCGCGCTGGTCCACCGGCCGAGGACCGCGGGCGGCCGCGGCGGCGACGGGCGGGGGTCGCTCCCCCGCCCGCGGTGCGTCGCCGCTGCGGCTGGCGCGCTCATGACCACGCTCCTCGACTGGACCCGGCCGGGTGCGTCTCAGCACCGGCACCAGCGCTGCCCGTTGACGACGATCGACCGGCGCGGGACACCGGGCGGGCGACCCGGTCCCCCGCCGTTGGCCTGCGCGGCGCGCCGGCGGGCCTCCGCGAGCCACGCCTGGTCCGCCCGGCGGGCCCGCTGGATCACCCGGCGGCGCCGGTCGGGGTGCCGCAGCGCCTGGGAGGCGTGGTGGGCGAACCGGCGGCTCACCAGGTCCAGGGACACCGGGGCGCCGCGCGAGTACCGCCCCGCGACATCGGCCGTGGTGCGGCGGACGACGTGCGGCAGCGCCTGGACGTAGGGCTTGGCCGCCGGGCTGTTCCACAGCTGCCGGCCCAGCTGCACCGCCCGCTTGGTCAGCTCCGGGACCCAGCGGGCCGCCGCGGGGGCGAGCCGGGCCGCCAGCGCCGGCAGCGCGCCGAGGAAGGCCTCGGCCTCCGACTCGGACTCCGTCTGCGCCGCCATGGCCGCCAGGTGCTCCATGAGCCGGATCTCGGCGGCCGGTGACGTCCCCGCCTCGTACTCCTGGTCGCCGAAGAGCTCGTCCTCGGGGTCGCCGTAGGGCTCGAGCTCGCCGGCGGCCGGGAGGAGGTCCTCCATCGTGATCGACATCGCCGCGTCTCCTCGGGGTCGTCAGCCGGTCAGCGCGCCGCGGCGCGCACGAGGGGGCTGGGTCATCCGGCGGACGGCCCGCTGGTTGCGCTGCGCGGCGCGGGCGGCCACCGGCGGCTGGGTCAGCGCCCGCCGGGTCTGCGTCTGGACGACGCGGCCGACGGTGCTCCGGGTCACCGGCTGCCCGCGCCGGGCACGGCGCACCAGCGGCCGGACGGTCGCGCGGGTCACCGCCGTCGGCAGGATCGTGACGATCGGCTGGGTCCCCTGCCGCCGCCGCGCCATGCGGGTGAGGATGCTGTTGACCTGCACCAGCTTGGGCACGATGTCGGGGACCAGCCGCTGCAGCACGGCCTGCTCGCGCGGCGTGATCATCATGACCGTCGCTGCCCCGATCAGCGCCTCCGCCTCGTGGGTCGACGGCGTCCGGGCGGCCGCCGCGGCCATCGTCTGGGCGATCGCCTCGTTCTTCGTCATGGGCGCGGCCGGGGACTCGTCCTCGTACTCCAGCTCGTACTCCAGCTCGTCCTCGTACTCGCCCTCGTACTCACCCTCGCGGCGACGGACCCGCCTGCGGCGGCGGCCGAACAGGCCGCTGATGGCGCTCATGGCGCCGGGCAGGAACTTGGCGGCCAGGGGCAGGGCCTTGGCGGCGAGGGGCGCCGCCGCGGCCAGGAGCGGGAGGAACTGCTCGTCCTCGTACTCCTGCTGGACCGCCGGGAGCCCGCCGAGGACCTCGTCCTCGTACTCGTCCTCGTACTCGTCCTCGAGCTCCCCGTCGCCGCCCAGGCCGAGCGCGCCGCCGATGCCCTTGAGCAGTCCGCCGAGGAACTCCTCGCCCTCGTCCTCGAACTCGTCCTCGTACTCGCCGAGCGGGCTCTCCGTCGACGGCTCGCCGAACATCTCGTCCTCGAACTCGTCCTCGGGCTCGCCCGCCAGTTCCGGATCGAGCGCCTCGAACCCGACCGCGCCGTCCTGCGAAACGCTCATGAGGCCCTCCCTCATCGTGCATTCCTGGCCGCCCGAGACTAAGGAGGACGCCTTTGCCGGCCCATTCACACGTTCCCGGGTCGCACGTCCCCACGTCGCTCGGACGGGGGACGCCGGCCGCCGTCGGCGAGGAGGCGGGCGACCATGGCGGCCCGGGAGTTCACCTCGAGCTTGGAGAACACGCGGCGCAGGTGGGTCCCGACCGTCCACTCGCTGATGTCGAGGACCGACGCGATCATGCGGTTGGTGCACCCGCGGGCCACCATGCGGACGATCTCCTCCTCGCGGGGGCTGAGCGACACCCCGCCGGGCTCCGCGGGACCGTGGTCCACCACGACCTGGCAGGTCAGGCCGTCGACGTCGAAGCGGACCAGGATCTCCCCGCCCGCGCCGGACCGCTGGCGCAGGAGCGCGCGGACGGCGCGGCGCAGCTCGCCCACGGCCGCGGCGGTCGGGTCGTCGTCCTCGGGGAGGGGTCCTGGTACGACCGCCGCGGACGGCCCGACGTCGGCAGGGGCGAGCGGGGGCTCCGGTGTCCGGCTGGCTGCTGCGGTCGCTCGCACCCCGGCCTCCGCTCGGCTCGCTCCGGTCGGACGGCGCCGACGGTATCCCGCGGGGTAATGCGACCTCGTGTCACACGTCTTCGGGACCCGCCCGTTCTCGTGGGCCCGCGGCGACCATTCCGGCTCGATTCCCAGGCACGCACGAAATGGATCGCGCCGCCATTCCCGGGCAGGTCGGGAACCGGCCCCGGCCGACAGCGCGACGGTCCGCCCGGCGAGGATGCACCGCCGCCGTCACCGGAGCGTCACCACCGCGTCACCGCTCCCGCGCTCCGTGGCGGGACCGTCCGCCGGATCATGCGGCCGGGACGATGCGCCGGCCTCGCGGCAGTGGTCAGGGTCGACCGGTGACGCACTGGGAGCCGCCCGTCGTCCCGCGGTGCCTCGTCCCGACCCGCTCCCTGCCCGCCGCGCGGGGGTGAGCCGGCGTGGTCGTCCGCGGGTCCGGGGCGGTCCTCCGGCGGCTGGAGACGACGTTCACCGGCCGCTGCGTCACCGCCTTCCTGGAGCAGCGCGGCGTCGACCGGGCCATGGCCGTCTCCGCCCAGTCCTTCACCGCGCTGATCCCGCTGCTCCTGCTGGCGTCCCTGTTGGCCCCGGGGGACGACGGTTCCCTGGTCGCCGACGGGGTGATCGAGCGGTTCCGGCTGAGCGGTGCGGCCGCCGAGGACGTGCGACAGGTGTTCGCGGTGGCCGGCGACGCCGGCACCGGCGCGCTGAGCGTCGTCCTGCTCGTGTTCTCCGGCGTCTCGCTGGCCCGCCGGCTGCAGCGGCTGTACGAGCAGGCCTGGCGCCTCCCGGCACGCGCCGGCCTCCGCGCGTCGGTCGACGCGCTGCTGGGCATCGCGGCCCTGGTCCTGACGATCCTGCTGCTGTCGTTCCTGCACGGGTTGGCGGCTCCCGGAGCCGTCCCCCGGGTGCTGGGCTGGACCGGCCACGTGCTGGCGGGCTGCCTGCTGTGGGCCGCGATCCCCTGGCTGCTGCTCGGCGGCCGCCTCCCGTGGCGCCGGCTGCTGCCCACGGGCGTCCTGGCGGCCGTCTGCTCGGCCGCCTACGCACTGGCCACGGCGGTCTACATGCCGCTGCTCATGGAGTCCTACAG
This sequence comes from Geodermatophilus sp. SYSU D00696, assembly GCF_054050235.1. Taxonomy (NCBI): domain Bacteria; kingdom Bacillati; phylum Actinomycetota; class Actinomycetes; order Geodermatophilales; family Geodermatophilaceae; genus Geodermatophilus; species Geodermatophilus sp. SYSU D00696. Next base: position 24,763 of record NZ_JBJGYY010000007.1, on the reverse strand, counting down.
CCGCAGGTACGGCCTCTTCGGCGTGACCCTCGCGCTGGTGGGCTGGCTGCTCTGCGTCGCGGTCATCATCGTGGTCACGACGATCGTCGGGGCCGAGCTCGACCGCGCACCCGAACCCTGGGCCCGGCGGCTCCGAGCCGCGCTCGGACCGGCGACGGACCCGGCCGGTGGTCCCGGGCCGGGGCGCCCGGCCTCGTCCTCCGAGGAGGATGCCGCCCGAGCCCGACCCGGGGTCTGATGGCGCCGAGGAGGGACGTCATGGCCCGACAGGCGGAGATCAGCAGCCCGGACGGTACGCGTCGCGACGGTGCACGTCTCAGCGGCGCGGCCATCGCCGCCCTGGCGGGCGGCGGGCTGCTGGTCGCCTTCATGGTGCAGAACCGCGACGACGTGACGGTGCGGTTCCTCTTCTGGAGCTCTACCTGGCCGCTGTGGCTGCTCGTGCTCGTGAGCGCGGTGCTCGGCGGGGTCGTGTGGATCGGGGTGGGCGTCCTCCGGCGCCACCGCCGCCGGAAGGCGCGGCGGGCAGCCCGGGCCGACTGAGGCGCAGCCAGCCGGCAGGAGGAGCGATCGCCGTCCCCGGGCGGTCCCCACCGCGTCGCCGCTCCCGCGCTCAGTGGTGGACGTGGGACGCGTGGACGACGGCGTGCCCGCGGCCGCGGCTCATCATCCAGCGGTTGATCGGCAGGGTGACGACGAACGCCACAGCGAGGGCGGCGGCCAGCGAGAGCCAGAAGAACGCCGAGGTCAGGCCGGCCTCCATCGCACCCGGGACGCTGACCAGGACGCCGTTGTCGACCAGCTCCATCACCGCGATCGAGACGGTGTCGGCGGCCAGGGCTACCCGCAGCGCCCGGCGGAACGGCAGGCCGGCCAGCAGCACCCCGCGCATCGTCAGCGCGTAGCCGAAGACGAACGCCAGCGCGACCGCCAGGACGACGGTCGCCGCGGTGGACCACCCCAGCAACGTGCCGATGACCACGCCGAGCACCTCGCCGATGGCGCAGCCGGTGAGGCAGTGCAGCGTCGCCTGCACCGCCGCGGCCCAGGGGACCCGGCCCGGAGCAGGCGGCGTCTGGTGGGTGCCGTTCTCGTGCGCCGTGTGCGTCGTCATCTCGGCCTCCTCCGTCGACGTCGCCCGTTGTATACCCCACGGGGGTATTAGTCAACGCCCTCCTCCACGACGTCGGCGAGCGCGTCCACGGCGTCTGCCCACGACCCCACCAGGTCGGCGGCGTCACGCAGCCGGTCATCCTGCGCCCGCCGTTCCCGGATGCCGTCGCCGGCGGGAGCCGCCGGCACGGTCATCAGGGCCGCGCGAGCCGCGGCGGCGGCCTCCTCCAGCGCCCGGACGGCATCGGCGCGGTCCCTCACCGTCGGGCTCCCGCCGTGAGCGGGGCCTGGACCGCGGCCGGCTCGGCGGGCAGGCCCAGCCGGCCCTGGGTGCGCCACACCAGCACGGCCGCGACGACCGCCATCGGGACGATCAGGTCCACCTCGCTCAGCAGCACGTGGGCGTAGACGTCGGTGTCGACGAACCCGCCCAGGCGCACCGAGTCGTTGGACAGCCCGTGCATGACGACAGCCAGCGGGACGCTGATCCCGACGCGGTTGCAGAAGTACGCCATGACCAGGCTGAGCAGCACGAACTTCACGGTCAGCACCGCGAACAGGCCCGCGAAGCCACCCGGCCCGTAGAGCAGCGCCAGGTCGAACTTCACCGGCACGTGCCACGCCGACCACAGCACCCCGAGCACCACGGAGGCGGCCACCGGCGCGTACCGGGCCTGCAGCAGCGGCAGCGCGAACCCCCGCCAGGCGCTCTCCTCGAACACCGCACCGGCGTCGAGGAACATCGCCACCAGGAACGCCGCGGCGAACGACAGCGACAGCGACGGCGGCGAGTGGACGAACCCGGCGTCGCGCAGCGTCAGCCAGTGCAGTCCCGCCGAGGCCAGGTTCATCGCCGAGAACACCACGACCGTCACCACCCAGACCCGCAGCCCGCGCCGCCGTCCCACCTCACGCGACCACGGCCGCCAGCGGCGTCGCACGGCCAGCAGGCCGGCCGAGCCGAAGCCGAGGCCGGCGACGACGAGCAGGGCGAGGTCCGGCGCGGCGACCTGGGCGATCGCCAGCCCGACCGCGCCTGCCGCGTAGGGGGCCTCCACCACCAGCCGCACGGCGGTCACCAGGTCGGTGTTGAACCCGATGCCCGACTCCTCGAGCGCCCGGTCCGCCGTCGCCTGCGCGCCGGTGAGCAGGAACGCGGCGATCAGCGCCACCTCCAGCAGCACCGCCACCGTCCACAGCGACGCCACCGGGTGCCGCCGGAAGACCCGTCGCACCACCCGGTCCTCCCCTCGCCTCGGCCCGCCGCGACCGCTCCGCGGCAGGGACGGGAGGAAGCGTGGGGACGGCGCGTCGAGGCCGGTCGAAGACCGTGTCAAGGCCCGGTGAAGACGGCCGTCGCGGACCTCCGGCGGGCCTGGCCGGTCGCTACGGTCGCTGCCGTGAGCGTCCCCGCGACCGCCCCGCCGGCCGGGCCGGAACCCCTGGTGCTCGTCGTCGAGGACGAGCCGCAGATCGCCGAGGTCCTCGAGGCCTACCTGCACCGCGACGGGTACCGCACCGCCCGCGCCGCCGACGGGGTCAGCGCCGTGGAACGCCACCGGGGCCTGCGCCCGGACCTGGTCCTGCTCGACGTGCGGCTGCCCGGCCTCGACGGCTTCGAGGTGCTCCGCCGCATCCGCGCGTCGGCACCCACCCCGGTGATCATGGTGACCGCGAGGGACGAGGACGTCGACAAGCTGCTCGGGCTGCACATGGGCGCCGACGACTACGTGCTCAAGCCGTTCAGCCCGCCCGAGGTCGTCGCCCGGGTGCGGGCCGTCCTCCGCCGGGCCGCACCGGGCCCGCGACCGCCGCGGGTGCTGCGGGTGGGCCCGCTGGAGGTCGACCCCGCCGCGCTGACCGCCACCGTCGGCGGCCGGCCGCTGCCGCTCACGCTGAGCGAGTACCGGCTGCTGGAGCACCTGGCCCGGTCCGCGGGCCGGGTCCTCACCCGCGCGCAGCTGCTCGACGCCGCCCTGCCGGGGTCGGCCGCGCTCGACCGCGTCGTCGACGCGCACCTGTCCAACCTGCGCCGCAAGCTGGCCGCCGCGGGCGAGGACCGGCTGCTGGAGACGGTGCGCGGCGCGGGCTACCGGCTGCGCCGCGCACCCGCGCCGCCACCGCCGTGAACCCGGACGACGCGGCCTCCCCGGGACCCCGACGCCGGCTCCGGTGGCCGCGGCGCAGCATCGCCGTGCGGCTGATGACGGCCATGGCGGCCGTCGCGGCGTTCACCGCGCTGCTCGCCCTGCCGGTGACGCTGGTCTACTTCGAGCGGCGGCTGCCGCCGGAGACCGCCGACCTCGTCGAGGCCCAGATCCGCGGCGGCGACTTCGACGGCGCGGCCGAGCTGGCCCTGCTCACCGCCCTCACCGCGGGGCTCGGGGCACTGCTCGGCCTGCTCGTCGCCCGGCGGCTGGCCCGCCCGCTGCAGGCGGTCTCCGCCGCGGCCCGCCGGGTCGCCGCCGGTGACCTCTCCGCCCGGGCCGGGCCCCTGCTGCCCGCGGGCGGCCGGCGACGGTGGCGGCCCCGGGCGGCCCCGGCGGACGCCCGCGACGAGGCCGCCCGGCTGGTCGGCGACTTCGACGGCATGGCCGCCGCACTCGAGCGGCTGGACACCGAGCGGCGGGTCACCGCGGCCGCGGTCGCCCACGAGCTGCGCACCCCGCTGACCATCCTGCAGGGCCGCCTGGAGGCGGTGCGGGACGGCGTGCTGCCCCTCGACGCCGCGGGCCTCGCCGGACTGGTGCAGCAGACCCGCACCCTCGCCCGGCTCGTCGAGGACCTCAAGACCCTCAGCCTGGCCGACGCCGGTCAGCTCTCCCTGCGGCGGCGTCCGGTCGACCTCGCCGCGCTCGCCGCCACCGTGCTCGCCGGCTTCCGCGCCCGCGCCGTCGACGCCGGGATCGGACTGCACCTGGACCCGCCCCGGGACGGGACCGGGGCCCTCGAGGTCGCCGCGGACCCCGAGCGGCTCACCCAGGTGCTCGGCAACCTCCTCGACAACGCGCTGCGCCACACCCCGGCGGGCGGCCGGGTCGACGTCGGGCTCGACCGGCGCGACGGCGAGGTCCGCCTCACCGTCCGGGACACCGGGGCGGGCCTGACTCCCGAGGACGCGGCGCACGTCTTCGACCGCTTCTGGCGGGCCGGTCCGTCCCGGTCACGGGACACGGGCGGGACCGGTCAGGGGCTCGCCGTCGTCCGGGTCCTGGTCGAGGCGCACGGCGGCCGGGTGCGGGCACGGGGCCAGCCCACCGGCGGCGCCGAGTTCGACGTCCGCCTCCCGGCCGATCCGGGGCGGTGACCGCCGGCCGTCAGGCCCGTGCCGCGTCCAGCTCCTCGGCGGCGGGCAGGCCGAGCCGGGCGAACAGGTCGTTGTCGAGGTCGAGGAAGCTCGTGATGTGCCGGATCCGGTCGCCCTCGATCTCCAGCACGTGCAGGGCCCACGGCGCGTGGCCACCCTCGGCGGTCGGCCGGTACTGGGCCACCGCCGGGCTGCCGTTGGCCTCCGTCTGCACGAACCGCGAGTTCCGGCAGCCGCTGCCGGGGCCCAGCATCCAGGTGCCGATGTCGGCGGCGCTGCCCAGCCACATCTCGAACGGCGGCATGTGCTGGGTGGCGTCCTCGTGCAGCAGCGCGACGAAGGCGTCGATGTCGTAGCGCTCGAAGGCGTCGAGGTAGCGGGCGAGCAGGTCGCGGTGGTCGGCGTCGAGCGGCCGTTCCTCGGGGGTGCCGCCCATCGCGGCCAGCGTGGCCCGGGCCCGCTGCAGCGCGCTGTTGACCGAGGCGACCGTGTTGTCGAGCAGGTCGGCCACCTCGTCGGCCCGCCAGCGCAGCACGTCGCGCAGCAGCAGCACGGCGCGCTGCCGCGGCGGCAGGTGCTGCAGCGCGGCGACGAACGCCAGCCGCACCGACTCCCGGGCCACCGCGCGCTCGGCCGGGTCGCCGTCCTCGGGCAGGACCTGCCGGTCGAGCACCGGCTCCACCCAGGCCTCGGCCGGCCGCTTGGCCGCCAGCGACGCCTCCACCGGCGACCACGACTGCCCGGAGAGGTCCATCGGCAGGGCCCGGCGCCGGCGGCCGGCGAGCTGGTCGAGGCAGACGTTGGTGGCGATCCGGTAGAGCCAGGACCGCAGCGAGGAGCGGCCCTCGAAGTCGGCCAGGCTCTTCCACGCGCGGACCAGCGTCTCCTGCACCGCGTCGTCGGCGTCGAAGCTCGACCCGAGCATCCGGTAGCAGTACCCCGTCAGCTCGCGCCGGTGCTCGAGCAACCGCGGGTCGATCTCACCGGACACCCCGCTCAGCACGCTGGTCACCCCGGACCACCCTCCTCGTTCGGCATCCCCGTCGACTGGGGCGACAGTCCACCACGCGGGACCGACGGAACGGGAGACCCGCGAGGACCGCTCCCCGCCCGGGTGGGCGGGGAGCGTCCTGCTCACGGCAGCAGCGGCTGGCCGTCGCGCACGAGGCGCCAGTTGTCGACGGCGAAGTCCGCCGGGTCGATGACGCCGCGCTCCTGCGCCCAGTCGATGAGCAGCTGGCGGATCTCCTGCTGCTCGTCGTAGATGAGCGGCGCGGCCGCGATGCCGGGGAAGTTCCCCCCGCCGGAGCGGCGGTAGTTGTTCACCGCCACGACGAACCGGTCGCCGTCGGCAACCGCGACACCGTCGACCTCGAGCCGGGTGGCCCGCTGCCCGACCGGCTTGGACACGTCGAGGTCGTAGTCGACGCCGGACAGGACGTCGTAGTTGTAGTCCGGCGTGCTCCCGGCACCGGTGATGGTCTCCGGGTCGACGTCACCGGTGGCCGGCACCTGGGCGAAGTACTTCGCCGAGAACTCGAGGTACGCGCGCACCTCGGCGCCGGTCAGCTCCACCGCCTGCAGGGTGTTGTCGTAGACGTAGAGCCCGGCGATGTCCCGGATCGTCACGTCCCCCTGCGGGAAGACCGCGTCGCGGCTGAACGGCGCGGCGATCGACAGCACCGGCAGGTCGGCCTGCGGCGTGCCCTCGAGCGCGACGTCGACGGTCTCGGTCTGCACCTGCTGGATGAAGTCGAGGATCGCCGTGTCCTCGTACCGGCTGGTCGCCGCCGAGAGCTCCTCGGTGGACCGGGCCACCACCTGGTTGACGTAGTCGACCGTCGTCCGGTGCGCCTCGTCGGTCACGGCGAGGACGTCGGGGTCCTCGGCGACGCCCTTGGTGCGCAGCGCCGCCGCGGTGACGCCGGTGACGTCCCACTGCCCGCGGGTCTTGGCCAGCGAGACGTCGACCCGGCTGACGGTGGCACCCCAGCGGTAGGGCTGGGTGAGCACCACGTCGTCGCCGGTCACCTCGTTCTCGACGACCTGCGAGGGCACGTCACGGTGCGAGTGGCCGACCACCATCGCGTCGATCCCGGGCACCGTACGCGCGATGACGTCGCTGGGGTTCTCGGTCGGCGCGGCGTCGGGCCCGTAGGACGACGTCCCGCCGACGCCGGCGTGCGACAGGACCACGACGACGTCGGCCTGCCGGTCGACGATCGGCACCCAGCGCCGCGCCGCCTCGACCATGTCCTGGAACTCGACCCGGCCCTCGACGTTGCCGCGGTCCCAGATCGCCGAGCCCGGCGTGGTCAGGCCCAGGATGCCCACGGTGACCGGCTTGTGCCCGGGCACCTCCATCTTCTGGAGGGTGTAGGGCGGCAGGTACGGCTCACCGGTCACGGCGTCGACCACGTTGGCGCCGAGCACCGGGTGGTCGACGTCGCCGGCGTAGGCCTGGAGCAGGTCCAGGCCGTAGTTGAACTCGTGGTTGCCGACGACCTGGGCGTCGTAGCCGATCGCGTCGTAGGCGGCGGCCATCGGGTGCTCGGCGCCGGTCTCGGTGACCGGCTCCTGCCGCGCGTAGTAGTAGCTCAGCGGCGTGCCCTGCAGGAAGTCGCCGTTGTCGACGACGAGCACGCTCTCCTCGCCCTGCTCGGCGCGCACCCGGTCGACGACCGTGCCGACCCGCGCCAGGCCGGTGGCGTCGCCGGAGCGCTCGGTGTAGGCCGCGTTCTTGAAGTAGTCCCAGTCCTGCACCCGGCCGTGCAGGTCGGTGGTGGCCAGCAGGGTGATGTCGAGCTCGTCGGACGGGCCGGGCGGCGCCGCCGCCGCGGGCGTCGCCGCCCCGGCGGTCACGGCGAGCACGGCCGCGCTCACGGCCCAGTACCTGCGTCGTGGCATGTGGATGTCGTCCCCCTCGCGGTGCCGCCCGGCGGTCGCGGGCGCCGGGGGACGGTAACCCGTGACGGAGGGTTCCGCCACGCACCCGGCGCGTTACTGGTAGCTGATCAGCTGCGGGCGCGGCGAGACCTGCGCGATGGTCTCCTCGGGGGTGAGCATCGGCGCGTCCTCGTCGTAGAAGTTCTTCCAGCCCCACGCCAGCCCCTCGGGACCGACGCCCTGCAGCACCCGCCAGGTGTCCTGCTTGCTGCCCTGGGGCCCCTGCCCGTCGGCGTGCACCATGACGGCCACCTCGTCGCGGGACAGGTCGACCTGCTCGCGGCCGGGGATCATGTCCACCCGGAACTGGTGCAGGACCAGCAGCTTCTGCGGCAGCCGGTTCTCGCGGGTGAGATCGGCCAGCCAGGTGACCACCCGGTTGACCTCCTCGATGGAGACCGAGCCGATCTGGGTCAGGTGCACCTGGTTCGGGGCCAGCCGCCACTCCGGGTCCAGCGCCAGGCCGACGTGGGGCAGCTCCAGCAGCGGCCGGTACAGCTCGGCCTGGGTGACGAAGTCGGTGCGCCCGGGCTGCAGGTCGAGCACCACGTAGAGGCCCGCGGCGCCGGCCGCCTCCACCCACGGCCGCAGCTGCTCCAGCGGCGCCTCGTAGGAGTAGTCGTTGCCCTCGGTCGGGAACTCCGAGGCGACGGTGGCGATGATCTCGAAGGCGGGGACGACGGTCGCGTCCGGCACCAGCGGCTCGTAGGGCGCGGCGTGGTCGCGGGCGCGCTGGACCGCCGCGTCGACGTCCTGCTCCCCCAGCACGCCGAGCGCGCCGGTGCCGGGGTGGCCGTAGAGGGCGACCAGGAAGTGCTCGGGGAACAGCACCTGCCCGCCACCGGGCAGCTGGGTGCCCGTGGCGGCGGTCTCGAGCTTCCAGTCCAGCCCGTCCTCGGCGCCGAAGCCGGCGCCCAGCGCGACGACGGTGTCCGCGCCCGACACCGCCTCGACGACGTCGCCCGAGGCCCGCGGGTCGGTCCGGCCGTCGGTGACCTGCACCTGCGCGCCGGCGGCCCGGGCGGTGGCCACGCCGGCCAGCGCCGCGGGGTCGCCGTCGGCCAGGACGACGGTGCCCTCGAGCGGCTCGGCGCGCTCGACCTCGGGCAGCTCGCCCGACGCCTCGCCCTCGCCCGGGTCGCCGGCGTCCTCGGGCTGCAGCGCGGCGGGCGCGTCGGGGTCGAGGGCGGCCACGGCGGCCACCTCGCCGCCGTCCGGCACGGGATCGGCGCCGGCGAGATCGAGGCCGGTGGCCGCGGCGACGGCGTCGGCGGTCGCCGGGGCGGAGACCACCTCGGCGTCCCCGGGCGCGGTGTCGGCGCCCACCGCGAGGACGGTGCCCGCGCCGAGCCGGTCGATCTCGGCGGCGACCGCGTCGTCGGCGGAGCCCTCGCCCTCGGGGTCGAGCAGCAGCGGCACGCCCAGGCCGACGGCGGCCGAGGCGCCCAGCAGCGTGGCGGCGGCGTCGCCGTCCGGGGCGACCACGACGACGCCGGACTGCTCGAACAGCGCCCGGCTGGTGCTCACCGCCGCGGCGGCGGGCTCGCCGTCGGCGACCACGGTCAGCTTCTCGCCGGGAGCCGCGGTGGCGGCCTGCGCCGGTCCGCCGTCGCCCCCGCCCTCGTCGGCGGCCGACGAGGTGCACCCGGCGACCAGCAGGACAGCGCTCACGGCGAGGGGGGCGGCCCGATGGCGCACGCGGCACCTCCGTCCGCCGGGCACCCGGTCACGGGAGGACGTGACGACGGCGGCGCACCCGGCTCGCCCGACAGTAACGAGGTCCTGGACACCGCCCGCGCGCGCCGGGAGCATCGGCGGCCGACATGGACGGTGCAGCAGCGGGTGTCGGGCCAGCCCGACAGCGGATCGACCGGGTGACGGGATCGGCCGGACGGCGCCGCGTCGCCAGGCTCGTCCCATGACCAGCGAGACCCTGACCAGCGACACCCCGATCGGCGAGACCCTCCCCATGCCCTCCGTGACCGCGCCGCCGCACTCCCGCTCGCGCCTCGTGCGCCAGGCGCTCGTCGACTCCGGCTACGCGCTGCTGTCCCTGCCGCTCGGCGTGCTCGCCTTCGTCGTCGTGGTCACCGGCGTGGCCCTCGGCGTCGGCACGCTGGTGATCTGGGTCGGGGTCGCGGTCCTCGCCGGCACCCTGCTCGCCGCCCGCGGTCTCGCCGGCCTGGAGCGGGCGCAGCTGCCCGCGGTCCTGGGGCGCCCGGTCCCCCGGCCGGCCTACCTGAGGCCCGAGGGCGGGCGGGTGCGCCGGCTGCTCACCCCCCTGCGCGACCCACAGTCCTGGCTGGACGCGCTGCACGCGGTGCTCCGCCTGCCGCTGGGCGTGCTCGCCTTCTCGGTCACCGTCACGTTCTGGGCGCTGGCACTGGGCGGCATCACCTACGGCGCCTGGGACTGGGCGCTGCCGGACCCCTCCGCCGACCCCGACAACCACGACCTGTTCGAGCTGCTCGGCCTCGAGTCCTCCCCCGGCCTGCGCATCCTCGGCTACACCGTGATCGGCCTGCTGGCCGCGGTGGCGCTGCCGTTCGTCGTCCGCGCCGTCGCCCTGCTGCAGGCGCAGCTGGGCCGGGCGCTGCTGACCTCCCGCGCCGCCGCGCAGGCCGAGATCGGCCGGCTGTCGCGCGGCCGCGACGCCGCGGTCGCCGCCGAGGCGGTGGCGCTGCGCCGGCTCGAGCGCGACATCCACGACGGCCCGCAGCAGCACCTGGTGCGGCTGGGCATGGACCTCTCCCGCGCGCAGCGGCAGCTCGACCGCGATCCCGCCGCCGCCCGCACCACGATCGCCGAGGCCGGCGTCCTCGCCCGCGAGGCGCTGGAGGAGCTGCGCGCGCTGTCCCGCGGCATCGCCCCGCCGGTGCTGGCCGACCGCGGCCTGACCGCCGCCCTGGCCGCGCTGGCCGCCCGCTCGCCGGTGCCCGTCGAACTCGCCGTCGACCTGCCCGAGCAGCGGCTGGCGCCGGTCACCGAGAACACCGCCTACTTCGTCGTCAGCGAGGCGCTGGCCAACGTGGCCAAGCACAGCGGGGCGAGGGTGTGCCGGGTCGAGGTGGGCCGGGCCGGGGACCTGCTGCGGGTCGTCGTCGAGGACGACGGCGACGGCGGGGCGCTGCTGGTGCCCGGCCACGGCCTGGCGGGGCTGGCCGACCGGCTGCGCGCGGTGGACGGCGTGCTCACCGTGGACAGCCCGCGCGGCGGCCCGACCCGGACCACCGCCGAGCTGCCGTGGGCGTGAGCCCGGCCGACCGGCCGCTGCGGGTGGTGCTCGGCGAGGACTCGGTCCTGCTCCGCGAGGGGCTGGTCCGGTTGCTCGAGGAGGCCGGCACCACCGTGGTGGCCGCGGTCGGCGACGGCCCGTCGCTGGTGCGCGCGGTCACCGAGCTGCGTCCCGACGTCGCCGTCGTCGACGTGCGGATGCCGCCGACGCACACCGACGAGGGGCTGCGCGCCGCCGTGGAGGTGCGCCGGGCGGTGCCGGGGACGGCGGTGCTGGTCCTCTCGCAGTACGTCGAGGTCGCCTACGCCGACGAGCTGCTCGCCGACGGCCGGGGTGGCGCGGGCTACCTGCTCAAGGACCGGGTGACCGACCTCGACCAGCTGCTGGCCGCGCTCGACGACGTCGTCGCCGGCGGGACGGTGCTCGACCCGCAGGTGGTCGCCCAGCTGTTCGCCCGCCGCCGCGCCGACGACCCGGTGCGCCGGCTGACGCCGCGGGAGCGCGAGGTGCTCGGACTCATCGCCGAGGGGCACTCCAACACCGCGATCGCCCGGCTGCTGGTGGTCACCCCCGGCGCGGTGGAGAAGCACACCCAGCGGATCTTCGCCAAGCTGGGCCTGGCGCCCGACGAGGACCGCAACAGCCGGGTGATGGCGACGCTGGCCTACCTGCGCGGCTGATCCCCGAGCGCCCGCTCGAGGTTGCCCACCATCCGCGCCAGCCCCGCGACGACCTGCGCGTACTCCTCGGCGGTCATCCCGTCGGCCACGCGGCGGCGGAACGCCGCGACCGCACCGGCCAGCCGGCCGTGCGCGGTCCGCCCCTCCGCGGTCAGCGACAGCGTCCCGCCGTCGTCGGCCAGCCACCCCCGCGCGGCCAGGTCGGCGAGCACGGCGTCGAGGGCCCGCGGACCGGCGAAGCCGCCCAGCGCGGTGTGCAGGTCCGTGCGGGACACCGGCCCGTCCGCCGCCGACTGCAGCAGCTGCCAGTGCCGCCGGGTCAGCCCCTCCCCCGCGACGACGCCGTCGAGGCCCTGCTCGAGCAGCTCGTCGAGCCGCCTGGCCCACCACCCCACCCGTCCCTGACCCTGCACGGGGGCATCGTGGCACCGCGGAACGCGGTCGCGGACGGTCGTCCCCGCCCGGTAGACAGCAGGGGTGACCGACCCCGCCGACCTCCGCCCCGCCACCGCCGAGGAGTGGCCGGCCTTCGGCCGCGCCCTGTTCGACACCTTCGGCGAGGACCCCCCGGCCTCGTTCGTCGACACCGTCCCCGTGACCGCCGAGCTCGACCGGTCGCTGGGGCTGTGGGAGGGCGACCGGGTGGTGGCGACCTCGGGCGTCTACAGCCGGGAGCTGACCGTGCCCGGCGGCGTCGTCCCCTGCGCCGGGGTCACCTGGGTGAGCGTCGCCCCGACCCACCGGCGGCGCGGGGTGCTGACGGCGATCATGCGGCGGCAGCTCACCGAGCTGCACGAGCAGGAGCGGGAGCCGGTGGCGGCGCTGTGGGCGTCGGAGTCGGCCATCTACGGCCGCTTCGGCTACGCGCCGGCCACCTGGCGCGGCGGCCTGTCCGGCGACGTCGCGCGGATGCGGCTGCGGCCCGACGTCGACCCGGGCACCGGGCGGGTGGACCGGGTGGACGCCGACGCCTACCGCGCGGCCGTCGTGGGCCTGCACGACCGGCTGCGGCGGACGGTGCCGGGCAACCTGGCCCGCGACGACCGCTGGTGGAGCCGCCTGCTCGAGGACGACCCCGGCCAGCGCCGCGGCGCCACCGAGCGGCGGTACCTCCTGCACACCGAGACCGACGGGACGGTCACCGGCTACGCCGCCTACCGGGTGAAGGGGCGGTGGACCGACGACGGCCAGCCCGACGGCACCGCCGAGGTCGAGGAGCTGCGCGGCGCCTCACCCACGGCGTACGCGGCGCTGTGGCGGTTCGTGCTGTCGCTGGACCTGGTGCGCACCGTGCGCGCGCCGGGCGCCTCGCCGGACGAGCCGCTGCGGCACCTGCTGGCCGAGCCGCGGGCGCTGCGCTCGCAGCCCGTCGACGCGCTGTGGGTCCGGCTGGTCGACGTCGGCCGCGCCCTGGCCGCCCGCCGCTACCCCGCCGTGGTCGAGCTGGTCGTCGAGGTGCGTGACTCCTCCTGCCCGTGGAACGACGGGCGCTGGTGGCTGCGGGGCCACCCCGCCGGGGCGTGGTGCGCCCGTACCGAGGCCGACCCCGACCTGGTGGTCGACGTCGAGGCGCTGGGCGCGGCCTACCTCGGCGGCGTCTCGCTGGCGACGCTGCAGGCGGCCGGCCGGGTCACCGAGGTCAGCCCTGGGGCGGTGACCCAGGCGAGCACCGCGTTCCGCTGGCCGGTCACCCCCTGGTGCCCGGACGAGTTCTAGGCGTCAGACGGCGTCGCCCCGCGTGGGCAGGCCGCCGGCGGGGCGGTGCCGGTTCTGCTCGTAGTCGTGGATCAGCCCGATCCGGCGGACGTGCCGCTCGTCGTCGCTGAACGGCGTCCGCAGGAACTCCAGCACCAGCTCGGTGGCCTCCTCGACGGAGTGCTGGCGGGCGCCGATGGAGACGACGTTGGCGTCGTTGTGCTGGCGGGCGAGCTGGGCCGTCGCGGTGTTCCACACCAGCGCGGCGCGCACGCCGGGCACCTTGTTCGCCGCCATCTGCTCGCCATTGCCCGACCCGCCGATGACGACGCCGAGGCTGCCCGGCTCGACGACGACGCGCTCGCCCACCTCGAAGCAGAACGGCGGGTAGTCGTCCTGCGGGTCGTAGTCGAAGGCGCCGCAGTCGACCGGCTCGTGCCCGGCGTCGGCGAGCGCCTGCTTGAGGTGCTCCTTGAACTCCAGCCCGGCATGGTCGGTGCCCACGAAGACGCGCATGGCGCGAGTCTGTCAGGGTCGGCCCGTGGCGGTGCTCGGGGTCGACGGCTGGCGCGGGCGCTGGGTCGGCGCCCTGCTCGAGGGCCGGTCGGTGCGGCTGCTCGACCTGCCCGACGCCGCCGCGGTGCTCGCGGTGCCCGGCGTCGAGGTGGTCGCCGTCGACATGCCGATCGGGCTGTCCGACGACGGCCCGCGCGCCTGCGACGTCGCCGCCCGCGCCCGCCTCGGGCGGGCCGGCAGCTCGGTGTTCCCGGCCCCCGTGCGGGCGGTCCTCGGCGCGCGGGACTACGCCCACGCGCGGGAGCTGTCGGTCGCGGCCACCGGCGGGCGCTCGCTGTCGGCGCAGGCCTTCCGGCTGACCGCGTCCATCCGCGCCCTCGACGACGCCCTCGGCGACCCGCCGGTGGACCACGTCGTCGAGGCGCACCCCGAGCTGGCGTTCCGGGCGCTCGACCCCGCCGTCGCCGACCCGAAGGTCACCGCCCGCGGGGTGGCCCAGCGGCTGGCGGCGCTGCGGACGGTCGTCGACGTCGACGCCGCCCTGGCCGCCGCTCCCCCGCGGGTGCCGGCCGTCGACGCGCTCGACGCGTGCGCGGTGGCGTGGTCGGCGCGGCGGGTGGCCGACGGCACCGCGGAGTGCGTCGGCGACGGCTCCCGCGACGCTCGCGGCCGGCCGATGCGGATCTGCTGGTGAGCTTCCGGGAGGTGGCCGCCGGGGTCTTCGTCCGCCGGCACGCGTCACTCGACCTCAACTGCGGCCTGGTCGTGGGCGACGGCGCCTGCCTCGTCGTCGACACCCGCTCCTCCCTGGCCGAGGCCGCCGACCTCGCCGCCGCGGTGCGCCGGGTGACGCCGCACCCGTGGACGGTGGTCAACACCCACGCTCACCACGACCACTGCTTCGGCAACGCGGCGTTCCGGCCCGCGACGGTGTGGGGGTCGCGCGGGTGCGCCGCCGACCTGCTGGCCACCGGGGAGGGGCAGCGCGCGGCCCGGGTGGCCGAGCTGCTGGCCGACGGCGACGTCGCGGCCGCCGAGCAGGTGCGGCAGGCGCCGCTGGACCCGCCGGACGCGCTCGTCGACGACGTGGCCGTCCTCGACGTCGGCGGGGTCGAGGTGGTGCTGCGGTTCCTCGGCCGGGGGCACACCGGGCACGACCTGGTGGTGGAGGTCGAGGACGGGACGGTCTTCGCGGGGGACCTGGTCGAGGAGGGCGCCCCGCCGGCGTTCGAGGACTCCTTCCCCGCGGAGTGGCCCGCGACCCTGGGCCGGCTGCACGCGCTCGCCCGCGGCGCGGTGGTCCCGGGGCACGGGGCGGTCGTGGACGCGGCGTTCGTCGGCGCCCAGCGGGAGGAGCTGCTGGCGGTGCTCGCGGCCGTCCGGTCCGGCCGGCTCGACCGGGGCCCCTACGACGAGCCGACCATGCGCCTCGCCGCCTCCCGTCTCAGGTCAGGCGGCTGAGCACGGGCAGCGGCAGCACCCGCAGCAGGGCCGACACCGGCCGCCAGGGCCACTCGGGGACGTAGGCGCGCACCGGCTCCCGCTCGATGGCCGCGACCAGCGCGTCGACGCCGGTGTCGAGGTCGACGGTGAACGGGCCGCGGCGGCCGACGTTGATGTCGGTCTCGATGTAGCCGGGCAGCACCGTGGTCACGCGGATGCCGGTGCCCAGCAGGTCCGCGCGGATGCCCTCGGCGAGCCCGTTGAGTGCGGCCTTGCTGGCCCCGTAGGCGGTGCGGCTGCCGGTCATGCCGCGGACGGAGGCCACCGAGCTGATCACCACCAGGTGGCCGTGCCCCTGCGCGCGGAACAGCTCGACGGCGGCCTCGCACTGCGCGTGGGTGCCCAGGACGTTGGTGGCCAGGACCGCCCGGTTCACCGCGGACGCGCCGGTCCCGATCGAGCGCCCGTTGCCGATGCCGGCGTTGGCGACGAACCGGTCGATGCCGCCCAGCTCGGCGGCGAGCTCGGGGACCCCGCGGGCGACGGCGTCGGCGTCGTCGACGTCCATGGCGGCGGTGACCACCCGGATGCCCGGGTGCGCGGCGAGCAGCTCGTCCCGCAGCTGCTCGAGCAGGGGCACGCGCCGGGCGACGAGGGCGAGGTCGCGCCCGCGGGCGGCGAAGCGGCGGGCCATGCCCATGCCGAGGCCGGAGCTGGCGCCGGTGACCAGGATGCGCTGGCGGACGGGACGCGACATGCGGTCAGCATGCCAAGCGTGCACTTCCGCGGATGTGCACGGTGCACATCCCCGGAAGTGGACGGACGGGTCAGCGGCGGGTGAGCTCCAGGGCGTCGGCGGGCACCGAGCTCATGTCCGGGTCGGAGGTCCGGGTGCGCTTGAGCTCCCAGAAGTCGGGGAGGTTGGCCAGCAGGACGGCGCCGTCGAAGGCGCGGCCGGCGTCCTCGCCGGTGGGGACCTTGCTGATGACCGGGCCGAAGAACGCGACGCCGTCGATGTGCATCACCGGGGTGCCGACGTCCTCGCCGACCGGGTCCATGCCGGCGTGGTGGCTCTTCTCCAGCGCCTCGTCGTGGTCGGTGGAGGTCGCCGCCTCGGCCAGCTCGACCGGGAGCCCCACCTTCTCGAGCGCCGGGACGACCAGCTCGTCGAGCTCCTTGCCCTCGTGGTGCCGCAGCGTGCCCATGGCGGTGTAGAGGTCGCCGAGGACCTCCTCGCCGTGCTTCTCGGCGGCGGCGATCGCGACCCGCACCGGGCCGATCGCGGCCTTCATCATCTCCTGGTACTGCTCGGGCAGGTCGCGGCCGCGGTTGAGCACCGCCAGCGACATGACGTGCCAGTGCAGGTCGATGTCGCGCACCTTCGCCGCCTCGAGGACCCAGCGGCTGGTCAGCCACGCCCACGGGCACAGCGGGTCGAACCAGAAGTCCACCCGCGCCCTGGTAGGGGCGCTCTGCACTGCCTCGGTCATCGCTTCTCTCCCGCTCTCGTCGTCGTCCCGCCGCAGGCCGCGGTGGTCCGCTGTCCGCTGCCAAGTGCCCCGGCCGGGCGGTTGTTCCCCGTGCCCGCCGGGCGTGTCGGCGGTCCGTGGGAAGCTGCCGCGTGTGGCCGTACCCAACCTGACCCGCGACGACGCCGCCGCGCGCGCCCGCCTGCTCGCCGTCGACAGCTACGACCTGCAGTTCGACCTCACCGACGGTGAGGGGCGACCGGGCACCGGGACCTTCCGCTCGACGACGACGGTGACCTTCACCTGCCGCGAGCCCGGCGCCGCCTCGTTCATCGACCTGGTCGCCGAGACCGTCCGCTCGGCCACGCTCAACGGGGCGGAGCTCGACGTCTCCACCTACACCGAGGAGGGCGGCCTGCCGCTGCCCGACCTCGCCGCCGAGAACACCCTCGTCGTCGACGCCGACTGCCGGTACTCCAACTCCGGGGAGGGCCTGCACCGCTTCGAGGACCCCGAGGACGGCCAGGTCTACCTCTACACGCACTTCGAGCCGGCCGAGGCCAAGCGCGTGTTCGCCTGCTTCGACCAGCCCGACCTCAAGGGCAGCTACACCGTCCACGTCGTCGCGCCGTTCGACTGGCAGGTCGTCTCCAACACCGGCGGCCGCACCATCGAGGCCGGCCCGGCCGGCTCGCAGCTGGTCCACTTCACGCCCACGAAGCGGCTGTCGACCTACCTGGTCGCGCTGATCGCCGGGCCCTACGCGCGGGTCACCGACGCCTACGAGGACATCCCGCTGGGGCTGTACTGCCGCGCCTCGCTGGCCGAGCACCTCGACCCCGAGGCGCTGTTCCGGGTCACCAAGCAGGGCTTCGAGTTCTTCCAGCGCGTCTTCGACTACCCGTACCCCTTCGACAAGTACGACCAGCTCTTCGTCCCGGAGTTCAACGCCGGCGCCATGGAGAACGCCGGCGCGGTGACGATCCTGGAGGACTACGTCTTCCGGTCCCGGGCCACGCGGGCCACCTACGAGCGCCGGGCGGAGACGGTGCTGCACGAGCTCGCGCACATGTGGTTCGGCGACCTCGTGACCATGCGCTGGTGGGACGACCTGTGGCTCAACGAGTCCTTCGCCACCTACATCTCCACGCTGTGCCAGGCCGAGGCCACCGAGTACACGACCGCGTGGACGACGTTCGCCAACGTCGAGAAGGCCTGGGCCTACGCGCAGGACCAGCTGCCCTCCACCCACCCGATCGCCGCGGACATGGTCGACGTCGCCGCCGTCGAGGTGAACTTCGACGGGATCACCTACGCCAAGGGCGCCTCGGTGCTCAAGCAGCTGGTGGCCTACGTCGGCCGGGAGGAGTTCCTCGCCGGCATCCGCCAGTACTTCCGCACCCACGAGTACGGCAACACCACCCTCGCCGACCTGCTCGACCCGCTGTCGGAGGCCACCGGCCGGGACCTGTCCGAGTGGTCGCGGCAGTGGCTGGAGACCAGCCAGGTCAACACCCTGCGCCCGGTGATCGAGGTCGGTGACGACGGTCGATACGCGTCGTTCGCCATCGAGCAGACCGCCGTCCCCGAGCACCCGGTGCTGCGCCGGCACCGGCTGGCCGTGGGCCTCTACGACCGCGGGCCCGACGGGCTGACCCGCACCGCCCGGGTGGAGCTCGACGTCGACGGCGAGCGGACCGAGGTGCCCGACCTGGTCGGCCGCCCCGCCGCCGACCTCGTGCTGGTCAACGACGACGACCTGACCTACGCCAAGCTCCGGCTCGACGAGCGCTCGCTGGCCACGCTGCGCGAGGCGATCGGCACGATGTCCGACCCGCTGCCGCGGGCGCTGTGCTGGTCGGCGGCGTGGGACATGACCCGCGACGCCGAGCTGCCCGCCCGCGAGTGGGTGCAGCTGGTGCTGGCCGGCATCGACGCCGAGACCGAGATCAGCGTGGTGCAGTCGCTGCTGGGGCGGGTGCAGTCGGCCCTGACCTCCTACGCCGACCCGGCGTGGGCCCCGACCGGCTGGACGGCGCTGGCCGACAAGGCGCTGGAGGCGCTCGAGGCGGCCGAGCCGGGCAGCGACGTGCAACTGCAGTGGTCGCGCACGCTGGCCGCGGCCGCGCGGACCGAGCAGCACGCGGCGGTGCTGCGCGGGCTGCTCGACGGGTCGCGCACCGTGCCGGGGCTGGCCGTCGACGCCGACGCCCGCTGGGCCCTGCTCAACGGCCTGGTCGCGATCGGCGCGGCCGGTGACGCCGAGATCGACGCCGAGGCCGAGCGGGACGCCACCGCCACCGGCGCCCGGCGGGCCGCGACCGCCCGGGCGCTGCGGCCGGCCGCGGAGGCGAAGGAGGAGGCCTGGAAGAAGGCCTTCCACGACCCCGACGTCCCCAACGCCGTGCACGAGGCGCTGGTGGCCGGCTTCTGGCACCCCGCGCAGCGCGAGCTGACCGCCGGGTACGTCGAGCGCTACTTCACCGAGTGCGGCCCGATGTGGGACCGCCGCCCGGGCGAGATCGCGAAGAACGCCGTCCAGTACCTGTTCCCGCCGGTGGTGGAGGAGCGCACGCTGCAGGCCGCCGACGCGTGGCTCGGGCACGAAGGCGCGCCCGCCCCGCTGCGCCGGCTGGTGACCGAGGGCCGCGACGGCATCGCGCGCGCGCTGCGGGCGCGGCAGCGGGACGCCGCCGCGGGCTGAGCCGCACGGCCGGCGAGGGCCCGGGAGGACGTCGTCCTCCCGGGCCCTCCCCGTGTCGGGCACCCGCCGGGAGAGCCAATGTCGCGATATGGGCCCCTCGACGGCCTGGGCGGAGCCGATGTCGCGACCAAGGCCCCCGGAACACGACGGAGCCCGGCCGGACGAGGTGTCCGGCCGGGCTCCGCTGCGGTCAGTGGACGCGCGCGCTGCGCGGGTGGCCCGCCTGGTCGGAGAGCTGGCGCAGGCCGTTGACGATCCCGCCGACGAGGTCACCGGAGGCGAACGAGTTCGTCATCGACAGGACGGCCAGGGCGCAGGCCCGGTCGGGCAGCCGGCGGGCGGCCGACGAGCCGGTGACGACCTCGATCACCCGCTGGCCCGGCGAGACGGCCAGCAGCACGGACTCCGTCGGCTGGCCGCCGCGGGCGTGCAGCTCCTCGGCGCGGATGCGGGTCTTCGGGCCGAGGTCGCCGATGTAGAGGGTGAAGCGCAGCCCGGTCTCCCGGGAGGCCATGGTCAGCGCCTCGTCGAGCCGGGCGAGCTCGCGGTAGCTGAAGACCGTGTCGTAGCCCTCGTCGGCCCGGTTGGGCGCGGTGTCGACCGTGCCCGTGTCGTGGGGCTCGGCCTGCAGGACGCGGGTCATCGCCGGTCTCCGGATTCGGTGCGGTGGGTGGGGGTCATCGGGTCACCAGGTCCCGCGGGCGCCGCCGAGCGGGCCGCCCGCGGACGGGACCGGCGCGGAGTCCGAGGCGATCACGTGCGACCCGACCGTCGCCCCGTGGTTCGGCCCGTGCGCCGTCGCCCCGTGCGCCGTGGCGCCGTGGGCGGTCGCCCCGTCGGCCGGGCCGTGTCCGTCGCCGGAGCCGATCGCGGCGGGCTCGCCGTAGAGCGAGGAGCCGACCGCCTGGGTGTCGCCGTGGCCGGCGGCGTGCGTGGGCGCGTTCTTCGGCTGCGGCTCGTACCAGACCGGCTCGTGGTCCCAGGGCTGTCCCGGCTTGTACCGGACCCCGGCGCGCCGCCGGCCCCCGGGCAGGTAGGTCAGCGCCCACAGCAGGAGGTACACCGCGAGCGGCGCGGCGACGAAGACGAGCAGGGTCTCGACGACGGTCACGCCCGGAATCTACCGCCGGGCGTGGTCGCCTGTGCGTCGGCGTCCCAGCACGGCGGGTGCCGGTGCGCCCACGGCCGGGCCTGCTCCAGCTGGGCCGCGAGGGCGATCAGCGTGACCTCGTCGGCGGGGCGCCCCACGAGCATCGTGCCCACCGGCAGCCCGTCGCCGGTCCAGTGCAGCGGGACGCTGAGGGCCGGCTGCCCGGTGACGTTGTAGAGCGCGGTGAAGGCGGCGTACCGCTTGTTCCGCTCGAAGTCCGCGGCGCCGTCGCCGTCGGCGTCGAACCAGCCCAGCGGACGCGGCGTCGTGGTCGTCACCGGGGCCAGCAGGACGTCGAAGGCGTCGGTGGCCGCGACGTAACGCCGCGAGAACAGCCGCAGCGCGGTGAGCGCCTCCATCGCCGCCTGCGCCGACAGCGCTAGCCCGCGGGCGCGCAGCTCCCGGGTGAGCGGCCGCAGCTCCCCCACCCGGTCGGCCGGCACCGGCAGCAGCGTGGCCGACAGCGACCACACCCGCTCGAACGCGCCGAGCACGTCGGGGCCGAGCAGGCCGCCCGGGACCTCGACCACCTCGTGCCCCAGCGACTCGAGCAGCCCGGCGGCGTCGTCGAGGGCCGCGGCGACCTCGGGGGCGAGGACCGCCTCGGGCATCGGGGACTCCACCGTGCGGCCGATCCGCAACCGGCTCACCGGCTGGTCCGCGGCGCCGAGGAAGGTCTCCCCCGGCGGCAGCGGCGGGGCCCAGGTCGCGTCCCCGGTGACCGGGCCGGCCATCGCGTCGAGCAGGGCCGCGGCGTCGCGGACGGTGCGGGCGATCGGGCCGTTGGTGCCCAGGCCCGTGACGTCGCTGCCGAACGGGGCGTTGCTCACCCGTCCGCGGGCCGGCTTGATGCCCACCAGGCCGTTGACGGCCGCCGGGATGCGGATCGAGCCGCCGCCGTCGCTGCCCTGGGCGAACGGCAGCATGCCCGCCGCCACGGCGACCGCGGCGCCGCCGCTGGAGCCGCCGGCCAGCAGGGTGGGGTCCCACGGGCAGCGGGCGGGACCGGCGAGGTCGTTGTCGGTGTAGGCCGGATACCCGAACTCCGGGGTGTTCGTCTTGCCCAAGCTGATCGTCCCGGCGGCGGCGAGCCGGGTGACGACGGCGTCGTCGACGGTGGGGACGAAGTCGGCGAAGACGGTGCTGCCGAAGGTGGTGCGCACGCCGGCGGTGTTGTTGAGGTCCTTGACCGCCGTCGGGACGCCGAGCAGCGGGGGCAGGTCACCGCCGCGGACCGCCGCCCGGTCGGCCGCCGCGGCGGCGGCCACCGCCCGCTCGGGGGTGACGGTGACGAACGCGCCGAGGCCGGCGTCGAGCGCCTCGATCCGGGACAGGGCGTGCCGCACCAGCTCGGTGGGGCTCACCTCCCCCGCCCGGACGGCGGCCGCCTGCTCCAGGGCGGTGAGGTCGTGCAGCTGCGTCACGGAGGCGACGCTAGCCTCCGCCGGTGGGGCTCGGCCGGGCGTTCTGGACCTTCTGGTCGGCGTCGGTCCTGGTCAACCTCGGTGACGGCATCCGCCTCGCGGCCTTCCCGCTGCTGGCCGCGTCCCTGTCGACCGACCCGCTGGTCGTCAGCGCGGTCGCCGCCGCGGGCACGCTGCCGTGGCTGCTGACCGGGCTGGCTGCCGGATCGCTCGCCGACCGGCACGGGGCCCGGGCGCTGGTGCCGCTCGCGGACGGCCTGCGGGTCGTGGTGCTGGCGGTCCTGGTGGCGCTGCTCGTGGCCGACCGGGCGTCGGTCGTCACGGTGGCCGTCGCGGCCCTCCTCCTGGGGGTGGGTGAGACGGTCCGGGACGTCGCGGCCGAGACCGTGCTCCCGCGGCTGGTGCCCGCCGACTCCCTCGAACGCGCCAACGGCCGGATGGCGGCGGGCCAGGTGGCCGGCAACGAGTTCGTCGGGCCACTGGTCGGCGGTGTCCTGTTCGCGGCCGGCGCCGCACTCCCCTTCGTGGTCAACGGTGCGACGACGGCCGTTGCGGTCCTGCTGGTGCTCTCGCTGCCGCCTGCGGCGCTCTCCGCGCTCCGGCCCGCCCCGCATGCACCGGTCGACGTCGGCCGGCGGACCGTGGCGGGCGTCGTCTGGCTGTCCCGGGACCGGCGGCTGCGCACGCTCGTTCTCACCGTGGCCACGGTCGCGCTGGCCGACAGCGCCTGGTTCAGCGTCTTCGTCCTCTACACCGGGGAGCGCCTCGGGCTGACCGCCGTCGGCTTCGGCGCCCTGCTGGCGCTCGGCGCCGGCGGTGGCCTCACCGGAGCGCTGCTCGCCCACCGGCTCATCGCCGGACGGCGGCACCGCGGCGTCGTGGCGTGGTCCGCCGCCGTCGCGGCGACCAGCCCGGTCCTGCTGTTCGCGCTGCCGCGGACCTGGGTCGCCGGCGTGGTCGTCGTCGTGTCCAGCGGCGCCTTCGCGGTGCTCAACGTGGCGACGGCGTCCCTCCGTCACCGGCTGGTCCCCGACGCCCTCCGTGGCCGGGTCACGGCGGCCTGGCGCACGACGGTCTACGGTGCCGGCGCCGCCGGCGCGCTCGGCGGCGGCGCGCTGGCGACACTGGCCGGGCTCGAGGCACCGTTCGTGCTCAGCGCCGTCCTGGGCACCGGAGCCGCCCTTGCGTGGTGGTCGGTGTCGGCACCGCGGCCGCGTGCCGCCTGAGAGGAGACCCGTGGACCTCACCCGCGCCGCCGCCGAGGCGCTCGACGACGCCGACCCGCTCGCCGGCTACCGGAGCCGGTTCGCCGGCACCGACGACGACGGCCCCGACCGGCTGGTCTACCTCGACGGCAACTCGCTGGGCCGGATGCCGCGGGAGACACCGGCGGCGCTGGCGCGGGTGGCCGAGCAGGAGTGGGGCCGCGGGCTGGTGGGCTCCTGGGCGTCCTGGATCGACGTGGCCACGCGGGTCGGCGACGTCATCGGCACCGGCGTCCTCGGCGCGCGGCCCGGCGAGGTGCTGCTGGCCGACTCCACCACGGTCGACCTCTACAAGCTGCTGGTGGCCGCCGCCGACGCCCGCCCGGACCGTGACGTGCTGGTCTGCTGCGCCGACGACTTCCCCACCGACCGCTACGTCGTGGCCGGGGTGGCCGCCGCCCGCGGGATGACCGTCCGGGAGGTGCCCGCCGACATCGACCAGGGCCTCGACCCGGCGGTGCTCGCGGACGCGCTCGACGAGCGGGTCGCCGTCGTCGTGCTGTCGGCCGTGGCCTACCGCTCGGGGGCGCTCGCCGACGTCGCGGCGGTGACGGCGGCCGCCCGGGAGGCCGGCGCGCTGGTGCTGTGGGACCTCTCGCACGCCGCGGGCTCGGTGGCGGTGGACCTCGAGGCGAACGGCGTGGACCTCGCCGTCGGCTGCACCTACAAGTACCTCAACGGCGGGCCGGGGGCGCCGGCCTTCCTCTACGTGCGGCGGGAGCTGCAGGACCGGCTGCGGCAGCCGATCTGGGGCTGGTTCGGCCAGCGCGACCAGTTCGCGATGGGCCCGGTCTACGACCCGGTTCCCGGCATCGGCCGCTTCGGCGTCGGGACGCCGCCGGTGCTGGCCGCCGCGGCGGTCGAGGTGGGCGCCCGGCTGGTGGCCGAGGCGGGCATCGGCCGGCTCGCGGCCAAGGGGCGGGCGCTGACCGGCCTGCTGGTGGAGCTGGCCGACGCCTGCCTCGCCCCGCACGGCGTGGCGCTGGCCAGCCCGCGGGATCCCGACCGCCGCGGGTCGCACGTGACCCTGGCGCACCCGGCGGCGTGGCAGCTGACGCAGGCCCTGGTCGACCGCGGCGTCGTCCCGGACTACCGCACCCCCGACCGCGTGCGGCTGGGCCCGGCTCCGCTCTACACGCGGTTCGTCGACGTGTGGGACGCCGTCGACCGCTTCCGCGTCCTGCTCGAGGACGGCGCCTGGCGCGGCTACCCCCAGGAGCGCGCCCGCGTCACCTGACGCGGGCACTTCCGCGGACGTGCCCGCTCAAGCCTGCGCGACGACCACCAGGTTCTCGGTGGAGGCCTTCCCGGCGCGCTGGAAGCAGGTGATGAGCACCAGCCGCCCGGGCACGGCCGCCCAGAGGTCGGCGGTGCCGGCGAGCGCGTCCTTGGCGTAGCGGCCGGTCCGCTCGACGGTGTAGTCGACGGTCCCGCCCGGGGTGCTGACCTCGACCACGTCGCCCGGCCGCAGCCCCTCGTCGGCCGCCTCGGCGTCCACCAGCGGGTCGAACCCGTACTCGCCGGTGCCGGTCGCGTGGGCGGCGATGTAGAGCGTGTTGTCGGCCTGCTCGGCCGCGCCCACCGGGTCGCCGTAGGAGTCGATCCAGTACGCCGCGGTCAGGCCGGGCGGGTTGATCGCCCCGTCCTGCGGTGTCAGCGGCAGCACGGGCAGGTCCAGGCCCAGCGCCGGGACGGTCACGTGCACGTCCGAGGACGGCGTCGGCAGCGTCTCGCCCTCGGGCGGCAGCGTGGGCTGCGCCGGCTCGGCGACCGGCGCGGTGGCCGCGGCCACCGGGTCGGCGGACCCGGTGGCCGC
>NZ_JBJGYY010000006.1:0-149780 GCF_054050235.1 Geodermatophilus sp. SYSU D00696 | reverse complement strand
CGGGCCCCGGGGTCGGGGGCGGGGTCCGCCCTCACCCCCCGGCGCCCGCCCCCCCCCCCCCCGGGGAGGGAGGACGCCCGACGATCAGGTCACCTGATCCCCGCAACGCCCCGCACACGCGGAAGGGCCCGCAGATCTCGCGATCTGCGGGCCCTCCTCACGTCCTACCGGGGATCAGCCCCGCCAGTCGTACTCCTCGAGGCGCACGGCCTCGCCGGAGCCCGAGCCGAAGACATCGGGGCTGTAGTACTGCCCGTCGTCGTACCCGGCCATCGTGTAGACGGCGGCGCGGGCCTCCTCGGTCGGCTCGACCGTGATGTTCCGGTAGCGGCTGATGCCCGTACCCGCCGGGATCAGCTTGCCGATGATCACGTTCTCCTTGAGGCCGAGCAGGCTGTCGCTCTTGCCCTGGATCGCGGCGTCGGTGAGCACCTTGGTCGTCTCCTGGAAGGAGGCGGCCGACAGCCACGACTCGGTCGCGAGCGAGGCCTTGGTGATGCCCATGAGCACCGGACGGGCCGAGGCCGGCTCGCCGCCCTCGGCGACGACACGGCGGTTCTCGGTCTCGAACAGCGTCCGCTCGACGAGCGCGCCGGGCAGGAACTCCGTGGCGCCCGAGTCGATGATGGTCACCCGCTTGAGCATCTGGCGGATGATCACCTCGATGTGCTTGTCGTGGATCGACACGCCCTGGCTGCGGTAGACCTCCTGGACCTCGCGGACCAGGTGCAGCTGCACCTCGCGCGGGCCCATGATCCGCAGCACCTCGTGCGGGTCCACCGCACCCTCGGTGAGCTGCTCGCCGACCTCGACGTGGGCGCCGTCCTCGACCCGCAGCCGCGACCGGCGCGACAGCTTGTCGTAGACGACCTCGTCGGAGCCGTCGTCCGGGGTGATCGTCAGCTTGCGGAACTGCTCGCCGTCCTCGATCCGGACGTTGCCGGCCAGCTCGGCGATCGGGGCCTTGCCCTTGGGGACACGGGCCTCGAAGAGCTCCACCACACGCGGCAGACCGTGGGTGATGTCCTCACCCGCGACACCACCGGTGTGGAAGGTGCGCATCGTCAGCTGGGTGCCGGGCTCACCGATCGACTGGGCGGCGATGATGCCGACCGCCTCGCCGACGTCGACGAGCTTGCCGGTGGCCAGCGACCGGCCGTAGCAGGTCGCGCAGGTGCCCAGCAGGGACTCGCAGGTCAGGACGCAGCGGACCTTGACCTCGGCGATGCCGGCGTCGACCAGCTCGCCGATGAGCACGTCACCGAGGTCCTGACCGGCCTGCGCGACCAGCGTGCCGTCCTGGGCCGACACGTCGGCGGCCAGCGAGCGGGCGTAGACGCTGGTCTCGACGTGCGCGTCCCGGGTGAGGACGCCGTCGACCACCGTGGCGATCGGCATGATGACGCCGCGCTCGGTGCCGCAGTCCTCCTCGCGGATGATGACGTCCTGGGAGACGTCGACCAGCCGCCGGGTGAGGTACCCGGAGTCCGCGGTCCGCAGGGCGGTGTCGGCCAGGCCCTTGCGCGCACCGTGCGTGGAGATGAAGTACTCCAGCACGGACAGACCCTCCCGGAAGTTGGCCTTGATCGGCCGCGGGATGATCTCACCCTTCGGGTTGGCCACCAGACCGCGCATGCCGGCGATCTGGCTGATCTGCATCATGTTGCCTCGGGCGCCCGAGTTGACCATGACCCAGACCGGGTTGGTGGTCGGGAAGTTGTCCACCATCGCCTGGCTGACCTCGGCCCGCGCGCGGGTCCAGATCTCGATCAGCTCGCCGCGGCGCTCGGCGTCGGTGATGACACCGCGCTCGTACTGCCGCTCGATCTGACGGGCCTCGTTCTCGTGCCGGTCGAGGATCTCCTGCTTGGCCGGCGGGGTCACGACGTCGTCGATGGCGATCGTGACACCCGAGCGGGTGGCCCAGCGGAAGCCGGCCGACTTGAGGGCGTCCAGCGTCGCCGCGACCTGCACCTTGGGGTAGCGCTCGGCGAGGTCGTTGACGATCGCCCCGAGCTCCTTCTTCGGCACCTGGTAGTTGACGAAGCGGTAGTCCTCGGGCAGGGCCTCGTTGAACAGCACGCGGCCCAGGCTGGTCTCGACCAGCGCCGGGGCACCCGGAGCCCAGTCGGCGGGCTGCTCCCACGCCGGGTTGACCTTGCCGTTGTCGACGCCGAACACCTCGTCGAGGCGGATGAACGCACGCTCCTGCAGGCCCAGGGCGCCCTTGTCGAACGCCATGATCGCCTCGGCCGTCGACCCGAAGGCCGCCGGACGGCCACCGTCGGCCTCGTGCCGGCTCGGCACCAGCGTCGTCAGGTGGTACAGGCCGAGCACCATGTCCTGGGTCGGCGCGGTGATCGGGCGACCGTCGGCCGGGCTGAGGATGTTGTTGCTCGACAGCATGAGGATGCGGGCCTCGGCCTGCGCCTCGGCCGACAGCGGCAGGTGCACCGCCATCTGGTCACCGTCGAAGTCCGCGTTGAACGCGGTGCAGACCAGCGGGTGGATCTGGATGGCCTTGCCCTCGACCAGCTGCGGCTCGAAGGCCTGGATGCCCAGGCGGTGCAGCGTCGGCGCCCGGTTCAGCAGGACCGGGTGCTCGGTGATGACCTCCTCGAGCACGTCCCACACCACCGGACGGGCCCGCTCGACCATGCGCTTGGCGGACTTGATGTTCTGCGCGTGGTTGAGGTCGACCAGCCGCTTCATGACGAAGGGCTTGAACAGCTCCAGCGCCATCTGCTTGGGCAGGCCGCACTGGTGCAGCTTCAGCTGCGGGCCGACGACGATGACCGACCGGCCGGAGTAGTCGACGCGCTTGCCGAGCAGGTTCTGCCGGAACCGGCCCTGCTTGCCCTTGAGCAGGTCGCTCAGGGACTTCAGGGGGCGGTTGCCCGGGCCGGTGACCGGCCGGCCGCGGCGGCCGTTGTCGAACAGCGCGTCCACGGACTCCTGCAGCATCCGCTTCTCGTTGTTCACGATGATCTCGGGCGCGCCGAGGTCGAGCAGCCGCTTGAGCCGGTTGTTCCGGTTGATGACCCGGCGGTACAGGTCGTTCATGTCGCTGGTGGCGAAGCGGCCACCGTCGAGCTGCACCATCGGGCGCAGGTCCGGCGGGATGACCGGGACGCAGTCGAGCACCATGCCCATGGGCGAGTTGCGCGTCTGCTGGAACGCCGCGACGACCTTGAGCCGCTTGAGGGCCCGCAGCTTGCGCTGGCCCTTGCCGTTGCGGATGGTGTCGCGGAGCGACGCGGCCTCGGCGTCGAGGTCGAAGTCGGCCAGCAGCTTCTGCAGGGCCGCGGCACCCATGCCGCCCTCGAAGTACTCGCCGAAGCGGTCGCGCAGCTCGCGATAGAGACCCTCGTCGGCGATGAGCTGCTTGACCTCGAGCTTGCGGAAGGTGTCGAGCACCTCCTCGAGGCGGTCGATCTCCCGCTGGGCGCGGTCGCGCAGCTGGCGCATCTCGCGCTCGCCGCCCTCGCGCACCTTGCGGCGGACGTCGGACTTGGCGCCCTCCGCCTCGAGCTCGGCCAGGTCGGCCTCGAGCTTCTGCTGGCGGGCCTCGACGTCGGCGTCGCGCCGGTTCTCGAGGTTGTGCTTCTCCGCGCTGATCTCGGCCTCGATGGTCGGGAGGTCGCGGTGGCGCGCCTCGTCGTCGACCGAGGTGATCAGGTAGGCGGCGAAGTAGATGATCTTCTCGAGGTCCTTGGGCGCCAGGTCGAGCAGGTAGCCCAGGCGCGAGGGGACGCCCTTGAAGAACCAGATGTGGGTGACCGGCGCGGCCAGCTCGATGTGGCCCATCCGCTCGCGGCGGACCTTGGCCCGCGTCACCTCGACGCCGCAGCGCTCACAGATGATGCCCTTGAAGCGGACGCGCTTGTACTTGCCGCAGTAGCACTCCCAGTCCCGCGTGGGACCGAAGATCTTCTCGCAGAAGAGACCGTCCTTCTCCGGACGCAGCGTCCGGTAGTTGATGGTCTCGGGCTTCTTCACCTCACCGTGCGACCACTGGCGGATGTCGTCGCCGGTGGCCAGACCGATGCGGAGCTCGTCGAAGAAGTTGACGTCGAGCACTGAGTGGACCCCTTTCCCGGGGCTCGTTACTGCACTTCTAGCTGTCTGGCTGGGGGGACGCCGGCCGGCCCGTCACACGAAAGGGCCGGCCGGCGGCCGATCACACGTCCTCGACGCTGGAGGGCTCGCGGCGGGACAGGTCGATGCCCAGCTCCTCCGCGGCCCGGAACACCTCGTCGTCGGTGTCGCGCAGCTCGATCGCCTGCCCGTCGCCGGACAGCACCTCGACGTTGAGGCAGAGCGACTGCAGCTCCTTGAGCAACACCTTGAACGACTCGGGGATGCCCGGCTCGGGGATGTTCTCGCCCTTGACGATCGCCTCGTAGACCTTGACGCGGCCGAGGATGTCGTCGGACTTGATGGTCAGCAGCTCCTGCAGCGCGTACGCCGCGCCGTAGGCCTGCATCGCCCAGCACTCCATCTCACCGAAGCGCTGGCCACCGAACTGCGCCTTACCACCCAGCGGCTGCTGCGTGATCATCGAGTAGGGGCCGGTCGACCGGGCGTGGATCTTGTCGTCGACCAGGTGCAGCAGCTTGAGGATGTAGACGTAGCCCACCGAGATCGGCTCGGGGAAGGGCTCCCCGGACCGGCCGTCGAACAGCCGGGCCTTGCCGGTCTCCTGCACCATGCGGTCGCCGTCGCGGTTGGGGACCGTCGAGCCGAGCAGGCCGATGATCTCCTCCTCGCGGGCACCGTCGAAGACCGGCGTCGCGGTCCGGGTGCCCGGGGCGGCCTGCCGCGCCTGCTCGGGCAGGTTGACGGCCCACTCGGGGTCGCCCTCGACCTGCCAGCCGGACTTGGCGATCCACCCGAGGTGGGTCTCCAGCACCTGGCCGACGTTCATCCGGCCCGGGACGCCGAGCGGGTTGAGCACGATGTCGACCGGGGTGCCGTCCTGCAGGAACGGCATGTCCTCCTGCGGCAGGATCTTCGCGATGACGCCCTTGTTGCCGTGGCGGCCGGCGAGCTTGTCGCCGTCGGAGATCTTGCGCATCTGGGCGACGTAGACCCGGATCAGCTCGTTGACGCCGGCGGGCAGCTCGTCGCCGTCCTCGCGGGAGAACACGCGGACGCCGATGACCTTGCCGGACTCACCGTGCTTGACCTTCAGCGACGTGTCGCGGACCTCGCGGGCCTTCTCACCGAAGATCGCCCTCAGCAGCCGCTCCTCGGGGGTCAGCTCGGTCTCGCCCTTGGGCGTGACCTTGCCGACGAGGATGTCGCCGGGGACGACCTCGGCGCCGATGCGGATGATGCCGCGCTCGTCGAGGTCGGCGAGGACCTCCTCGGAGACGTTCGGGATGTCCCGGGTGATCTCCTCGGCACCGAGCTTGGTGTCGCGGGCGTCGACCTCGAACTCCTCGATGTGGATCGAGGACAGGACGTCGTCCTGCACGAGGCGCTGCGACAGGATGATCGCGTCCTCGTAGTTGTGGCCCTCCCACGGCATGAAGGCGACGAGCAGGTTCTTGCCCAGCGCCATCTCACCCTGGTCGGTGCACGGCCCGTCGGCGATGACCTGGCCGACCTCGACCCGCTGACCCTCCTCGACGATCGGGGTCTGGTTGATCGAGGTGCCCTGGTTCGAGCGGCGGAACTTCAGCAGCCGGTAGGTCTGCCGGGTGCCGTCGTCGGCCATGACGGTGACGTAGTCGGCGGTCGAGTCCTCGACGACACCGGCCTTCTCCGCCACGACGACGTCGCCGGCGTCGACGGCGGCACGCAGCTCCATGCCGGTGCCGACCAGCGGCGCCTCGCTGCGCAGGAGCGGGACGGCCTGACGCTGCATGTTCGCGCCCATCAGGGCGCGGTTGGCGTCGTCGTGCTCGAGGAACGGGATCATCGCCGTCGCGACCGAGGTCATCTGCCGCGGCGAGACGTCCATGTAGTCGACCTGCTCGGGCGACAGGTAGTCGACCTCGCCGCCCTTAGTGCGGACCAGGACCCGCTCCTCGGCGAACCGGCCCTGGGCGTCCAGCGGCGAGTTGGCCTGGGCGACGACGAAGCGGTCCTCCTCGTCGGCGGTCAGGTAGTCGATCGTGTCGGTGACGACGCCGTCCCGGACCCGCCGGTAGGGGGTCTCGATGAAGCCGAAGGCGTTGACCCGGCCGTAGGCCGACAGCGAGCCGATCAGGCCGATGTTCGGACCCTCGGGGGTCTCGATCGGGCACATCCGGCCGTAGTGGCTCGGGTGCACGTCGCGGACCTCCATGCCGGCCCGCTCACGGGACAGACCACCCGGACCCAGCGCCGACAGGCGGCGCTTGTGGGTCAGGCCCGCGAGGGGGTTGGTCTGGTCCATGAACTGCGAGAGCTGGCTGGTGCCGAAGAACTCCTTGATGGAGGCGACGACCGGCCGGATGTTGATCAGGGTCTGCGGCGTGATCGCCTCGACGTCCTGGGTCGTCATCCGCTCGCGGACGACGCGCTCCATGCGGGAGAGGCCGACCCGGATCTGGTTCTGGATCAGTTCGCCGACGGTGCGCAGGCGGCGGTTGCCGAAGTGGTCGATGTCGTCGACGCCGTGGTCGGGCTCGCCGGCGTGCAGCCGCACGACGTACTCGATGGTGGCGACGATGTCGTCCTCGGTCAGCGTCAGGGTGCCCTGCGGGACCTCGACGCCGAGCTTCTTGTTGACCTTGTAGCGGCCGACCTTGGCGAGGTCGTAGCGCTTGGGGTTGAAGAAGAGGTTCTCCAGCAGCGCCTGGGCGCTCTCCCGCGTCGGCGGCTCGCCCGGCCGCAGCTTGCGGTAGATGTCGAGCAGCGCCTCGTCCTGCCCGGCGATGTGGTCCTTCTCCAGGGTGGCCAGGACGGTGGGCGACCACTGGAAGTGCTCGCGGATCCGGTCCTCGGTCCAACCCAGCGCCTTGAGCAGCACGGTCACCGGCTGCCGCCGCTTGCGGTCGATGCGGACGCCGACGGTGTCGCGCTTGTCGACGTCGAACTCCAGCCACGCGCCGCGGCTGGGGATGACCTTGGCGCTGAAGACGTCCTTGTCGGAGGTCTTGTCCAGGGTCTTGTCGAAGTAGACGCCGGGGCTGCGGACCAGCTGCGAGACGACGACGCGCTCGGTCCCGTTGATGACGAACGTGCCCTTGTTCGTCATGATCGGGAAGTCGCCCATGAACACCGTCTGGCTCTTGATCTCGCCGGTGGTGTTGTTCATGAACTCCGCGGTGACGAACAGCGGAGCCGCGTAGGTCATGTCCTTGTCCTTGCACTCCTCGAGGGACGCCTTGACGTCCTCGAAGCGCGGGTTGGAGAAGGACAGCGACATCGAGCCGCTGAAGTCCTCGATCGGCGAGATCTCCTCGAGGATCTCGGCCAGACCGCCGACGGCCGAGGCCTGCTCCTCCGGCGAGAGGGTGGCCCGCCACTCGGGGCTGCCGACGAGCCAGTCGAAGGAGGCGGTCTGCAGGGCGAGCAGGTCCGGCACCTCGAGGGGCTCGGAGATCTTCGCGAACGAGACCCGGAGCGGCGCCCCGGGGATCTTCTGCTGGTCGGCCTCACCGGTGCGCGGGCCGGCCGAGGGAGTCTGGTTCTGCTGGCCGTAGCCGCCGGACTCGGTGGTGCTGGGGGAGATGCTGGTGGGGCGAGAGCCTGCCAAGATGCGTCCTTCCAAGGACCTCACGACGTGCGGGCGGTGGGTGCGGGTTCGTCCTGGGTCGTCGTCGGTATCTGCGCGGCTGTCCGCGGCGTCCGGCCCGCGCGGTCGACCAGGCGCCCGGGTGATCCCGGGCACCCCAGGCGACCCGGCTCGGCGGGCAGGCAGTCAGGGGGCAGCGCAACAGAGAACCCTACCCCTGCAGACGCAGGCTGTCCACGTCGGGGGGTGGGGGGCGACCCACGCCACACTCCCGGTAAGGACGGCGTCCGGCTGTCCGGGCGGCGTTCCGCGTCGTCATGATGCCAGCAGGGGGGCCGGTTTGTCTCCGCCACGCCGCCGGATCCCCGTGCGGGGTGCCGGTCGGCCCCCTCCCGCGGACGCGACAGGGGCCGCCCTCCCGGAGGAGAGCGGCCCCTGTGCGGTGCTGCCGGCCGTGGTCACGGCCGGGAGCGGGTCACTTGACGGTGACGGTGGCGCCGGCGCCCTCGAGGGCGGCCTTGGCCTTCTCGGCAGCGTCCTTGGCGACCTTCTCCAGGACCGGCTTCGGCGCGCCGTCGACCAGGTCCTTGGCCTCCTTGAGGCCGAGCGAGGTCAGGCCGCGCACCTCCTTGATGACCTGGATCTTCTTGTCGCCGGCGCTCTCGAGGATGACGTCGAACTCGTCCTGCTCCTCGGCGGCGGGGGCGCCACCGTCGCCGGCACCGCCGGCGGCCGGGGCGGCCGCGACGGCGACCGGGGCAGCAGCGGTGACCTCGAAGGTCTCCTCGAACTGCTTCACGAAGTCGGACAGCTCGAGCAGCGTCATCTCCTTGAACGCGTCGAGCAGCTCCGCGGTGGACAGCTTGGCCATGATCTCTCCTTCTGGGGTCAGTCGGTGCCGGCCGCGGCGTCCGCGGTGTCGGCGGTGTCGGTGGGGGTGTCGGCAGCAGCGGTGTCGGCGGCAGCGGTGTCGGCCGTGGAGTCGCCGCCCTCGGCGGGCTTCTTCTCCTGCAGCGCGGCGGCCAGGCGGGCGACCTGCGACAGCGGGGCCTGGAACAGGCCGGCGGCCTTGGTCAGGTTGCCCTTCATCGCACCAGCCAGCTTGGCCAGCAGCACCTCGCGCGGCTCGACGTCGGCCAGGGCGGTGACCTCGGCGGGGCCGACGGTGCGGCCCTCGACGACGCCGCCCTTGACGACGAGCAGCGGGTTGGCGCGCGCGAAGTCGCGGATGGCCTTGGCGGCCTCGACGACGTCACCCTCGATGAAGGCGATCGCGGTGGGGCCGTTGAGCAGCGGGGCCAGGTCGGGGTGACCGACCTCGTCCGCCGCCCGCTTCGTCAGGGTGTTCTTGACGACGGCGTAGCTGCTGCCCGCACCGAGGGAACGCCGCAGCTGGGTCAGCTGCGACACGGTGAGCCCGCGGTACTCGGTGAGCACGGCCGCGCTGGACTGCTGGAACCGCTCGGTGATCTCGTCGATCACCGCGGCCTTCGCCTGCGTGGGCATGGGCCTCCTCTCGTCTGACGGGCGACCGCTCGTGCGTCGTGCGGGAGCGGGCGATCCGGGCCCGGAGACGAGGAACGCCCCGGCGCAGGGCGCACGGGGCGAGGGACGCGGGCACGGGGCACCGCGTCGATCGAACCGTCCTCCTGCGCGGGCCGCCCGGGGATCCGGGACCTTCGATCGCACGCGGACGTGCGACGACCAGCGGTCGTGGGGGGAACGCCGCCCAGCGTACACGCTGCCCACGGAGCGCCCGTGTCGCCGTCGTCACCCGGGGCAGCCCAGCCCGGTCGAGATCACGCGATCTCGCACACGCCGGCACTCGTCCCCGGTCGAGATCACGGGATCTCGACGCACGTCCCTCGCAGACGCGCGGAGGCCCCGCAGCGCGGGTGCGCTGCGGGGCCTCCT
Organism: Geodermatophilus sp. SYSU D00696; assembly: GCF_054050235.1. NCBI lineage: Bacteria > Bacillati > Actinomycetota > Actinomycetes > Geodermatophilales > Geodermatophilaceae > Geodermatophilus > Geodermatophilus sp. SYSU D00696. The sequence goes on along the minus strand of NZ_JBJGYY010000006.1, from coordinate 140,197 downwards.
GGCGAGGTGCTGGAACGGCCTCGTCCCGGGTCCCGCCCTGAGCCTGCGAAGGGTGGGGAGGACGAGGTCCTCCCTCAGGCGGTGGGCTCGTCCACCGTCAGGTTGCGGGTGCGGTTCGGGTCGACCGGGATGCCCGGGCCCATCGTGGTGGAGATGGTGACCTTCTTCAGGTACCGGCCCTTGGCCGCGGCCGGCTTGGCGCGCAGCACCTCGTCGAGGGCGGCGGCGTAGTTCTCGACCAGCTTGGCGTCGTCGAAGGAGGTCTTGCCGATCACCAGGTGCAGGTTGGCCTGCTTGTCGACGCGGAAGTTGATCTTCCCGCCCTTGATGTCGGCGACGGCCTTGGTGACGTCGGGGGTCACGGTGCCCGTCTTCGGGTTCGGCATCAGGCCGCGGGGGCCGAGGATGCGGGCGATCCGGCCGACCTTGGCCATCTGGTCGGGCGTGGCGATGGCGGCGTCGAAGTCCAGGAAACCCTCCTGGATGCGCGCGATCAGGTCGTCAGAGCCGACGACGTCGGCGCCGGCGGCCTCGGCCTCGGCGGCCTTGTCACCGGTCGCGAAGACGATGACGCGGGCGGTCTTGCCGGTGCCGTGCGGCAGGTTCACCGTGCCGCGGACCATCTGGTCGGCCTTGCGCGGGTCGACGCCCAGCCGCATGGCCACCTCGACGGTGGCGTCGTAGGAGGTCGGCGAGGTGTCCTTCGCCAGCCCCGCCGCCTGCAGCGGGCTGTAGAGCTTCTCGCGGTCGACCTTGGCCGCCGCCTCGAGGTACTTCTTGCCGTGCTTCGCCATGGTGCGTCCTCTCCCCCGGCCCTGCGGCTCGGGGAGTCGTGTGGTTCACGGGCCTGGCGCGGCCCTCCCACGGTTGCTGTGGTGCTTGTAACGCCATCCGGGACGTGCGTCTTCCAGCGGGGTGCCGGAACGGCCCCGTCGCAGGGCCCCGCCGCGAGCCTGCGAGCGGTGGGGGCGACGGGGTCCTCGATCAACCGGTGACGGTGATGCCCATCGACCGGGCGGTGCCGGCGATGATCTTCTCGGCCTGGTCGAGGTCGTTGGCGTTGAGGTCGGCCATCTTGGTCTGGGCGATCTCGCGGACCTGGTCACGGGTGACCGTGGCGACCTTGGTCTTGTGCGGCTCGCCCGAGCCCTTCTCGACACCGGCGGCCTTGAGCAGCATGCGCGCGGCCGGCGGCGTCTTGGTGACGAAGGTGAACGAGCGGTCCTCGTAGACCGAGATCTCGACCGGGATCACGTTGCCGCGCTGCGACTCCGTGGCGGCGTTGTACGCCTTGCAGAACTCCATGATGTTGACGCCGTGCTGGCCCAGCGCCGGACCCACCGGCGGCGCGGGGGTGGCCGCGCCGGCGTTGATCTGGAGCTTGATGACCGCGGTCAACCGCTTCCTGGGAGGCATGACTTCCTTCTTCGTGAGCGTGGTGCGTGGTGGTGGCTGGAAGGCCCCCTCGCAGGTTCCCACCCTGAGCTCGCGAAGGGTGGGGGGCGAGGGGGTCCTCCGACTAGATCTTGGCGACCTGGGTGAACGAGAGCTCGACCGGCGTCTCCCGGCCGAAGATCGAGACCAGCACCTGCAGCTTCTGCTGCTCGGCGTTGATCTCGTTGATGGTCGCCGGGAGGGTGGCGAACGGGCCGTCCATGACGGTGACCGACTCGCCGATCTCGAAGTCGACGACGGCGGTCGGCGCGGCGGCCGCGGCCGGCGATGCCGTCTCGGCGACCTTGGCCGCCTGCGGCGGGGCGTCGGGGACCAGCAGGTTGACGACCTCGTCGATGCTCAGCGGCGAGGGCCGGGAGGTGGCGCCGACGAAGCCGGTGACGCCGGGGGTGTTGCGGACCGCGCCCCAGGACTCGTCGTTGAGGTCCATCCGGACGAGCAGGTAGCCGGGCAGCTTCTTCCGGTTGACCTGGGTGCGCTTGCCGTTCTTGATCTCGGTGACCTCCTCGGTGGGCACCTCGATCTGGAAGATGTAGTCCTCCATGTCCAGCGACTGGATGCGGGACTCGAGGTTGGTCTTCACCTTGTTCTCGTAGCCCGCGTAGGAGTGGATGACGTACCAGTCGCCGAACTGCGTGCGCAGGGTCCGCTTGAGCGTCTCCCGCGGGTCCTCGTCCTCCGCCTCGGCCTCGGCCAGCGCCTCGGTCACGATCGGGTCGTGGTCGGGGGCCGGCGCGGCCAGCGGGTCGCCGACCAGGCTGTCGCGGCCGCCCCCCTCGACCAGCGGGGTCACGTCGGCCACGCCGGTCGCGGTGTCCTGGTCGGTGGTGTCGGCCGAGCCCTCGGCCGCGCCGGTCTCGCCGGCACCGGTCTCGAGGTCGACGCTGCCGCGCACGTCGATCCGCTCGTCGTCGAGGTCGATGGCCTCGACGTCGCTGTCGGTGTCGAAGGGCTCGCGGGGGTCGGTCACGGGGATCTCTTCCTTCTCGGGTCGGGCGGGCGCGGGGACGGTCAGCCGAAGACGGCGAGCACGCCCTGCGCGAAGAGGACGTCCAGACCCGCGACCAGGGCCACCATGAAGGCCACGAAGAGGATGACGACCGTGGTGTAGGTGATCAGCTCGCGGCGGCCGGGCCAGATGACCTTCCGCAGCTCGGCGACGACCTCGCGGAGGAAGCGGCGCAGGTTGCGGCGCTGCCGGACCTCGTCGGCCCGTGCGCGCTGGGCCGCGGCGCGGGACCGGGTGCCGGCACCCTCCGAGCGGCCGGCCGGGCGGGCGGCGGCGCGCTCACCGGCGGGGCGCCGGGTGCGCGCGGCGGTGGGCTCGTCGTCCGCGTCGTCGTCGGCGGTGATCCGGCCGCCGCGGCGGCGGGCCGGGGCGGGGACGACCTTGTGCTCCTCGGCCTCGGCCTCGGCGGCGATCTCGTCCTCGGCGGCCTCGAGCTCGGCGGCGTCGTCGACGCCCGGGGCCTCCCGGTCGAGCTGCTCGTCGGTCAGCTCGGCGTCCGAGGCGGTGCGGGGGTCCTCCCCGCGGCCCGGCTTCTCGTCGCTCACTGCGCCTCGCTCGCGTCGTGGTGGTGGCCGCTGGTCGCCGGCCGTCTGGTCTCGTACTCCCCGGACCGTGCTGCTCCGGGACGGCGCCGGCCGCGGCCGGCGCTGCCGGGACACGGGGCGGTGCCGGGTCGTGCTGCCCGCCGGCGTCGGCCGGCGGCACGGGCAGGGGTGACAGGACTTGAACCTGCAGCCTGCGGTTTTGGAGACCGCTGCTCTGCCAGTTGAGCTACACCCCTCGGGCCCGGGACCGTGCCGACTCGTGCGTGGTTCCGGGCTCGCCTGGGGCGGCCGGTCCCGCCGGTCGGCGCGCCGTTCCCAGGAGGCCCGGGGCACGCCGGTGACGGGGTCGATCGCCCCAGGGTTGCCAGTGTACGGGACCGCGGGACCGGTCCGTGACCGCGCTCCGGAGACGTGCCCCGGCGGGGCGATGGGTCCTTCCCACAGCCGCCTGCCCCTGGCGGCTGAGCGCCCCCGGCACCGGCCCCTCCGGCAGGATGGGCACATGACCGCCGCCTCCCCGTCGGGGACCGCTGCCCTCTCCCCCGCCGACCGCCGCGTGTCGCGGCGGATCGCGGCCATCACCGAGTCCGCGACGCTCGCGGTCGACGCCAAGGCCAAGGCGCTCAAGGCGGCGGGCAAGCCGGTCATCGGCTTCGGCGCCGGCGAACCGGACTTCCCGACGCCGGACTACGTGGTCGAGGCCGCGGTCGCCGCCTGCCGCCAGCCGGCGATGCACCGCTACACCCCGGCCGGGGGGCTGCCGGTCCTCAAGGAGGCCATCGTCGCCAAGACCGCGCGCGACTCGGGGCTGGCCGTCACCCCGGCGCAGGTGCTGGTCACCAACGGCGGCAAGCAGGCCGTCTACGAGGCCTTCGCCGCGATGCTCGACCCGGGGGACGAGGTGCTCGTGCCCGCGCCGTACTGGACCACCTACCCCGAGGCGATCCGGCTGGCCGGCGGGGTGCCGGTGCCCGTGGTCGCCGACGAGGAGAGCGGCTACCTGGTGTCGGTGGACCAGCTCGAGGCCGCCCGCACCGCGCGCACCAAGGTGCTGCTGTTCGTCTCGCCGTCCAACCCGACCGGTGCGGTGTACCCGCCCGACCAGGTCGAGGCCATCGGCCGCTGGGCCCTGGAGGCCGGGCTGTGGGTGCTCACCGACGAGATCTACGAGCACCTGACCTACGGCGGGGTGACGGCGCCGTCGATGCCGGTGGTGGTGCCCGAGCTGGCCGACCGCTGCGTGGTCGTCAACGGGGTGGCGAAGACCTACGCCATGACCGGCTGGCGGGTGGGCTGGATGGTCGGCCCGGCCGACGTCGTCAAGGCCGCCACCAACCTGCAGTCGCACGCGACGTCGAACGTCGCGAACGTGTCCCAGGCCGCCGCGGTGGCCGCGCTCACCGGCGACCTGTCGGCGGTGCAGGAGATGCGGACGGCGTTCGACCGGCGCCGGAAGACCATCGTGTCGATGCTGCGCGAGATCCCCGGGGTCGCCTGCCCCGAGCCACAGGGCGCCTTCTACGTCTACCCCTCGGTCAAGACGCTGCTCGGGCGGCCGATCAACGGCCGGACGGCGTCGTCGAGCGTCGAGCTGGCCGAGATCGTCCTCGAGGAGGCCGAGGTCGCCGTGGTCCCCGGCGAGGCGTTCGGCACGCCGGGCTACCTGCGGATGTCCTACGCCCTGGGCGACGACGACCTGGTCGAGGGGGTCGGCCGGCTGCAGCGGCTCCTCGGGTCCGCCGGCTGACGACGCCTCAGTCCGGGAGGTCGTCCTCGTCGAGGGCACCGGCTGCCACCAGCACGTCGACGGCGGCCGGCAGGTCGGCGAGGGCGGCCGCGACGTCCTCGGGCGTGGCGATGGTCCATGCGTTGAGCTGCGCGTAGCAGCGCAGCGCGGCGTCGAAGGGCCCGGCGCCGGCGGCCTCGCGGGCGGCGAGCAGCGCGGCCGCGCCCTTGCCGTAGACGGCGTCGAAGTACTCGGCGGTCCCCGGGAACTCGTCCATCGCGGCACCGACGTCCCCGGGGGCGGCCAGCGCGCGGTCCACGGCCTCGTCCGCCACCTGCCCGTCGACGCTCTCGGCGTAGGTGGCGAACGCCTCGTCCAGCCACGGGTCGCGGAACTGCGAGCCGCCGACCATCCCGTAGAACCACATGTGCGCGACCTCGTGCTCGAGCACCGAGCGGTCGGCCCCGGCCATGAGGATCGAGCTCGGGTACTCGATGCCGCCGCCCTCGATCGGCAGCAGCGGCACGGTGAGCGTCGCGTAGGGGAAGGCGCCGAACCGGTCGGCGAGGGCGGTGACGGCCTCGCCGGTCCAGTCGGCGAGCTCGCCGGGGCCGACGTCGGCGCCGTCGAGGACCCCGGTGGTGACCTCCACCCCGCCGGCCGTCGTGAGGGCGGCGGTGCGGAAGGGGCCGACGGCGACGCTGACGTCGCGGGCCACCGGCTCGCGGGAGGTCCAGGTGCGCCGGCCACCGTCGGCCGCGGAGGGCTCCTGCTGCGCGCCGGTCATGAGCACCGTCAGCTCCTCGGACGCGTCGACGGTGACCGTGGTGTCGGCGACCGGGCTGGTCGCCGTCTCGCCGAGGATCCCGACGAACGGGTCGCGCGCCCAGCCCACGCCGGGCTCCCAGGCCAGCAGTGGGAAGCCACTGGCCCACCAGGCGGTGCCGTCGGTGGTGCCGAGGCGCTCGAAGCCGCCCTCCCCCAGCGACAGCGTGAAGTCCAGCTCCACCTCGGTGGCCTCGCCGGCCTCGAGCTCGCCGTCGAGCTGGAGCACGTAGAGCCCGCCGGGGCCCTCCGCGCCGTCGTCCTCGTACCCGGCCTGGTCGACGTCGTCGCCACGGACGTCGTCGACGGTGATCCGGTTGCCGAGCTGCGCCGCGCCCGGGCCGTTGGGCACCAGCCGGAAGACCAGCTCGTCGGTGGCGACGTCCGGGGTGAAGACGACGGTCTCGGTGCCGGTGACCGTGCGCAGGTCGGCCGAGAGCCGGAACTGCAGGTCGACGACGGGGCGGTCGGGGTCGGGCTCGGCGCGCTCGGCCGGGCAGCGGGCACCGTCGTCGTCGGCCCCGCCGTCCCCGCCGCCGTCCCCGGGCTCGGCCGACGGTGCGGTGGACGCCGGGGCCTCCTGCGCGGTGAGCGTCTCGGTGAAGGAGGTGCAGCCGCACAGCAGCAGGACCGCCGCGGCCAGCGCCCCCCGCCGGAGGGTCATGCCAGGGCGACGGTGGCGCGGGCCAGCGAGAGGACCTTCTCGCCGCCGCTGGTGACCGTGAGGTCGACGCGGACCCGCCCGCCGTCGAGGACCGCGCCGACCCGGCCGCGCACGGTGACCTCGGCGCCGGTGTCGTCGTCGGGGACGACGACCGGCCGGCCGAAGCGGACCTGGTACTCGACGACGGCGGCGGGGTCGCCGGCCCAGTCGGTCACCGCGCGGGCGGCCAGGCCCATGGTGAGCATGCCGTGGGCGATGACGCCGGGGAGCCCGACGCCCGTGGCGACGCGGTCGCTCCAGTGGATCGGGTTGAGGTCGCCGGAGGCGCCGGCGTAGCGGACGAGGTCCGCACGGGTCACCCGGTGGGTCTGCTCGGGCAGCTCGAGGCCGACGGCGACGTCCGCGGCGCGCACGCGGGCGGTCACGCCGTCCCCCGGGCCACGAGCATCGAGGTGGCGGTGCAGACGGCCTCGCCGTCCTCGGTGGCGACGTCGACCCGGGTGGTCAGCAGGTCGTTGCCGGCCACGCTGCGCACCGCCTCGATCGTGGTGGTGCTCACCAGCCGGTCGCCGGCCCGGATCGGGCGGTGGTGGGTGAAGCGCTGCTCACCGTGCACCACCCGGCTGTAGTCGAGGGCCACGTCCGGGTCGGCCAGCACGACGTCGGCCGCGCCGAGGGTGACCACGATGGCGAAGGTGGGCGGGGCGACGACGTCGGGGTGGCCCAGCGCCCGCGCGGCCTCGGGATCGGTGTGCGCCGGGTCGGTCGCCCCGACCGCGGCGGCGAACTCGGCGACCTTCGCGCGGCCGACCTCGTAGACGGCGGAGGGCGGGTAGCTGCGCCCGACCAGTCCTGCGTCCAGCGCCACTCCCGCCCTCCCTGCTCCGTCGCGGACCGGCGTCAGCGGGTCTCGCGGTGGACGGTGTGCCGCTTGTCCTTGGGGCAGTACTTCTTCAGCTCGAGCCGGTCGGGGTCGTTGCGCCGGTTCTTGCGGGTGATGTAGTTGCGGTTCTTGCACTCCTGGCAGGCCAGGGTGATCTTCGGACGGACGTCGGTGGCTGCCATGGAGGCTCTCCTAGCCTTGTGCGGACCGGCCCGCCACGGGCCGGGGGACCGTGCCGGCGGGTGCCGACACGGCGACGGACCCCGGGGGCCCGGGGTCCGTCTGGAGTAGCGGTGACCGGATTTGAACCGGTGACACAGCGATTATGAGCCGCTTGCTCTGCCTGGCTGAGCTACACCGCCGGGAAGACCGCGCGGCCCGGTCTCACGACTGGACCGGTGGGTCGGAGCCCCTTTACGGAATCGAACCGTAGACCTTCTCCTTACCATGGAGACGCTCTGCCGACTGAGCTAAAGGGGCGTGCTCGAGGAGCCGTCGAGGACTATACCCGACGCCCTCCGGCCTCCCCGCGGGGGGCAGGGAGGCCTGCCTCACGCGCGGACGAACAGCCGGCGGTGCTGGGCCCCGGGGGCCGCCGAGCGCACGCCCGTGCGGGCCAGCAGCCAGCTCTCCAGCCGCTCGTCGGGCAGCGGCCGGCTGACCAGGAAGCCCTGCAGCTTGTCGCAGCCCATCTCGGTGAGCAGCTTGCGGGTGAGCTCGTCCTCGACGCCCTCGGCGACGACCCGCAGGCCCAGGTTGTGCGCCAGCTCGATGATCGACCGGGCGATGAACGACTCGCCCTGGCTGGTGGACATGCCCAGCACGAAGGACTTGTCGATCTTCACCTCGTCGATGGGCAGCTGCCGCAGCTGCGACAGCGACGAGTAGCCGGTGCCGAAGTCGTCCATCGACAGCCGCAGGCCCAGCGCGTGCAGCTCGGCGAGGACGGTGCTGGAGCGCACCGAGTCGTCGACCACGCTGCCCTCGGTGAGCTCGAGGATGAGCAGCTCGCCGGGGACCCCGTGCCGACGCAGCGCCCGCTGCACCCGCTCGACCAGGTCGGGCTCGGCCAGGCAGCGCGCCGAGAGGTTCACCGCGACCGACAGGCCGATGTCCTGGTCCAGCCACCGGCGGCAGCGGGCCAGCGCCAGGTCGAGCACGTGGTCGGTGAGCGCGCCGATGCGGCCGATCTGCTCGGCGAGGTGGATGAAGTCGTCGGGCGGGATGGCACCGAAGCGCGGGTGGGCCCAGCGCACCAGCGTCTCCACCGAGACGATGTCGGAGGTGCGGGCGTCGATGATCGGCTGGAAGACCACGCTGATCTGGCCGTCGGTCATCGCCTGCTCGAGCTCGGTGCCCAGCTGCAGGCGGCGCAGGCTCTGCTGGTCGAGGACCTGGTGGTAGCTGGCCACGCCGGAGCTGTCGGTGGCGGCGAGCAGGGCGACGTCGGCCCGCTGCATGAGGGAGCCCGCGTCGGTGCCGTGCACGGGCGCGGCGGCGACGCCGATGGTCAGCGTGACCTCGAGGTCCAGGCCGGCGACGCGGGCGCGGGTGGAGGTCGCCTCGCGCAGCCGGCGCGCGGCGCGCTCGCTGGCGGCCAGGGACAGGCCCGGCAGCAGCACGGCGAACTGCCCGCCCTCCATGCGGGCCACCAGGGCGTCCGGCGGCGCGTGCTCCCGCAGCAGCCCGGCGGTCACCAGCAGCAGCTCGTCGGCGGCGGCGTGGCCGAGGGTGTCGACGATCTCGGTGTGGTTGTCCAGGGCGGCGAGCACCAGCCCCGCGCGGGCGCCGACCGGGTCGGCCGTCAGCAACTGGTCGATCTCGGCGGCCAGCCGCTGCCGGTTGGGCAGGCCGGTGAGGCGGTCGTGGTCGGCGTCGTAGCGGATCTGGGTCAGCAGCTGCTGCTGGCGGATCGCGGCGTTGACGTGGGTCAGCATCGAGTCCAGCGCGGAGCGGTCGCTGCCGGAGAAGGACACGACGTCGCTGCGCCGGTCGCACACCTCGAGGTAGCCCGGTTCGCCGGCCGCGGTCGCCACCGGGGCACCGAGGACCTCCTGGGCGCCGCGGCGGGCCAGGGCGGCGGTCTCGGCCGCGGTCGCCCGGGCCGCGGTCACCAGCACCGGCTCCGACGAGCCGGGCGTCAGGGCCCGCTGGCGGAGCACGTCCTCGGGGTCGGCGGGCCCGTCGTACCACGTGACGCCGCCGTCGCCGGCCACGACGAGGCGAGGCGCCTCGTCGAGGTAGGGCGGCAGCCACAGCGCGACCTTGTCCGCGTTGAGCAGCTCCTTGACCGCCTCGGCGATGCGCCGCGGGCCGTCCTCGTCCGAGGAGATCTGCTCGATCCGGCGAGCGAACTCGTACACGCGCTCGAGGCTGGCGCTCTCGCGCGCGACTCCGGCAAACCGGCGGAAGAGCACGACGACCGCGAGGACGACGGGGATGATCAGCACCCACGCCCACGGACTGGCGTCCACGAGCAGGACGGCGACCAGCCCGGCGGCGACCGCGAGCGGACCGACGACACCGATGGGCACGAGCAGTTCGGTCCACAGGCCGTGACCGGGATAGCCCCCGGTCACCGTGATCGCGAGGGCGACGAGGACAGCGCCGGCCACGTCAGCTGCGGCCACTGCGAGCAGGAGGGCCAGCCACGTCTGCGGGTCGCCGGCGTCACCGGTGGACAGGGCCGAGTAGACCAGGGCCGCGACAGCGGTCTCGGTCACGGCACTGGCCACGTTGAAGACCGACTTGGCCAGGCTGTAGCGCTGACCGGTCAGCACGACACCGAGCGCGGCCACCCGGGCCAGCGCAGCCCAGGGGCCACCGATCGTGACCAGTGCCACCGTCAGCGCGAGCTCGTTGACCGACCACTCGAAGGTCTGCCGTCGGAACTCCAATTGCAGCGGGAAGGTCTCGGTCACCAGGAACGCGGCGGTGACCACGAGGACCATCCACCCGGGAAAGGCCTCGGACCTCGGCAACAGCACGAGGACGAATGCGAGGACGGCGACCACCGCCGCCGGGACCGCGGGCCCCCAGGGTCCCTGGAGCGACGATCGCATGCGCGATGGCGCAGGGAGGGACTCTTCGGCCACGGCGACCTGGTTCTGCGAGGGGACGAGTGAGGGCTGACGCTAACAGCGGACCATCCCACACAGCAGGGACAGCAGAACGGCCTCACTCGCACGGGGTGGGCGACCGAGTCGATCGCCCACCCCGGAGGACGGCTCGGAGCCGTCCTCCTTCAGGACGTCAGCGTCCCCAGCGAGCGCCCCGGCCCCAACGGGCACCGCGACCCCACCGCGCACCCCGACCCCAACGCGCACCGCGCTCGTTCATGACGCCTCCTCAGGCATGGAAAGGACAGCTTGGGACTGCGGGCTGTCACCCAGGCGCGGGGGCAGAGCGTCGTTCGTGTACGGACCGCGCCCGGAACCCTGCTGCCCGCCACTCGGGCGAGGCAAGCACGCAGGATCACGATGGAGTGACGAACCGTTATGTCGCCACCGTGAGTCACTGTGAGTAAGCAATCCGTCACCGAAACGAGTGAACGGAGTGTCTCATGAGACGGATCCTCCTGGACAGAGCCGCTGCGCGGGAGGCAGGGGGTCCTACGCTGCGCGACGTGCGGACGGCGGACGAGCGGGCGACGGGGACCTGCCCGGAGCGCGGCTCCGCGCTGCCCTTCGTGCTGGTCTGCTGGCTGGTGGCCGCGTTCATGGCGCTCGGGGCGGTCGCGGCCTCCGACGCCTTCCTCGAGCAGCAGGACCTGCAGGCGGCCTGCGACGGCGCGGCACTGGCCGCGGCCAACCGGGCCGACGAGGAGCGGGTCTACGCCGCGGGCGTGGGCGCAGCCCTGCCGCTGACCACCGAGACCGCCCGCGCCGCCGTCGCCGACCACCTCGCCGACGGCGGGACCGCCCTCGACACCTGGTCGGCCGAGACCGACGGCACCGAGGTGACCGTCCGCTGCGCGCGCTCGGTGGACATCGCCTTCGGCTGGCTGTTCCTCGGCGGCCGGCCGCTGCAGGTCGACGCCGTCGCCGGAGCGCGGGCGCCGACGCTGGGCTGAGACCGGGCCGGCCCGGACGCACAGCGGCCCCCGACCTGCCGGTCGGGGGCCGCTGTCCGTGGGTGTGGCGGGTGAAGGATTCGAACCTTCGTAGGCTAAGCCGACGGATTTACAGTCCGCTCCCATTGGCCACTCGGGCAACCCGCCGTGGTGCCACGGGAGAGAGCGTACAAGACGGGCCGGCACGGCCCCGACGGGTCCCGCACGGGTCACCCCCGCGCGGGAGGTGAGGAGCAGACATGGCCGACTCGTCCTTCGACGTGGTGAGCAAGGTCGACCGCCAGGAGATCGACAACGCGCTCAACCAGGCGGGCAAGGAGCTCTCCCAGCGCTTCGACTTCCGCGGCACCAACGCCCGCATCTCCTGGGCGGGCGAGAACGGCGTCCTGCTCGAGGCCGACACCGAGGAGCGGGTCACCGCCGCCCTCGACGTCTTCAAGGACAAGCTCGTCAAGCGGGGCATCTCGCTCAAGGCGCTCGACGCCGACGAGCCGCAGGCCTCGGGCAAGGCATACAAGCTGTCCGCGCGCATCAAGCAGGGCATCGAGTCCGACACCGCCAAGAAGATCGCCAAGATCATCCGCGACGAGGGACCCAAGGGCGTGCAGGCGCAGATCCAGGGCGACCAGCTGCGGGTCAGCGGCAAGAAGCGCGACGACCTGCAGGCGGTGCAGCAGCTGCTGCGCGGCAAGGACCTCGACGTCGCCCTGCAGTTCGACAACTACCGCTGACCGGCGGCCGCAGCGCCCCTACGGTGACGCGGTGCCCACCGACGACACCCCCTGGGAACCACCGCTCGCCGGCACCGAGCTGGAGCACCTGACCGGCGCGCTGGAACGCCTGCGCGCCGCGTTCCGCTGGAAGGCCGACGGACTGGACGCGCGGGGACTGCAGGTCCGCGTCGGCGCCTCCTCGCTGACCCTCGGCGGCCTGCTCAAGCACCTGGCCGTCGTGGAGGACGTCACCAGCAGCACCAAGCTGGCCGGTGGGCGGCCCGACGGCCCCTGGGTGGCCGACTGGGACGGCGAGGGCTGGGAGTTCGCTTCCGCGGCGCACGATCCCCCCGAGGAGCTGTACGCACTCTGGGACGGCGCGGTCGAACGTTCCCGGGCACGGCTGGCGGCGGCCCTCGCGAACGGCGGCCTGGACCAGCTCACCGCCATGGGCGACGGGGACCGCCGGGCCAGCCTGCGCCGGCTCCTCTGCGACCTGGTCGAGGAGTACGGGCGGCACACCGGCCACGCCGACCTGCTCCGCGAGGCCGTGGACGGGCTGGTCGGCGAGGACCCTCCCGCCGGGTGGCGACCGGCGGGCGCCACCCGGGGCTGACGCCGGCCCACCCGCTCCCCCGTCCGCCATCTCACGCGCGGGATCAGGCCGGTTCCGTTCCGTCACGCCGGGCCGGGCCGGACGGGCGCCAGCGAGGGCCGACCGCGCCGCCGACTTACGCTCGGGATCCGGAACGGCATCGGTCGGAGAGCGCTCGCGCGGTGGAGCGGCTCCGCCCCACAGGGCCGCCACACAGCCCGAGCAGAGGGTGCACACATGGAACACGTGTCCTGGACCCAGCGGCCGCTCCCGCCCGTCCCCGGTCCGGCGCTCCTGGTCTGGGGACGCGCGCTGCGGACACCCATCGACCTGACGGTGAGTCGCGGCGAGCTCCACGAGACCGTGGACACGGCCTGGCTCCGCCACCGTGCGCCCGTGGACGTCGACGAGTTGCTCCTCGTCTACGAGGAGCTGACCTCCAACGGTCTGCGCCACGGGCGGGCGCCGGTCCTCGTCCACGTCGTGGCCACGGGGGGCGGCTGGACCGTCGACGTGACCGACGCCGCCGTCGAGCGCCCTCCCGTGCCCGCTCACGACCGGGACCCGGCCCGCGGGGGGCTGGGCCTGCACCTCGTCGCCCGGCTGTGCCCCGCGCACGGCTGGGTCCTCGACGACGGCCGCAAGCACGTCTGGGCGCACGTCGGGGCGGCCTGAGCGCGGACCCGGAGGGCCCGGGCGGTCGGTCCGCCACCCCTGGCCGGGGGTACCAGCGGCGTCCGCGGGATCCCTAGCGTCCCGGCCATGCCGGTCCACCCCCAGTCCCAGGCCTTCCTCGACATGGTCGCCGACGCCCCGCCACTGGACGCCTGCACGGTGGAGGAGAACCGGGCGCAGCTGGCCGCCGTCGTGCCCCTCACCGGCGAGCGCGCCGACCTGGCCGACGTGCGGGACACGACGCTCCCCGGTCCGGCCGGCGACGTGCCCGTCCGGGTCTACCGCCCCAGCAACGACGACGGGCTGCCGGTGGTGGCGTACTTCCACGGCGGCGGGTGGGTGCTGTGCGACCTCGACACCCATGACACGACCTGCCGCGACATCGCCCGGTACTCCGGAGCCGTCGTCGTGTCGGTCGACTACCGCAGGGCTCCGGAGGCCCCGTTCCCCGCCGCGTTCGACGACTGCCTCGCCGTCACCCGCGCCCTGCTCGACGGCAGCAGCGGCCTCGGGACCGACCCCGCGCGGGTCGCCGTCGCCGGCGACAGCGCCGGGGGCAACCTCGCCGCCGGGATCGCGCAGGCGCTGCGCGACGCCCGGCCGCCGCTGGCACACCAGGTGCTCGTGTACCCGCTCGTCGACGCCCGCACCGGACGGACCGACAGCTACCGCAGCTACGGGGCGGGCCACTTCCTCACCCACCGCGACATCGACTGGTTCCTGGCGGTCTACGGCGGCGACGCCGACCGGTCCGATCCACGGCTGTCGCCCGCGATGGCCGAGGACCTGACCGGGCTGGCGCCGGCCACCGTGGTCACCGCCGGGTGCGACCCCCTGGTCGACGAGGGCGCCGCCTACGCCCGGGCCCTGGCCGAGGCGGGCGTCCCGACGGAGTACACGTGCTTCACCGGGCACGTGCACCCCTTCGTGCTGCTGGGCGGCCTGGTCGACGACGCGCACGAGGCCCGCCGGCTGATCGGCCGGCGCCTGGCCGAGACCTTCGGGACCCGCCCGGTGGCCACCTGAGCGGCCGGCCGTCAGCCCTCCCGCGCCATCCGCTCCAGGCGGGCGATCCGCTCGGCCATCGGCGGGTGCGTGGCGAACAGCGCCGCCAGCCCGACCGGCCGGAACGGCGGGGCGATCATGAGGTGGCTCTGCGCCACCAGCCGGTCGTCGGGCGGCAGCGGCCGGGCCTGCGCCCCCGCGCCGATCCGGCGCAGCGCGCTCGCGAGGGCCAGCGGGTCACCGGAGAGGCGGGCACCCTCGGCATCCGCCTCGTACTCGCGGCTGCGGCTGACCGCGAGCCGCACCAGGACGGCGGCCAGCGGGCCGAGCAGCACCAGCAGCAGCGTGCCGAGGAGGCCCGCGCCGTCGTCGCGCTCGTCGTCGCGGTTGCCGAACAGCGCGCTGAACGTGGCCAGGTGCGCCAGGTAGGTGACGACGGCGGCCAGCGCGCCGGCGACCGACCCGATCAGGACGTCGCGGTTGTAGACGTGCGAGAGCTCGTGGGCGAGCACCGCGCGCAGCTGCCGGCGGTCGAGCAGCTCGAGGACACCCTGGGTGCAGCAGACCGCGGCCCGGCGCGGCGTGCGCCCGGTGGCGAAGGCGTTGGGCTGGTCGGTGGGGCTGACGTAGAGGCGCGGCATGGGCTGGCGCGCCTGCGTGGCCAGCTCGCGGACCATCGCGTAGAGGCCCGGTGCCTGGGTCTCGGTGACCGGGAAGGCGCGCATGGCGCGCAGGGCCAGCCGGTCGGAGCGGTACCAGGCCCACCCGTTGACCCCGAGGGCCACGACCAGCGCGACGAGCAGTCCCGCCCGGCCCGCGACGAGACCGCCCACGGCGAGGACGACGCCGGCCATCGCCCCCAGCAGGAGCGCGGTCCGCACCCCGTTGCCCCACCGCCGCACCTCACGTGAACGGAACGACGGCGACCCCCGTTCCCCGCCACCGACTGCGACCCCCCTCACGGACGACGCCGTCCGGAATGCCTGCCGCCCGGCCGGGGTTGCGTTGAGGAGACCCCGTACTCGGGCGCGTCGGCTACCGTCCGTGATCCGCGTCACGGAACCAGCCGGCACACCGCCACGTAACCTCGGCCGCTGGAGGTAACACGCCTGATGACTGCTCTCGAACCGTCCACGACGCCCGGCAGCTCGGCCCCCGGTGGGCTCGTCAAGAGCGTCGTCGAGCTCGACCGGGTCGTCATCCGGCTGGCCGGCGACTCCGGTGACGGCATGCAGCTGACCGGCAACCGCTTCACCAGCGAGACCGCGTCCTTCGGCAACGACCTGTCGACGCTGCCCAACTTCCCCGCCGAGATCCGCGCGCCGACGGGGACGCTGCCCGGCGTCAGCTCCTTCCAGCTGCACTTCGCCGACCACGACATCATGACGCCGGGCGACGCCCCGGACGTCCTGGTGGCGATGAACCCCGCGGCCCTCAAGGCCAACCTCGCCGACCTCCCGGGCGGCGGCCTGGTGATCGCCGACAGCGACGAGTTCACCCCGCGCAACCTCGCGAAGGTCGGCTACGCGACCAACCCGCTCGAGGACGGGTCGCTCGACGGCTGGCAGGTCGTCGCCGTCCCGCTGACGTCCATGACGCTCGAGGCGCTCGCCGACTCCGGGCTCGGCAAGAAGGAGGCCGAGCGGAGCAAGAACATGTTCACCCTCGGCCTGCTGAGCTGGATGTACCACCGGCCCACCGAGGGCACGGTCCGCTTCCTGGAGCGGCAGTTCCGCCGCAAGCCCGAGATCGCCGCGGCCAACATCGCGGCCTTCCGCGCCGGCTACAACTACGGCGAGACGACGGAGGCCTTCGCGGTCTCCTACGAGATCAAGCCCGCGCCGATGGCCCCGGGCCGTTACCGCAACATCTCCGGCAACCAGGCGCTGGCCCTCGGGCTGGTCACCGCCGGGCAGCGCTCGGGCCTGCCGGTGTTCCTCGGTGCGTACCCGATCACCCCGGCGTCGGACATCCTCCACGAGCTGTCCCGGCACAAGTCCTTCGGCGTGCGCACGTTCCAGGCCGAGGACGAGATCGCCGGCATCGGTGCCGCGCTGGGCGCCTCGTTCGGCGGCGCGCTCGGCGTCACGACGACGTCGGGCCCCGGTGTCTCGCTGAAGTCCGAAGCGCTGGGCCTGGCGGTGATGATCGAGCTGCCGCTGGTCGTCGTCGACGTGCAGCGCGGTGGTCCCTCGACCGGCCTGCCGACCAAGACCGAGCAGTCGGACCTGCTGCAGGCGATGTTCGGCCGCAACGGCGAGGCCCCGCTGCCGGTGATCGCGCCCCGCTCCCCCGGCGACTGCTTCGACGCCGCGCTCGAGGCGGCGCGGATCGCGCTCAAGTACCGGACGCCGGTCATGCTGCTGTCCGACGGCTACCTGGCCAACGGCGCCGAGCCGTGGGCCATCCCCGCCGTCGACGAGCTGCCCGACCTGCGGGTCGAGTTCGCCACCGAGCCCAACGGCGCGGCCGCCGACGGGACGCCGGAGTTCCTGCCCTACCTGCGCGATCCCGAGACGCTGGCCCGCCCGTGGGCCGTCCCGGGCACCGCGGGCATGCAGCACCGCGTCGGCGGGCTGGAGAAGGCCGACCGGACCGGCAACATCTCCTACGACCCGGCCAACCACGACCTGATGACCCGGCTGCGGCAGGCCAAGGTCGACGGCATCGCGGCCGACATCCCGGCCACCGACGTCGACGACCCCGACGGCGACGCACGGGTCGCGGTCATCGGCTGGGGCTCCACCTACGGGCCGATCGGGGCCGCCTGCCGGCGGGTCCGCCGCTCGGGCCGCAAGGTCGCCCAGATCCACCTGCGGCACGTCAACCCGATGCCGGCCGACCTCGGCGAGGTCCTGGGCCGGTACGACCGGGTGGTCTGCCCCGAGATGAACATGGGGCAGCTCGCGCTGCTGCTCCGCGCCAGGTACCTCGTCGACGTCCAGAGCCACACGCAGGTGCGCGGGCTGCCCTTCCGGGCCGCCGAGCTCGCCGCCGTGGTCCAGGACGTCATCGACTCCACCGCCCCGACCGCCAGCACCGGAGGCCAGCAGTGACCACCTCCCCGCACGTGCACGACCTCGGCATGCCGGGGACGCCGATCGACGACCGCATCCAGCAGGCGATCGCCGACTCCGTGGCCGGCCAGGGCGAGAAGCAGACCGCCCTCAAGGCCAAGGACATGAAGACCGACCAGGAGGTGCGCTGGTGCCCGGGGTGCGGTGACTACGTCATCCTCAACGCGGTCCAGAGCTTCCTGCCCAGCCTCGGCATCGCCCGCGAGGACATGGTCATCGTCTCGGGCATCGGCTGCTCCTCGCGCTTCCCGTACTACATGAACACCTACGGGATGCACTCGATCCACGGCCGCGCCCCGGCGATCGCCACCGGCCTGGCCGCCTCCCGGCCGGACCTGTCGGTGTGGGTCGTCACCGGCGACGGCGACGCGCTGTCGATCGGCGGCAACCACCTGATCCACGCACTGCGCCGCAACGTGGACATGACGATCCTGCTGTTCAACAACCGGATCTACGGGCTGACCAAGGGCCAGTACTCCCCCACGTCCGAGGTCGGCAAGGTCACCAAGTCCACCCCGATGGGCTCGCTGGACCACCCGTTCAACCCGGTCTCGCTGGCCCTCGGTGCCGACGCCACCTTCGTGGGCCGGGCCATGGACTCCGACCGCAAGGGCCTCACCGAGGTGCTGCGGCAGGCCGCCGAGCACCGGGGCACCGCGCTGGTGGAGATCTACCAGAACTGCAACATCTTCAACGACGGCGCCTTCGACCTGCTCAAGGACCCGTCGACCGGCCCGATGTGGACGATCCCGCTGCGCCACGGCGAGCCGCTGGTGTTCGGTCCCGACGGCGCCTCGTGCGTGGTGCGCGACGACTTCGGGGGCCTGCGGATCGCCGAGACCAACCAGGTCGACGCCAGCGAGATCGTCGTCCACGACGCGACGCGGGAGGACCCGTCCTACGCGTTCGCGCTGTCGCGGCTGTCGAGCCAGGACCTGCGCTACACGCCGATGGGCGTCTTCCGCTCGGTCAGCAAGCCGACCTACGACCGGATGATGCTCGACCAGCTCGAGGAGGCCCGCACGCAGGGCCCCGGCGACCTCGACGCGCTGCTGGCCGGCAACGACACCTGGACCGTCTCCGCCTGAGGCGCCTCCGCCGGGCCCGTCTCCCTCAGGGGAGGCGGGCCCGGCGCGTATCCGCGAGCACCCCGGCGAGGACGGGGAGCACCCCGGTGAGCTCGGCGCGGGACGGGGCGGCGAAGCCCAGGACCAGACCGGCGGCCGGCTCGTGCGGCCCCGAGCCGGTCCGGTGCCGGGCCAGCCCGTCGACGGCGAGCCCGCGGGCGGCCGCGGCGGCGACCACCGCCTCCTCGGCCGCGCGGTCCGGCAGCGGGACCAGCACGTGCGCGCCCGCCGGGTCCCCGGTGACGGCCACGCCCGCCGCGGCCAGCGCCTGCACCACGAGGGCCCGCCGCTCGGACAGCTCCCGGCGCAGCCGCCGCAGGTGCCGGGACAGGTCACCGGAGGCGGCCATGGCCGCGAGCACGCGCTGTCCCGCGCGGGCCGGCCGGCTGCCGGTCGCGGTCCGCTGCGCCAGCAGGTCCGCCCGCGGGGCCGGCGGCGCCACCACCCACCCGACACCCAGCGTCGGGCTCACGACCTTGCTGCTCGTGCCGAGGTGCACGACGACGTCGGGGCCGAGCGCGGCCAGCAGCGGCAGCGGGGCGACGTCGTAGCGGAGCTCGCCGTCGTAGTCGTCCTCGAGGACCCACCAGCCCTCCGCCCGCGCCCGGGCGACCAGCGCGACCCGCCGCGCCGCCGACATCCGACGCCCGAGGGGCCACTGGTGGGCCGGGGTGCAGTAGACGGCGGCCAGCCCCGCGGGCACGGCGTCGACGACCAGGCCGTCGTCGTCGACCGGGCAGGGCACCACCTCGGCCCCGGCCGACCGCAGCGCCTCCACCGCCCGCTGGTAGCCGGGGTCCTCGACGCCGACCCGGCTGCCGGGCGGGAGGAGCCGGGCCACCTCCGCCACCGCGGCGGAGGTGCCCGCGGTGGCCAGCACCGCGGCCGGGTCGACCGGCAGTCCCCGGTGCCGCAGCAGGTGCTCGGTGACCGCCGCCTGGAAGGCCCGGTCCCCGGCCGGGTCGGGGCCGGCGTCGGGCGGGACGTCGCCGGCCGTGCGCCAGGCCCGTCGCCACGCGGCCCGGTCGAGCACCTCCAGGCAGGGCGACCCGGCGCGCAGGTCGACCGCAGGCCGACGCTCGGCCGGCGCCGCGGCCCGCGTCTCGCGCAGTGCCGGCCCGGACGGCGCCGCGCCGACCACGAACGTGCCCGCGCCGCGGCGCCCGGCGGCCCAGCCCTCGGCGACCAGCTGGTCGTAGGCCGCGGCGGTGACGGTGCGGCTCACCCGCAGGGCGGCGGCGAGCTCCCGGGTGGAGGGCAGCCGGTCGCCGGGGCGCAGGGCGCCGTCGGCGGCCGCGGCGCGCAGCGCGTCGGCCAGCTGCGTGGCCAGCGGCCGCCCCGACCTGCGGTCGAGCACCACGGGCGGGACCTGCACGCGGCGCCCTCCCTCGTCCGATTGGCCTGCCGGAACGGCAGCGTACTGGCCCTTCCGGCAGGCCAGTGGAGCCCGCAGTCTGCTGGGGTGACCCCTGCCCCGCCGCTGTCGCCCACCGCCCGCAGCACCGTCCGCCGGGGTGCCGCGCGCGCCCGCACCGACCGCGCCGATCTGTACGCCGTCCTCGACGCCGGCCTGGTCGGCCACCTGGGGATCGTCGTCGGTGGCACGCCCGTCGTGCTGCCCACCGGCTACGGACGGCGGGGGGACACCCTCTACCTGCACGGCTCGACCGGCGCAGCGAGCCTGCGCGCCGCGGCGACGGGCACGCCGGTCTGCTTCACGGTCACGCACGTCGACGGGGTGGTCTACGCCCGGTCGGCGTTCCACCACTCGATGAACTACCGCTGCGCCGTCGTGCACGGGACCGCCCGCGTGGTGAGCGACCCCGAGGAGCGGCTGCTCGGGCTCGAGGCGCTCACCGAGCACCTGGCGCCGGGCTCCTGGGCGGCCACCCGCCGGCCCGACCGCAAGGAGCTGGCGGCAACGGCGGTGCTGGCCCTCGACCTGTCCGAGGCCAGCGTCAAGGTGCGCACGGGCCCGCCCGCCGACGACGAGCGCGACCTCGCGGCACCGGTCTGGGCCGGGGTGCTGCCGGTGCGCACGGTCCTCGGTGACCCCGAGCCCGACCCCCTGCTCCCGGAGGACGTCCCGGTCCCCGCCCGGGTGACCGGCCGACGGCTCGGCTGAGCTACCGGGCCCGCAGCGCCCAGGCGTGGATCGCGGCCGCGGTCTGGTCGGGGGTCTCGTCGGTCGAGTCGTGGTGCAGGTCGGCCGGCGTCGCCCGCACCCACGCGTCGAAGACCCGCACCGCGTCGAGCAGCGACCGTCCGGGACCCGACCAGGCGGCGTACGCGCCCGACCCCCGGTCCCGCTCCCGTGCCGCGATCGTCTCGGGCGACGGGACGAGGGCGACGGCGAGCAGGCGCAGCGGCGCGACCGCCGCGCGGATGATCCGCAGGTCGTCGCCGTAGACGTTGTCGGCGACGACCGTGGCGAAGCCGGCCTCGCCGTAGACCTGGGCCGCCCGGCCCAGCGCCCGGTACCGCAGGTGGAGCTGTGCGACCGCCTCGGGGGACGGGGTGTCTGCCATGTCGGCGCGGCCGGAGACGACGGCCTGCCAGAAGGTGTCGCCGTCGAGGAAGACGCCCCGGGACGCCCGCGCGGCCACCGCGCGCCCGACCGTCGACTTCCCCGAGGCCTGGGCTCCGGTGACCAGCAGGACCGTCACCGGACCGGCGTGACCCGGAGCAGGCGGTCGTCGCCCTCGCCGTTGTCGGTGGTGAGGTACAGCGCGCCGTCGGCGCCGGACACCGGGGAGCGCACCCGCCCGACGGTGTCCTCGAGCTCGGGGAGCCGGAACTGCTCGACCAGCCGGCCGGCGTCGTCGAGCCGCAGGCCCAGCACGCCGGTGTCCTTCTGCACGCCGACGAACAGCACACCGTCGTAGCCGCCCCACGCGGGACCGCTGACGAAGTCCGCGCCGCTGGTGGCGACGGTGGGGTCGCCGGAGGACCAGACGGCGGCGCGGGCGCCGGGCAGGGCGGGGTCGGTCATCGGGACGCTCTCGTCGTAGCGGCCGCCCGCGCCGTCGGGGTCCCAGCCGTAGTTGCCGCCCGGCACCGACAGG
Organism: Geodermatophilus sp. SYSU D00696; assembly: GCF_054050235.1. Taxonomy (NCBI): domain Bacteria; kingdom Bacillati; phylum Actinomycetota; class Actinomycetes; order Geodermatophilales; family Geodermatophilaceae; genus Geodermatophilus; species Geodermatophilus sp. SYSU D00696. The sequence continues at coordinate 118,761 of NZ_JBJGYY010000006.1, read as the reverse complement.
TTCACCTCGTCGTCGCGGTCGGGGCCCTGCTCGACGGTGAACACCTGCCCGGTCCCGGGCCGGACCGCGATGCCCTGCACGTTGCGGTGCCCGTAGCTGAGCACCAGCCGGGTCGCGGGGTCGGGGTCGGCGGCGAACGGGTTGCCGTCGGCCGGCCCGCCGGTGTCGGGGTCGATGCGCAGCACCTTGCCCGCCAGGGTGCCGAGGTCCTGCGGGGTGCGGCCATCGGCGGTGTCGCCGGTGCCCACCAGCAGCGCGCCCGAGGGGTCGAACCGCACCCGGCAGCCGCCGTGCCGGCCGGTGGCCTCGTTGACCGGGATGCCGCCGAGCAGCGGGTCGGCGACGCGGGTGGCGGTGGTCCAGGCCTCGTCCACCGTCCAGGCGATCACCTGGATCTCCGCGCCGCCGTCCTCCTCGACCCCCTGGCAGGTGTAGAGCCGGCGGTCGTCGGCGAAGGTGGGGCTGAGCACCAGGCCCATCAGGCCGGTCTCGCCGTCGGCGAAGAGGTCGGAGAGATCGGCGTCGAGCTGCCGGGCGGTGCCGTCGGGCAGGACCGCAGTCAGCCCACCGCCGCGCTCGTCGACCAGCAGGGTCCCGTCGGGAGCGCGGGCGACGTCCCACGGGTGGTCGAGGCCGTCGAGGACGGTCTCGACCTCGAGCGCCGGGACGGCAGGGGACGGCGCCGCGGCGTCGGGCGTCCCCGCGGCGTCGGGCACCTCGGCGGCGGCCTCCTCGCCCTGGCGTCCGGGCGCGGAGCCGCAGCCGGCCAGCAGCAGGCAGGCCAGGGCCGCGGCCCCCATGCAGGGTCCCGCTGCGAGCGTGCGAGCGGTGGGGGGCATGGGGGTCCTTCGTCAACTGGTGCGGGTGACCACGTAGTCGCACAGCGCCGACAGCGCCTCGCGGACCTCCCCGGCGGGCACCCCGGACAGCGACGTGCGCGCCCGGTCGGCGTACTCGCGCAGCACCTCACCGGCGCGCTCGAGCGCCGCGGAGCCGCGGAGCAGGGTCAGCGCCTCGGCGTGCTCGTCGTCGTCGGACAGCGGGCGGGACACCAGCTCGCGCAGCCGCGCGTCGGCGGGGTCATCCCCGGCCAGGGCGATCAGCGCCGGCAGGGTCGCGATGCCCTCGCGCAGGTCGGTGCCCGGCGACTTCCCCGAGGCGCCGTCGGTGACGATGTCGAGCAGGTCGTCGGAGAGCTGGAAGGCCACGCCGACCTCCTCGCCGAACCGGGTCAGCGCCTCGACCAGGTCCGCGTCGACGCCGGCGAAGGAGGCGCCGAAGCGCGCCGAGGTGGCCACCAGCGAGCCGGTCTTGTCGGACAGCACCTCGAGGTAGTGCGCCACCCGGTCCTCGCCGTGCCGCGCGCCGACGGTCTCCCGGATCTGCCCGGTGACCAGCCGCTCGAAGGTGCGTGCCTGGATCCGGACCGCCTCCGGGCCCAGGTCGGCCAGCAGGTCCGAGGCGCGGGCGAAGAGGAAGTCCCCGGTCAGGATCGCCACGCTGTTGGTCCAGCGGCTGTTGGCGCTCTGCGCCCCGCGCCGGACGTCGGCCTCGTCCATCACGTCGTCGTGGTAGAGCGTGGCCAGGTGGGTCAGCTCGCAGACGACGGCGGCCCGGACCACCTCGGGCGCCTGGGCGTCACCGAGGTGGGCGGCGAGCAGGGCCAGCATCGGCCGGAACCGCTTGCCGCCGGCGGCCATGAGGTGACCGGCGGCCTCGGAGACGAAGGGGTGCTCGCTGGTGACCGCGGCGGCGAGGGTGGCCTCCACGCGGCCGAGGCCTTCCGCCAGGGAGTCCCCGAGGGGCCCCGACGGCAGCCAGGGCCCCATCGTGGAGGCGGGGGTCGCGATGCGGTGCCAGACCTCGGCCGGGGCGCTCCCGTCGACGGCGGCACGGGGTCCGGTCATCAACCGACGAAGATAGCCGCCCGATCGGCCAGACCGAGCACCGCCCCGGGCACGACGCCCAGGACCAGGGTGGCCGCGGCGGTCACCGCGAGCACGATCGTCGTCGGCAGTCCGGGCACGCCGACGGTCGGGCCGTCGACCGCGGGCTCGGAGAAGTACATGAGCACGATGACCCGCAGGTAGAAGAACGCCGCCACCGCGCTGGCCAGCAGCGCCACCAGGGCCAGCGGCCAGGCGCCGTCCTCGATGGCGGCGCGGAAGACGGCGAACTTGCCGGTGAAGCCGCTGGTGAGCGGGATCCCGGCGAGCGCGAGCAGGAACAGGCTCATCACCGCGGCGGTCAGCGGGGAGCGCTGCGCGAGGCCCGCCCACTGGGACAGGTGGGTGGCCTCGCCCTCGCCGCTGCGCACGAGGGTGAGCACGGCGAACGCGCCGAGCGTGGTCAGCCCGTAGGCGAGCAGGTAGAACATGACGGCCGGCAGGCCCGACCCGGCGGCGTCACCGGTGGCCGGCAGCCCGAGGACACCGGTGAGCAGGAACCCGGCGTGCGCCACCGAGGAGTAGGCCAGCATCCGCTTGAGGTCGGTCTGGGTGAGGCCCAGCACCGCGCCGACGACCATGGAGACGATGGCGACGCCGTAGACGAGCGGCCGCCAGGTCCACTCCTCGGTGCCGAACGCGACGTAGAGCAGCCGCAGGATGGCGCCGAACGCCGCGACCTTGGTGCAGGCCGCCATGAACGCGGTGACCGGGGTGGGCGCGCCCTGGTAGACGTCGGGCGTCCAGGTGTGGAAGGGCGCGACGCTGGCCTTGAACAGCAGGCCGACGACGAGCAGCGCCAGGCCGAGGACGAGCAGCGTGCCGGCCTCCCCCGCGCCGACGGACTCGCGCACCGCGGACAGCCGGACGCTGCCGGTGGCGCCGTAGACCAGCGCCAGACCGTAGAGGAAGAACGCCGAGGCGAAGGAGCCGAGCAGGAAGTACTTGACCGCCGCCTCCTGCGACAGCAGCCGCCGGCGGCGGGCGAGCCCGCTGATCAGGTAGAGCGGCAGGCTGAGCACCTCGAGCGCCACGAACATGACCAGCAGGTCGTTGGCGGTGACGAACAGCATCATCCCGCCGATGGCGAACGTGGCCAGCGGGTAGACCTCGGTCTGCACCCGCTGGACGGTGAGCAGCTCGCGGTCGCGGGTGCTGCCGGCGGGCACCGCGGCGGAGACGACGAACGCCGAGCGCGCGGGGTCGAGGTTGCGCTCGGCGAACAGCAGCAGCGACAGCGCGCCGAGCCCGGCGATCGTGGCCTGCAGGAACAGCCCGGTGCCGTCGACGGCGAGCGCGCCGCCGGCGGTGACCTCGCGGGTGCCGGCGAGCAGCAGCGTGCTGACCAGCCCGCCGAGGGTGCCGACCAGCGCGACGGCGACCTGCACCGGGTGCCGGGTGTCGCGCGGGCCGAAGGCCTCCACGAGGACGCCGATGCAGGCGGCACCGAAGACGAACAGCAGCGGCGCCAGCGCGGCCAGCGACAGGTCGGGCGCCTCGATCGTCATCAGTCGGTCCCCTCGGTCGTGGCGGGGGTGGTCCCGGCCGGGTCGGCGCCGACGTCGCTCATCGTGGCCGCGACGGCGGGCTCGATCAGCCGGACCAGCGGCTGCGGGTAGAAGCCGAGGACCAGGATCAACGCCACCAGGGGGGCGACGACGAGCGTCTCGCGGCGGGAGAGGTCACGCAGCAGCGTGGTGGTGCGGGCGGGCGCGGTGAGCGTCGCCGTCCCCGTCGCGGTCGCCGGTGCAGCCGTCGCCCCGTGCCCGCCGGCCGCGCCGCGACCGGCGGGGCCGTCGGTGACGGCGTCGGCCACGGCGGGATCGGCCGGGAACAGCACACCGCGCGGCGGGCCGTGCATCGTCCGTTGGTAGAGCAGCAGGACGTAGAGCGCGGCGAGGATGATCCCCGCGGTGGCCAGGACCGTGAACACCGGCCGGGTGGGGAACGACCCGATCAGCACGAGGAACTCGCTGACGAAGCTGTTGGTGCCCGGCAGGGCCAGCGACGCCAGCCCCGCGACGAGGAACACCCCGGCGAGCTTGGGGGCGCGGCTGGCCACGCCGCCGTAGTCGCCGACCAGCCGGGAGCCGCCGCGGGCGATGAGCATGCCGACGACGATGAACAGCAGGCCGGTGGCGATGCCGTGGTTGACCATGTACAGCACCGCGCCGGTGGCCGCCTCGGTGGTGAAGGCGAACACGCCCAGGGCGATGAAGCCGAAGTGCGCGATCGAGGTGTAGCTGACCAGCCGCTTCATGTCGGTCTGGCCCATCGCCAGCAGCGCCGCGTAGAGCACCCCGGCCACGGCGAGCACGAGCACGAGCGGGGCGAACTCGCGGGAGGCCTCGGGGAACAGCGGCAGGCAGTAGCGCAGGAACCCGAAGGTGCCGACCTTGTCCAGGACGCCGACGAGCAGCACCGCCCCGCCGATCGGCGCCTCGGCACCGGCGTCGGGCAGCCACGTGTGCAGCGGCACCAGCGGCGCCTTGATGGCGAAGGCGACGAAGAAGCCGAGGAACAGCAGGCGCTGCACGTCGGGGTCGATCTCGAGGTCGCGCAGCGCCTCGAAGGCGAAGGTCCCCTCCCCCGCCGACGCGCTGACCACGTACAGCCCGATCACCGCGGCGAGCATGACCAGCCCGCCGAGCAGGCTGTAGAGGAAGAACTTCACCGCGGCGTACTGCCGGCGCGGGCCGCCGAAGCTGCCCACGATGAAGTACATCGGGACGAGCATCGCCTCGAAGAAGACGTAGAAGAGGAAGACGTCGGTGGCGGCGAAGACGCCGACCATGCACGCCTCGAGCAGCAGCAGCCAGGCGAAGAACGTGCGCATCGACCGCCGCGCCGGCGCGGTGTCCTCCCACGAGGCGAGCACCACCACCGGCACCAGGACGCCGACCAGCAGCAGCATGACCAACGCGATGCCGTCGACGCCGAGGGCGAAGTCGACGCCGAACCCGGGGATCCACGGCACGGAGCTGGTCAGCTGGAACCGCTCACCGTCGGGGTCGAACGCGAGGGTGGCCAGCACCGCGAGCAGCAGCACGACCAGGCTCACCCCGAGGGCGACCTGGCGGGCGACCGGGGTGCGGTCACGGGGCAGCGCGGCGACGACCGCCGCACCCACCGCGGGTACCGCGATCATCGCCACGAGCAGCAGGGAGTCGCTCACGCCGTCGCCCTCACGTTCTCCGTCGTCCTCTCCTGGGACCGCAGCCCGCTCACCCGGCCGTCACCGCCAGCAGCGCCCCGGCCACGACGACCGCGCCGCCGAGCATCCCGAGCGCGTAGGAGCGGACGAAGCCGGTCTGTGCCCGGCCCAGCCGCGACGACGAGCCGCCGAGCGTGGCGGCCAGGCCGTTCACCGCGCCGTCGACCCCGCGGTTGTCCACCCACACCAGCGCGCGGGTCAGCCACTGGCCCGGCCGCATGAACAGCGACTCGTTGACCGCGTCGGCGTAGAGCGCGTGGCGTGCGGCTCGCACCACCGGCGAGACCCGGGCCGGGGCGACCTCGGGCACCTCCCGGCGGCCCACGAACAGCCACGCGGCGAGCACCCCGAGGGCCATCACGGCGGTGACCACGATCCCGACGACGGCCGGCGCGACCACGTGCTCGGCCTCCGCCGGCTCGCCGAACACCGGCTCGAACCAGCCCTCCAGCGGGAAGACCTGGACCAGCAGGAACCCGGCGGCCACCGAGCCGACGGCCAGCACCACCATGGGCGCGGTCATGACGGTCGGCGACTCGTGCGGGTGGACGCCGTCGGTCCACCGGGGGCGGCCGAAGAAGGTCATGATCATCAGCCGGGTCATGTAGAAGGCGGTCAGCCCGGCACCGAGGACGGCGACGCCGCCGAGCAGCCAGCCCGACCAGTCGCCGCGGTCGAGGGCCGCCTCGATGATCGCGTCCTTGGTCCAGTACCCCGACAGGAACGGGAAGCCGATCAGCGCCAGGTAGCCCAGGCCGAACGTGACGAAGGTGATCGGCAGCCGCCGCGCGAGCCCGCCGAAGCGGCGCATGTCGACCTGGTCGTCCATGGCGTGCATGACCGATCCGGCGCCGAGGAACAGCCCGGCCTTGAAGAAGCCGTGGGTGAGGAGGTGGGCGATCGCCGCGGCGTAGCCGACCGGGCCGAGGCCGACGGCCAGGAACATGTAGCCGATCTGGCTGACCGTGGAGTACGCGAGGACCTTCTTGATGTCGTCGTACGCGCAGCCCACGATCGCGCCGTAGAGCAGGGTGATCGCCCCGACGGCCAGCACGACGGCGCGGGCGGTGGGCGTCAGGTCGTAGATCGGCGCGGAGCGGGCGATGAGGTAGACGCCGGCGGTGACCATCGTCGCGGCGTGGATGAGCGCCGAGACCGGCGTCGGGCCCTCCATGGCGTCGGGGAGCCACGCCTGCAGCGGGAACTGGCCGGACTTGCCGCACGCGCCGAGCAGCAGGAGCAGGCCCAGCGCCGTCAGCGTGCCGCCCGCCAGCGCCCCCACCCCGCCGAAGACGCCCTCGTAGGACACCGTCCCCAGCTGGGCGAACATGACGAAGATCGCCAGGGCCAGGCCGACGTCGCCGACCCGGTTCATGATGAACGCCTTCTTGGCGGCGGTGGCCGCCGACGGGCGCTCGTGCCAGAAGGCGATGAGCAGGTAGGAGGCCAGGCCCACGCCCTCCCACCCGACGTAGAGGGCCACGTAGTTGTCGCCGAGGACGAGCAGCAGCATCGCGGCGACGAACAGGTTGAGGTAGGCGAAGAACCGGCGGCGGCGCGGGTCGTGCGCCATGTAGCCGATCGAGTAGACGTGGATGAGCGCACCCACGCCGGTGATCAGCAGCATGAAGGCCGCCGACAGCGGGTCGACCAGCAGCCCGGCGCTGACGTCGAGCGACCCGGCGGAGACGAAGGTGAACAGCTCGGCGTCGACCGAGCGCTCCTCGAGGCCGGCCAGCTGCACGGTGCACAGCAGCGCGAGGACGAACGAGACCACGACGGTCGCCGTCCCCAGCAGGTGGCCCCAGGCGTCGGTGCGCCGGCCGCCGAGCAGCAGCACCGCAGCGCCGAGCAGCGGCAGGGCGATCACCAGCCAGGAGGCGGACAGCAGGCCCTCGGCCGCGACGGTGTCCATGGGGATGCCGGCTCCCGTCAGTACTTGAGCAGGTTGGCGTCGTCGACCGACGCCGACCGGCGGGTCCGGTAGATCGACATGATGATGGCCAGGCCGACGACGACCTCGGCGGCGGCGACGACCATGACGAAGAACGCCATGATCTGGCCGTCGATGGTGCCGGTGGCCCGGGCGAAGGTGACCAGCGTCAGGTTCACCGAGTTGAGCATCAGCTCGATGCACATGAAGACGACGATCGCGTTGCGCCGCACCAGCACGCCGACCGCGCCGATGGTGAACAGGATCGCGGCCAGCACCAGGTAGTGCGTGAGGCTCATCGCGGGTCGTCCGTCGTGCCGAGCGCGGCGTCGGGGCTGCCCAGCTGGGCACGGCCGGTGGGGCGGGGCATCTGCTCGACCTCCCGGGGCTCGATGCCGGTGGCCAGGCTGTCCTCGGCGGTGCGGCCGTCGGGCAGCAGCGCGCCGGTGGCCACGGAGTTGGCCCGCGCGAAGACACCCGGGCCGGGCAGGGTCTGCGGCCGGTCGGTGAGGAACCGGGCGCGGGAGAGCTCCTTCTGCGTCTGCCGGCTGCCGGGCTCGCGCTCGATGTGGGCGAGCACCATCGCACCGACGGCGGCGGTGATCAGCAGCGCGCTGGTGACCTCGAAGGCCAGCAGGTAGCGGGTGAACAGCACCTCGGCGATGGTCTGGATGTTGCCCGTGCCGCCGGCGTCACCGAGGCCCTCGACGCGGGTGTCCTGGGTGGCGCGGGCGATGCCGGCGCCCACCAGCCCGGCGAAGCCGACCCCGAGCACCGTGGCTGCGACCCGCTGCCCGCGCAGCGTCTCGACGACGGAGTCCGACGAGTCCCGGCCGACCATCATGAGGACGAACAGGAACAGGATCATGATCGCGCCGGTGTAGACGATGATCTGCACGGCCCCGAGGAACGGCGCGGACTGGACGACGTAGAAGACGCCCAGCGCGAGCATCGTGTTGACCAGCCACAGCGCGGAGTGCACGGCGTTGCGGCTGAACACCATCCCGAGCGCCCCGGCGAGCGCGACCGGCCCGAGGACCCAGAAGACGACGGCCTCGCCGGTCCCGATGGCGACGTCGGTCATGCCCGCTCCGCCGTGACCGGCTCGGCGGCCGACCCCTGCTGGGGCTCGCGCACGTAGTACGCCTTCTCGTCGTCCCCGAGGCGCATCGGGTGCGGCGGGGCCTCCATCCCGGGCAGGAGCGGGGCCATGAGCTGCTCCTTGGTGTAGATCAGGTCGCGGCGGTCGTCGTCGGCGAGCTCGAAGTCGTTGCTCATGGTCAGCGAGCGGGTCGGGCAGGCCTCGATGCACAGCCCGCAGAAGATGCAGCGCAGGTAGTTGATCTGGTAGACCGCGCCGTACCGCTCGCCGGGCGAGTAGCGGGCGTCCTCGGTGTTGTCGCCGCCCTCGACGTAGATCGCGTCGGCCGGGCAGGCCCAGGCGCACAGCTCGCAGCCGACGCACTTCTCCAGCCCGTCGGGGTGCCGGTTGAGCACGTGCCGGCCGTGGTAGCGCGGCTTGGTGACCTTCGGGGTCTCGGGGTACTGCTCGGTGGTCACCTTCTTGAACATCTGGGCGAAGGTGACGCCGAAGCCCTGGCCGGGCGCCGGCAGCAGGCTGCGGCGGGCCGCGGGCGCGCCGGTGTCCCGGCCGGCCCGCTCGACCTCGCCACCGCCGCGCCGGGCCGGGGTGGCCCCCGCGGGGGTCCGCTCAGACATCGGAGTCCTCCTGTGCGCTGGTCGCGGTGCTGCCCCTGCTGCCCCCGGTGGCACGGCGGCCGCTGCTGACCACGCCGCCCTCGGGGCGGGCGCCCACCGGCTCGGTGCGGCGCAGCCGCGGCGAGGGCGGCACAGTGAGGTCCATCGGTGGCACCGGGAACCCGCCCTCGGCGCGGGCGGGTCCGGTGCGCCGGGCCGGGCGGTGGCGCGGCCCGGCGGGGGGCAGCACCTCGGGGTCGGGGTCGGGATCGGTGGCGTGGACCCCGCCGGCGGCGGCGTCGGCGGCCATGAGCCGGGTGTCGCGGTTGCTGGCGCGGCTGACCAGCGAGAGGCCGATCAGCACGAGCAGGGCGATCGGCACGCCGACGAAGACGGCCACCTGGCCTGTGGACAGGTCGGTCTCGCGGGAGACGGTGCGCATGGTGGCGACGGCGAGGATCCAGACCAGCGCCGTCGGCACCAGGACCTTCCAGCCGAACCGCATGAACTGGTCGTAGCGCAGCCGGGGCAGGGTCCCGCGCAGCCAGATGAAGACGAACAGCGCCGCGGCGACCTTGAGGAAGAACCACAGCAGCGGCCACCAGCCGGAGTTGGCGCCGTCCCAGATCGACAGCGGCCACGGCGCCCGCCAGCCGCCGAGGAACAGCGTCGCGGCCAGCGCGGAGACGGTGACCATGTTGATGTACTCGGCGAGGAAGAACAGCGCGAACTTCAGCGACGTGTACTCGGTGTGGAAGCCGCCGACCAGCTCGCTCTCGGCCTCGGGGAGGTCGAAGGGCGCCCGGTTGGTCTCCCCGACGACGGCGATCACGTAGATGACGAAGCTGACCGGGAGCAGGATCCCGAACCAGCCGGGGCCGGTGAACTCCAGGCCGAAGAACGACAGCGGGGGGCCGTCGGCCTGGGCCGCGACGATCTCCGAGGTCGACATCGAGCCGGCGTAGAGGAACACCGCGACGATCGACAGGCCCATGGCGATCTCGTAGCTGACCATCTGCGCGGCGCTGCGCAGCCCGCCGAGCAGCGGATAGGTCGAGCCCGACGCCCAGCCGGCCAGCACGATGCCGTAGACGCCCATCGCCGAGCAGGCCAGCACGACGAGCACGCCGATGGGGGCGTCGGTGAGCTGCAGCGGGGTGCGCTCGCCGAAGATGCTGACCGTCGGGCCGAGCGGGATGACCGAGAAGGCCAGGAACGCCGGGACGGCGGAGATGACCGGCGCCAGGAAGTACACCGGCTTGTCCGCGAGCGCCGGCATGATGTCTTCCTTGAACGCCAGCTTCAGCCCGTCGGCGAGGCTCTGCAGCGAGCCGCGGGGGCCGACCCGGTTGGGGCCCAGCCGCTGCTGCATGCGGGCGACGACCTTGCGCTCGAAGACGATGGCGAACAGCGTCATCAGCACGAGCACGGCGAAGACGCCGACGATCTTGATCAGGACGATCCACCAGACGTCCTGCCCGAAGTCCTCGAGCGTCGGCTGGTCGGCGGCGGCGAGCAGGGTCACGCGACACCTCCCGCGCTGAGCCGGACGACGCCGCCCGGCGCGGTGCCGAGGCCGGCGCGCACCTCGCTGCCGGGCGAGCGCATCGGCAGCCACACCACGCCGTCGGGCATCTCGGTCAGCAGCACCGGCAGGGTCACCGACCCGGTGGCGCCGGTGACGGTCAGCAGGTCGCCGTCGGCCAGGCCGAGGCGCGCGGCGGCGTCCGGAGCGAGCCGGGCCACCGGTGGGCGGGCGGTGCCGGCGAGCTCGGGCTCGTCGCGCTGCAGCGTGCCGACGTCGAGCAGCATGCGCCAGGAGGCCAGCAGCGCCTCGCCGTCGGCCGGCTCGGGCACGACGACAGGGGGGACGTCGAGGCCGGTCTCGTCGGCGCGGGCGCCGGTGGCCCCCAGGGCCGCGAGCTCGGCGCGGGCGGCCGTGGGCTCGGGCAGTCGCAGGTCGACGTCGAGGTACTCGGCCAGGCCGTGCAGCACCCGGCCGTCGGGCAGCTGACCGGTGCCGTGCAGCGTGGCGTCGAACGGGCGGACCCGGCCCTCCCAGTCGAGGTAGCTGCCGGCCTTCTCCGCGGCCGCGGCGACCGGCAGGACGACGTCGGCGTGCTCGGTGACGGCGGTGGGTCGCTGCTCGAGGCTGACCACGAACGCCGCCGCGGCCAGCGCCGCCTCGGCCAGCGCGGGGTCGGGCAGGTCGGCCGGGTCGACGCCGCCGACCACGAGTCCGGCCAGCCGGCCGTCGCGGACCGCGGTCAGGATGCCGGTGGTGTCCCGCCCGGGGACGGCGGGCAGGTCGACGGGGTCGACGCCCCACAGCGTGGCCACCTCGGCCCGGGCGACGGGGTCGTCGACCGGCCGGCCGCCGGGCAGCAGCCCGGGCAGCGCGCCGGCCTCGACCGCACCGCGCTCCCCGGCCCGCCGCGGCACCCAGGCCGGCCGGGCGCCGGTGGCGCGGGCCAGCGCGGCGACCGCGCTGAACGCGCCGGGCACCTCCGCCAGCCGCTCGCCGACCAGGACCACCGCGCCGGGCTGCCGCAGCGCCTCGACCGCCGGACCGCCCCAGCTGCCCTCGGCCAGCGCGACCAGCGCGCGGGCCTCGTCGCCGGGCCGGGTGACCAGCACGGTGGCCTGGAGCTTCTGCGCCGCGCGGGTGGCGAACGGCGCCAGGTCGTACACGGTGAGCGAGCCCTTGCGGACCGCCTTGCGCAGGCGGAGGAAGACGATCGGCGACTCCTCCTCCGGCTCGAACCCGGCCAGCAGCAGGGCGGGCGCGGCGGCGAGGTCGTCGTAGGTGACCGCGCCCCGGCCGGGGCCGGTGCCCGCGACGTGCGCGGCGAGGAAGGCCTGCTCCTCCGGGGAGTGCGCCCGGGCACGGGCGTCGACGTCGTTGCTGCCCAGCGCCACGCGGGCGAACTTGGCGTAGGCGTAGGCGTCCTCGACCGTCAGCCGGCCGCCGGGCAGCACACCGACGCCGCCCGCGGCCCGGGCGGCGCGCAGCCCCTCGGCCGCCGCGGCCCAGGCCTCCGGCCAGGAGGCCGGCTCGAGCACCCCGTCACGGCGCACCATCGGCGTGCCCAGCCGGTCGTTGGTGGCGGCGTAGCGGAACGCGAAGCGGCCCTTGTCGCAGGTCCACTCCTCGTTGACCGCGGGGTCCTCCCCCGCCAGCCGGCGCATGACCTTGCCGCGCCGGTAGTCGGTGCGCATCGCGCAGCCCGAGGCGCAGTGCTCGCACACCGAGGGCTCGCTGCGCAGGTCGAAGGGCCGCGAGCGGAACCGGTACTGGGCGCTGGTGAGCGCACCGACCGGGCAGATCTGCGTCGTGTTGCCCGAGAAGTAGGAGGAGAACGGCTCGTCCTCGGCGATGGCGACCTGCTCGAGCGCACCTCGCTCGAACAGCTCGATGAACGGGTCGCCGGCCACCTGCTGGGAGAACCGGGTGCAGCGGGCGCAGAGCACGCACCGCTCGCGGTCGAGCAGGATCTCCGTGCTGATCGGCAGCGGCTTGGGATAGGTCCGCTTGACGTCGACGAAGCGGGACTCCGCACGGCCGTTGCTCATCGCCTGGTTCTGCAGCGGGCACTCGCCGCCCTTGTCGCAGACCGGGCAGTCCAGCGGGTGGTTGATGAGCAGCAGCTCCATCGTGCCCTGCTGCGCCTTGTCGGCGACCGCGCTGGTCAGCTGGGTCTTGACCGCCATGCCGTCGGTGACCGGCATGGTGCAGGAGGCCACCGGCTTGCGCTGGCCCTCCACCTCGACCAGGCACTGCCGGCAGGCGCCCACCGGGTCGAGCAGCGGGTGGTCGCAGAACCGGGGGATCTGGATGCCGACCATCTCGGCGGCCCGGATGATCAGCGTCCCCTTGGGCACCGCGACGTCGAAGCCGTCGATGGTGCAGTGGACGGCGTCGGGCGGGGTGTGCGGCCCGGGGACACCGGGCGGCACGGCCGCCGCGGGCTCGGGGGAGACCGGTGTGACGGTCACGAGGCGACTCCGACGGGCTCGAGGCGCAGGGAGCGGCCCAGGCGGGCCTGCTCCTCGGGCGGCAGCAGGGCGACGTAGTCGTCGCGGAAGTACTGGAGCGAGCTGGTGATGCAGCTGGTCGCGCCGTCACCGAGGGCGCAGAACGACCGGCCGAGGATGTTGTCGCAGGTGTCGGTGAGCAGGTCGAGGTCGGCCGCGGTGCCCCGGCCGTCGACCAGCCGCTGCAGCACCTGCACCAGCCAGTAGGTCCCCTCACGGCACGGGGTGCACTTGCCGCAGCTCTCGTGCGCGTAGAACTCGGTGAAGCGCAGCGTGGCCTCGACGATCGAGTCGGTCTCGTCGAACACCATCAGCGCGGTGGTGCCGAGCATGGAGCCCGCGGCGGCCACCGAGTCGAAGTCGAGCGGGACGTCGAGGTGCTCGGCGGTGAAGTACGGCGTCGACGAGCCGCCCGGCGTCCAGAACTTCAGCTCGTGCCCGGCGCGCACCCCGCCGGCCATCTCCAGCAGTTCACGCATGGTGGTGCCCATCGGCGCCTCGTACTGGCCGGGACGGTTCACCCGGCCCGACAGCGAGAAGATCTTCGGGCCGGGCGACTTCTCCGGCCCGAACTGCTTGAACCACTCCGCGCCGCCGCGCACGACGAAGGGCACGGTGGCCAGGGTCTCGACGTTGTTGATGACCGTCGGGGCCCCGTAGAGCCCGGCGACGGCGGGGAACGGCGGCTTGAGCCGCGGCTGACCGCGGTAGCCCTCCAGGGAGTCCAGCAGCGCCGTCTCCTCGCCGCAGATGTAGGCCCCGGCGCCGGCGTGCACGACCAGCTCCAGGCCCCAGCCCGAGCCGAGGACGTCGCTGCCCAGGTAGCCGGCCGCGTAGGCCTCCTCGACGGCCGACACCAGCCGGCGGTGGGCGTGCACCGCCTCACCCCGCACGTAGATGACGGCGAACCGGCAGCGGATGGCGTACGCCGAGATGATCACGCCCTCGATGAGCGAGTGCGGGTCGGTCATCATCAGCGGCAGGTCCTTGCAGGTGCCCGGCTCGCCCTCGTCGGCGTTGACCACGAGGTACTTGGGCAGCGCGGCCGGGCCGGTGGGTGTCTCCCCCGGCTTGGGCTGGGGGATGAAGCTCCACTTCATGCCGGTGGGGAACCCGGCGCCGCCGCGGCCGCGCAGGCCGGACTCCTTGACCAGCGAGACCAGCTCGTCGGGCTCCATGGTCAGCGCGGTGCGCAGCGCGGCGTAGCCGTCGAGGGACTCGTAGGTGGACAGCCGCCACGGCTGGTCGGCGCCCCAGCGCGAGGTGAGGACGGGGGTGAGGGGCACGGGTCAGGCCTCCCGGGTGGCAGGGCCCTGGCCGGAGGTGCCCGGCTCGGTGCCCGCGGGGGTGTCGGGTGCGGGACGGGAGCCGCCGGGTGTCCTCCGGCCGTACTCGGTCCCGCGGTCGGGGTGGGTCTCGGCGGCGCCGGCCCGCTCGGCGGGGGTGTCGGCGGCGGCGACGCGGGCGTCGGCGGCCTCCTCCTCCGGCGTCTGGCCGGTCCGGCCCGAGGGCGCGACCGTCTGCGCCGGCTCCCCGGCGTCGTCCGGCTGCGGCTCGGGGCCGGTCATCGGCGGGGCGGTCTCGCCGCGCTCGGCGGCCAGCCGGACGCCGGCCAGCGTCGGCTCCCACTGGCCCTCGGCGTCGACGGCGGCGCGCGCGGCCCCGGCGTCGGCGTGCTGGGAGAAGCCGGCCAGCTGGCGGGAGACGCCGCGGAAGTCGGTGAGCGGCGCGCCGCGGGTGGGGTGCGGCTTCTCGCCCCGGCGCAGGGCGGCGACCAGGGCGCGGGCGCTCTCGACGTCCTGCTGGTCGTAGAACTCGTAGTCGACGGTGACCACGGGCGCGTAGTCGCAGGCGGCCAGGCACTCGGCGTGCTCGAGGGTGACCGAGCCGTCGGCCGCCGTCTCGTCGTGGTGGACGCCGAGGTCCGCCGACAACGCGTCCATGATCCGCTGCCCGCCCAGGACGGCGCACAGCGTGTTGGTGCAGACGCTGACCAGGTGCCGGCCGGTCGGCCGGCGCTTGTACATCGTGTAGAAGGTCGCGACCGCGCCCACCTCGGCGCGGGTCAGGCCGAGCTCCTCGGCGCACAGCGCGATGCCCTCGGGGCTGACGTAGCCCTGGTAGCTCTGCACCAGGTGCAGCATCGGCAGCAGCGCCGAGCGCGGCTGCGGGTAGCGGGACGTGATCGCCCGCGCCTCGAGCCGGGTCTGCTCGGTCAGCGGCGGCAGGTCGGCCGGCGGCGGCTCGACCGGGCTGTCGACCAGCCCCGTCGTCGCCGCCCCCTCCGCCGACCCGGGAAGGGAACTCACCGGTCGACACCTCCCATCACCGGGTCGATCGAGGCGATCGCGGCGATGACGTCGGCGATCATGCCGCCCTCGCTCATCGCCGCGGTGGCCTGCAGGTTCACGAAGCTGGGGTCGCGCACGTGGACGCGCCACGGCCGGGTGCTGCCGTCGCTGACCACGTGGTAGCCGAGCTCCCCGCGGGGGGACTCGACCGGGACGTAGACCTGCCCGGCCGGCACCCGGAAGCCCTCGGTGACCAGCTTGAAGTGGTGGATCAGGGCCTCCATCGAGGTGCCCATGATGTGCCGGACGTGGTCGAGGGAGTTGCCCAGCCCGTCGGCGCCGAGCGACAGCTGCGCCGGCCAGGCGATCTTCTTGTCCTCGACCATGACCGGGCCGGGCTCGAGCCGGTCGAGGGCCTGCTCGACGATCTTCAGCGACTCGAACATCTCGGCCATGCGGACCAGGTAGCGGCCCCACGCGTCGGACGTGTCGGCCGTCGGCACCTCGAAGTCGTAGGTCTCGTAGCCGAGGTAGGGCTCCACCTTGCGCAGGTCCCACGGCAGCCCGGCGGCGCGCAGCACCGGGCCGGTGACGCCGAGGGCCACGCAGCCGGTGACGTCGAGGTAGCCGACGTCCTTGAGCCGGCGCTGCCAGATCGGCTGGCCGGTGAGCAGCCGGTGGTAGCCGGCCAGCCGCTCGGGCATGACCGCGAGCCACTCGCGGATCGAGTCCTCGACCCCGGGCGGCAGGTCCTGCGCCACCCCGCCGGGGCGGATGTAGGCGTGGTTCATCCGCAGCCCGGTGATCTCCTCGAGCAGGTCGAGGCACAGCTCCCGCTCGCGGAAGCCGTTGGTCATGCCGGTCAGCGCGCCGAGCTCCATCCCGCCGGTGGCCAGGCCCACCAGGTGCGAGGCGATCCGGTTGATCTCCATGACCAGCACGCGGATGGTCTGCGCGCGCTGCGGCACCTCGATGCCGAGCAGCTTCTCGACGGCCATGCAGTAGCCGGCCTCGTTGAACAGCGGGGACAGGTAGTCCATCCGTGTCACGAAGGTGGTGCCCTGCACCCAGTTGCGGTACTCGACGTTCTTCTCGATGCCGGTGTGCAGGTAGCCGATGACCACCCGCGCCTTGGTCACCGTCTCGCCCTCGAGGTCGAGGACCAGCCGCAGCACGCCGTGCGTCGAGGGGTGCTGGGGCCCCATGTTGACGACGAGGCGCTCCTCGCCGGAGAGGTCGACGCCGAGGGTCTGGTCCCAGTCGCCGCCGGTGACGGTGTAGACCCGGCCCTCGGTGGTCTCCCGGGAGCCGGCGTAGGGGTCGTAGGTGGTGCTCATCGGTAGGCCCGCCGGGTGTCAGGGGGCGGGATCGTGGCGCCGTGGTACTCCACGGGCACGCCGCCGAGGGGGTAGTCCTTGCGCTGGGGGTGGCCGTCCCAGTCGTCGGGCATGAGGATCCGGGTCAGCGCCGGATGCCCGTCGAAGACGACGCCGAACATGTCGTAGGTCTCCCGCTCGTGCCAGTCCGCCGTCGGGTACACCGACGTCACCGACGGCACGTGGGGGTCCTCCGCCGGCACGGCCACCTCCAGCCGGATCCGCCGCCGGTAGGTCATCGAGGTCAGGTGGTGGACGACGTGCAACCGGGGCCGGCCGGGGCCGGTGGCCGGGCCGCCGCTGTCGAGGTAGTCGACGCCGGAGACGCTGCTGCACAGCTCGAAGCGCAGCGCGTCGTCGTCGCGCAGCGCCCGCACCAGGGTGAGCAGGTGCTCGCGGGCGACGAAGTAGGTGATCTCGCCGCGGTCGACCAGCACCCGCCGCACGGCGGCCGCGTACGTGGCCTCGCCGACGGCCTCGGTGAGCGCGTCGGTCACCTCGTCGAACCAGCCGCCGTAGGGGCGCTCGGTGGAGTGCAGCGCCACCGCGCCGCCGGGCTCGACCCGGACCAGGCCGCCGAAGCCGGAGGTGTCCCCGCTGCCGGAGACGCCGAACGCCCCCTTGCGGAACCCGCCGCTCGGGGCGGCGACGCCCCGGCTGGCGTCGGCCCCGCTGCGGTCGCCCGGGCCGGTCACCGTGCGCCGCCGCGCTGCTCGGGCAGCAGGACGGCGTTGCCGCCGCGCCGCTCGATGAGGAACTGCCCGGCCCGGCCGGCCGCCGCGGCCTCCTCGTAGGCGCGCCGCGCCTCCTTGTCCACGCGCACGGTGGAGGGCATCTCGACCAGCAGGTCGCGGACGCGGCCCTCGGCGCGGTCGCGCTCGAGCTGCCGGGCGCGCCGCTCGCCGAGCGGCTCGTTCTGGATCTTGTGGTGGAGCTTGAGGATGGCGTCCATCAGCATCTCCGGGCGCGGCGGGCAGCCGGGCAGGTACATGTCGACGGGGACGACGTGGTCGACGCCCTGCACCACCGCGTAGTTGTTGAACATCCCGCCGGAGCTGGCGCACACGCCCATGGCGAGCACCCAGCGCGGCTCGGGCATCTGGTCGTAGATCTGCCGCAGGACCGGTGCCATCTTCTGGCTCACCCGGCCGGCGACGATCATCAGGTCGGCCTGGCGCGGGGAGGCGCGGAAGACCTCCATGCCGAAGCGCGCGAGGTCGTACCGGCCGGCGCCGGTGGCCATCATCTCGATGGCGCAGCAGGCCAGGCCGAAGGTGGCCGGCCACAACGAGGACTTCCGCGTCCAGTTGACCAGCTTCTCGACCGAGGTCAGCAGGAAGCCGCTGGGCAGCTTCTCCTCGAGACCCATCTCAGCTCCTCGCCGTCGGGGTCGTGACCGTCCGTCCCACTCTCAGTCCCAGTCCAGGCCGCCGCGGCGCCACACGTAGACGTAGGCGATGAAGACGGTGGCGATGAACACGGCCATCTCGACCAGGCCGAAGACGCCGAGCGCGTCGTTGGCGACGGCCCAGGGGTAGAGGAAGACGATCTCGATGTCGAAGACGATGAAGATCATCGCCGTCAGGTAGTACTTCACCGGGAACCGGCCGCCGTGCAGCGGCTGGTCGACCGGCTCGATGCCGCACTCGTAGGCCTCGAGCTTGGCCCGGTTGTAGCGGCGCGGGCCGACGAACGGCGCGACCGCCACCGAGAACAGCGCGAAGGCCGCGGCCAGCGCGAACAGGCCCACGATCGGGACGTAGGTCGAGAGCACCGGCGCCTCCCCTCACGTGCTCGTGCGCTTGTGAAAAACTTCACAAGGTCGTCGCCACGAGCCTATGCCGCGCGACTCGCGATCGGAAGCGCGGGGGGTGAGTGAGTTCACTTCCGGGGGTCACGGTCCGGTCACGGTCCGCGCCGCCGCACGGCTCACACGGACGGCGTCAGGCGGGTGAGCACCGCGACCACCCGGTCGAAGCGGTCGCCGTCGCGGCCGTCGGAGAGGTTGCCCATGAGCCGCAGCGCCGCGTTCACCATCGCCGGCCGCCGGAGCCCGTGCGCGGTGGCGAACCGGACCAGGCCCGGCCGGTCGAGCAGCGCGAGGAACGCCGTGCCGAGGCGGTGGTGGCGGCCGTACTCCTCCTGCAGCCGCCGCGGGTAGCGGCGCAGCACCGCCTCGCGGGCCGGACCCTCGGGTGCGGCGAGCGCCTCGACGGCGGTCTCGCCCGCCATCCGGCCGGTCTCCAGCGCGTAGCTGATCCCCTCGCCGTTGAACGGGTTGACCACCCCGGCGGTGTCGCCGGCCAGCAGCAGCCCGCGGGTGTAGGCGGGGCCGCGGGCCAGCGCCATGGGCAGGCCGGCGCCGCGCAGCGGGGTGACCGCGTGCTCCTCGCCCAGCTGCCACTCCGCGGGGAGCGTGGCCACCCAGCGGCGGAGCACGGAGCGGGCGTCGGCGTCCCCGCCGCGACGGGTGTCGAGCAGGCCGAAACCGACGTTGGCCGTGCCGTCGCCCATGCCGAACGACCAGCCGTAGCCGGGCATCGAGTCGGCGGTGGGGCCCTCGGCGGAGAGGTCGAAGGAGATGTCGAGGTAGGGGTCCTCGCCGCGCGGCGTCTCGGCGTAGCGGCGGACGGCGACGCCCAGCGGGCGGTCCTCGCGGCGGACCAGGCCGATGGCCTTGGCCAGCCGGCCCGAGAGCCCCTCGGCGGAGACCACCAGCGGCGCCCGCCAGGTGACCGGCTCCCGCTCCGGACCGGCCTGGGCGCGCACGCCCACGACCCGCCCGGCGTCGTCGAGCAGCGGGTCGGTGACCGTGACCTCCTGCTCGAGCCGGGCACCGGCGGCCACGGCGTGCGCGGCCAGCACCGGGTCGAGGTCCCGGCGCGCCCGGATGAGGCCGAAGTCGGGCCAGGAGGACAGCCGCGGCCAGTCGACCTCGACCACCTCTCCGCCGCCGAAGACCCGCAGGCCGCGGTGCCGGACCCAGCCGCCCGCCGGCGAGGTGTCGACGCCCATGTCGTCGAGCGCCTTGACCGCGCGGGGGGTGAGCCCGTCGCCGCAGACCTTCTCGCGCGGGAAGCGGGCCTTCTCCAGCAGCACCGCGTCGAGTCCGGCGGTGGCCAGCGCCCAGGCCGCCGCCGACCCCGCCGGGCCCGCGCCCACCACGACGACGTCGGCGCTGCCCCCGGCGGTCGGACTCGTCACGAGGTGTCCCCCTCGGTGCTCGGCTGCGGTCGGCGGCGACCTCCAGGCAGTGGAAGCTATCCGCACGTCCGGAGCCGGGGGACGTGCGGATGGCTTCCTATGCCTGACCCAGGGCCGCCCGGACCTCGTCGTCCGTGGTCTGGCCGAAGTCGTCGTACCAGCGCCCCACCGCGCCGAAGGGCTGCGGCGTGACCAGGCAGACGACCTCGTCGGCCTCCAACTCGGCGCACAGCGCCGGCGGGCCGACCGGCACGGCGACGACGACGGCGGCCGCGCCGGCCCCGCGGACGGCGGCCAGCGCCGCCCGCATCGTGGCGCCGGTGGCCAGGCCGTCGTCGACGAGGACCACGGTGCGCCCGGTCAGGACCGGCGGCGGGCGGTCGCCGCGGTAGGCCGACCGGCGGCGGTGCAGCTCGGCGAGCTCGGCGCGGTGGACCTCGGCGGCGGCCTCGCCGTCGACGTCGACCCGGGCCAGGACGGCCTCGACGCCGACGCTCTCCACCGCGTCGCCCACGGCGGCGATCGCGCCCATGGCCAGCTCGGGGCGCCGGGGCACGCCGAGCTTGCGGACGGCGACCACGTCGAGCTCCGCGCCGAGCGCCGCGGCGACCTCGGCGGCGACCAGCACGCCCCCGCGGGGCAGGCCCAGGACCAGCGCGTCCGGGCCGAGCGGCACGGCCGCGTCGCGGGCGGGGTCGGCCAGGCGCGCGCCGAGCCGCCGGCCGGCGTCGCGCCGGTCGGCGAACGGCGGCCCGTGCACCGCGCGGTCCGGTCAGACCGGCTGCGGGCCGGTCGGCGGCGGGGCGGTCGGGTCGGTGGGGCTCGGCTGCGGCAGCGGGGCCGGCGACGGCGGGGAGATCGGGTCGACCGGCGACGGCGAGGGGCCGGGCGGCTCGGGCATCGGCGTCGGTGTCGTCATGACCGGACGGTAGTCCGCGGTGCCGCCGTCCGGTCCTGGTCCGCTACGGGCGGCGGGCGCGGTGCAGGGCGACGATGCCGCCGGTGAGGTCGCGCCACTCGACGTCGGCCCACCCGGCGGCCCGGATGCGCGCGGCCAGCGCCGGCTGGTCGGGCCAGGCCCGGATCGACTCGGCCAGGTACACGTAGGCGTCGGGGTTGCTGCTCACCGCGCGCGCGATCCGCGGCAGCGCCCGCATCAGGTACTCGGTGTAGAGGGTGCGGAACGGGCGCCAGGTCGGGCTGGAGAACTCACAGACGACGAGCCGGCCGCCCGGGCGGACCACCCGGGCGAACTCGCGCAGGGCGGCGTCGGGATCGGCGACGTTGCGCAGCCCGAAGGAGATCACCAGCCCGTCGACGCTCGCGTCGGCCAGCGGCAGCGCCATCGCGTCGCCGGCGATCTTCGGGACCGGCCGGGCGGCGCCGGCGCGCAGCATGCCCTGGGAGAAGTCGCAGGCGATGGCGTGCACCCCGCCGGCGGCCAGCTCGACGGTGGACACCGCGGTGCCGGCGGCGACGTCGAGGACGACGTCGCCCGGCCGGGCGCCCAGCGCCTCGCGGGTGGCGCGCCGCCAGGCGGCGTCGCGGCCCCCGGAGAGCACGGTGTTGGTGAGGTCGTAGCGGCGCGCGACGCCGTCGAACATGGCCGCGACCTCGTGCGGCTGCTTGTCCAGCCCGGCCCGCCGTCCGGCGGTGTGCGCGCTGTCTCGCCGGTCCGCCACGGCGCCGACGCTACCGGGCTGCCTACGCTGGGGAGCGTGACAGCCGCGGCGGTGACCTCCCCGGACGCCGCCGCGCCCGCGGTCACCACGGTGGCGCTGCCCGACTCCCCCGACCTGCTGGGCCTGCTGCCCCGCGACGGCGCGCTGTCCTGGGTCCGCCGCGGCGAGGGGCTGGTGGGCTGGGGCGAGGCCGACCGGCTCGAGGTCTCCGGTCCCGGCGCGCTGGCCGAGGCGGCGGCCTGGTGGGCCGCGCGCAGCGCCGCGCTCGCGGTCGACGACGCGGTGGGCGTCCCCGGCTCGGGGCCGGTGGTCTTCGCCAGCGTCGCCTTCGACCCCGCGGCCGGGACGTCGGTGTTCGTGGTCCCGGAGGTCGTCGTCGGCCGGCGCGACGGGGTCACCTGGCTGACCACCACCGGCGACGCCGACCCCCGTGAGGTGCCAGCCGGCGACCCCGCTCCGCCGTCCGCCGCGCCCACCCGGCTGCGCTACGCCGACGGGGCCCTCGACCCCGCGTCCTGGTGCGGCGCGGTGGCCGCCGCCGTGCGCCGGATCGACGACGGCGACCTCGCCAAGGTGGTGCTCGCCCGCGACCTGCTGGTCACCGCCGACGTGCCGCTGGACGCCCGCCGGCTGCTCGACCGGCTCGCCGCGCGCTTCCCCGACTGCTGGACCTTCGCCGTCGACGGGCTGCTCGGCGCCACCCCCGAGCTGCTGCTGCGCCGCACCGGGCGGCAGCTGTCGGCGCGGGTGCTGGCCGGCACCGCCCCGCGGGGCGCGGGCGCCGACGACGAGCGGCTGGCCGCCGGGCTGATGAGCAGCGCCAAGGACCGCGCCGAGCACGCCCTCGCCGTCGACTCGCTGGTGCGGGCGCTCGACCCGTTCTGCACCGCCCTCTCGGTGCCGGAGGCCCCGTCGCTGCTGACGCTGGCGAACGTGCGGCACCTGGCCACCGACGTCACCGGCACGCAGCGGCGCTCGGGCGCGCGCGGCCGCGCCGGGCTGCTGGAGCTGGTCGAGGCGGTGCACCCGACCGCCGCGGTGGGCGGCACGCCGCCCGACGTGGCCACCGCGCTGATCGCCGAGCTCGAGGGCATGGACCGCGGCCGCTACGCCGGACCGGTCGGCTGGCTCGACGCCCGCGGCGACGGTGAGTTCGGCCTGGCCCTGCGCTGTGCCCGGCTCGGCGAGGACGACCCGTGCACCGCGCGGCTGTTCGCCGGGTGCGGCATCGTCGCGGGCTCCGACCCCGCGGCCGAGCTCGCCGAGACCCAGTCGAAGTTCGCCGCGTTCCAGGCCGCCCTGGAGAGCTGAGCCGGAAACGGGTCGGCGGCCGGCGTCCGGGCTGGTTGGGTGGCCCGGTGACCGCCGTCCCGACCATCGCCGGCGACCGCTCCCTCCCGTCGCCCTTCGACCACCCGCACGCCTCGGCGCGGGCGCGGGAGATCGCCGAGCAGGGGACGATCCTCCGCGCGCAGGTGGGGTCCGGCGTGCACGGCACGTCGGTGACGGGGCAGGACGACCGCGACGAGATGGGCATCTGCCTCGAGCCGCCCGAGTACGTCACCGGCACCGCGCGCGTGCCCGCCGGGCTCTCGACGCCGGTGACCGTGCCGTTCGAGCAGTACCACCGGCACACCGCGTGGGACCGCCCCGGCGGGCTCGCCAACCGGTCGGGCGCCGGCGACCTCGACGTCGTGGTGTACGCGGCGCGGAAGTGGGCGCGGCTGGCGCTGGGCGGCAACCCCACCGTCCTGCTGCTGCTGTTCGTGCCCGACGAGGAGGTCGTCGTCCGCGACGCCGCGGGCGCGGACCTGGTGGCGCACGCCGACCGGTTCGTCTCCCGCGTGGCCGCCGACCGCTTCCTCGGCTACCTGAGGGGCCAGCGGGCGGCGATGACCGGCGCAGCCGGCGCGCACACGAACCGCCCTGGACTCGTCGCCGCGCACGGGTTCGACGTCAAGTACGCGATGCACGCGCTGCGGCTGGGCATCCAGGGGGTGGAGTTGCTGACGACCGGCCGGATCACCCTGCCGGTGCCCGAGCCCCACCGCACGTACCTGCGGAGCATCCGCCGGGGCGAGGTACCGCTGGCCGAGGTGGTCGCCGCGGTCGACGACGCCGAGGCCCGGCTGCTGGCGCTGCGCGACAGCCCGGCGGTGCCGGCCGCGCCCGACCGCGCCTGGGTGGACGCGTGGCTGCACCGCTCGTACCTCGCCCACTGGACGGCTCGCGGCCGCTGACCGGTCCGACGACGAGGGCCCCGGCCGCTGGGCAGCGGCCGGGGCCCTCGTCGGGGGGTGAGGATCAGCCCACGTAGTTCACGTGCACGTGGTCGTGGTGGTTCGCGGTCACGCTGCCGCGGTCGGCCATCGCCTTCCACGCGCCGTCGGGCGAGGTCAGGATCCGCTGCTCCCAGATGACGTACTCGACGCCGAGCTCGTCCCAGTGGTCGACGTGGTACTGGGCGATGGCGTCACCGAGGGCGTTGTCGGTCATGACCATGTAGTCCAGCGCCAGGCCCGACGGGTGCCCGTTCGGGTCGACCGCGCTCCCGCGCGTACCGCCGAGGGTGATGTCGGCGGCGCCCGGCACGTTGCTCACGACGGCGTTCGCGGCGGCCTGCACGACCGCCTTGACCGGGCCGGCGCTGTTGGTGATCGACGCGATCGCGGAGGCGACCTGCGGGGCGACCTCGGCCAGCGGGGCCACCGCGGGCGCGGGGGCGGACTCGCCGGCGGAGGCGGTCGCGGCGGGGGCCTCCGGGGCCGGAGCGGCCTGGGCCGGGGCCGCGCCGCTGACGGCGAGCACCTGACCGGGGTAGATCCGGTTCGGGTTGCTGCCGATGACGTCGACGTTGCGCTCGTAGAGCTCGCGCCAGCCCTGCTGGTGGGCGGCGGCGATCTTCTTCACGGTGTCGCCCCAGCGGACGGTGTAGTCCTCGGTGGCGGCGTCGTCGGCGTGGTCGTGGGAGTGACCGGCCTCCGCGGCCGGGGCGGGTGCCTCGGCGGCGGGAGCGGGGGCGGCGGGCGCCTCGGCGGCGGCCGCGGTGGTGCCCTCGGTCAGGTACTTGCCGCAGCTCGGCCAGGCGCCGATGCCCTGGCCCTCGAGGACGCGCTCGGCGATCTCGATCTGCTGGGCCGGGGTGGCCAGGTCGGCGCGGGCGGCGAGCTCGGTGCCGCCGAAGCCGGCCCAGGTGGACTGGCTGAACTGCAGGCCACCGTAGTAGCCGTTGCCGGTGTTGATGCTCCAGTTGCCGCTGGACTCGCACTGGGCGACGTCGGTCCAGTCGTGGCTGGTGGAGGCGGAGGCCGGGGAGCTGAGGACGCCGAGACCGACGACGGTGGCGCCGGCGGCGACAGGGGCCCGGGCGATGACCTTCTTGGTGCGGACGTAGCGGGGTGCGCGGTGCTTGGGCATGGTGATGATCTCCCGATCACCGCCGGCGAGGTGAGCTGTCGGGTTCGGGCGATCGGTGCCCGGCCGCGGTCCGCGGCTTCACCCCGAGGCGCGTTCGGGTCCGGCCCCCGTGGGCCGTCGCGCGCCGGAAGTGGGTCCCCCACCCCTGCCCTGGGTGTTGGTGTGGACGACCGGTGGGCAGGGTTTGGCGGACCGGCGCCGCGCTCCGTTCTGCTGAGCGCAGCCAAAAAGCTACCTACGGTCATGGCAACTGTCGCTGTGTCGCCGGTCACACTGCGATTAGGAGGGGACACGTGGGGTAGCGCGTGACGCCGCCGTGACCAACCGACCGCCTGCGGCGCCGGCGGGCCGGGAGTGGGGAACGCGCTGGTCACCGGCGACTCGCCCCCCGGTCCGCGTGGTCCGGCGCGGCCCCGGCGACCGGCCCCCCGGGACCCTGCGGGCACGTCGCTCGTGATGGACGCCACGGGACGGACCGGTCCTCCACCGCCCGTCCCGCCCGGTCAGCCGAGGGCGTGGGCGGCGGCGTCCCGGAGCGCGACGGCGAGGTCGGCCTCGGCGCGCTGGTCGGTGCGGACGACGACGACCCGCGGCCCGCCCGCCGCCAGCGCGGCCGGCAGCTCGCCGGCCGAGGAGACCGCCGTCGCCGTCCAGCCCAGCGCCTGCGCGACCGCTGCCAGGTCGCGCCCGTGCGGCGTCCCGAACACCCGCCGGTAGTCGCGCGCGTACGCCGCCCGGCCGGGCTCGAGCTGGGCGAAGATCCCGCCGCCGTCGTTGTCCGGGACGACGAGCGTGAGGTCCGGACGCGGCTCGCCCTCGCCGGTGAGCAGGCCCTGCAGGTCGTGCAGGAACGTCAGGTCGCCCAGGAGCGCCACCGTCGGGCCGCCGTGCGCCAGCGCCGCCCCGACCGCGGTCGAGACGGTCCCGTCGATGCCGGCCACCCCGCGGTTGGCCAGCACGGCGACGTCGCCGCGCGGCACGGCGAGGCGGTCGACGTCGCGCACCGGCGTCGAGGAGCCGAGCACCAGCAGCGCCCCGGCCGGCAGCGCGGCGACGACGTCGCGGGCCAGGCGGGCGGCGGTGAGGCCCGGCGCCGCGTCGAGCAGCGCGTCGACGGCGGTCCCGACGCGGGCGGCGGCGTCGGACCACGCCCCGGCCCACGCCCCGGCCCGGTTCCCGGCCCGGCCGGGGTCCGACGGCGGCCCGGCGGGCGGGGCGGCCCGCGAGACCAGCGCGCTCGACCGGCCCGCGTCGGGCCAGCGCGGGGTCGCCGCGACCGTCTCGACCCGCACCCGCGGGTCGGCGAGCAGCGCCGACACCGGCCGCGACAGCGTGGGCCGGCCGACCACCACGACCCGCTCGGGCCGGTGCGTGTCCAGCCAGGCGGGGACGCCGAGCAGCAGCGCCCCGCCGCGGACGGCGTCGCCGGTCCACGCGCCGCCGCTGGGCTCGGCGACCACCGGCCAGCCCGAAGCAGCGGCCCCGGCGGCCCAGGCCCGGCCGGCCGCGGGTGGTCCGTCGCCGGCCACCACGAGGGTGCGCGGCCCGTCCCCGACCGGACCGGCCGGGACGGGCGCGGGCGCCCCGGCCGTCCACGGGGCACCGCCGGCGCGACCGGCCCACGGGCCATCGAGCGGGCCGGGCTCCCCGTCGGGCAGCAGCGGGTCCCGGAAGGACAGGTTCAGCTGCACGGGGCCGGGGTCGCCGGACAAGGCGCCGGTGGCCGACAGCAGCGCCCGCGACACCACCGAGCGCCAGTAGCGGTTCTGCGCGGCCTCCCGCCCGGCCTCGGGCACCCCGACGTCGGCCGCCCAGCGCACCGCGCCGCCGTAGAGGCCGGGCTGCTCGATCGTCTGGTTGGCACCGGTGGACCGCAGCTCCGGCGGCCGGTCGGCGGTGAGCGCGAGCAGCGGGACGCCGCTGACGTCGGCCTCGAGCACCGCGGCGTGCAGATGCGCGGTCGCCGTCCCGGAGGTGGTGAGCACCGGCACCGGGCGGCCGGAGGCGCGCGCCAGGCCGAGGGCGAGGAAGGAGGCGGTCCGCTCGTCGATGCGCACGTGCAGCCGCACGGCACCGGCCCGCTCGGCGGCGGCGAGCGCGAGCGCGACCGGGGCCGAGCGCGAGCCGGGGGCGAGGACGGCGTCGCGGACCCCGCCGCGGACCAGCTCGTCGACCAGCACGCGGGCCAGCGCGGTGGAGGGGTTCACGCGGCGAGCACCGCGGTGAGCCGCGCCGACCACCGGGCGGTCACGTCGTCCGGCGCGGCCACGGCGGCCCGCCGGTCGGGCACCACCGCCCGCACCGGCAGCGCGCCGTCGACGGGCACCAGCGGATCGCCGCTCACGTCGCCGTCGAGCAGCGCTGCGGTGGCCAGGCCGCAGGCGAAGGGCAGCTCGGGCAGCGCGGCGGCCAGCGCGACGCCCGCCGCGAGGCCCACCGAGGACTCCAGGGCCGAGGACACGACGCACGGCAGCCCGTGCGCCTCGGCGACCCGCAGCGCCGCGCGCACACCGCCCAGCGGCTGCACCTTGAGGACGACGACGTCGCAGGCCCCGCGCAGGTCGACCGCGAGCGGGTCGCCGGCGCGCCGGACGGCCTCGTCGGCGGCGATCCGGACGTCGATCCGCCGGCGCAGCGCGCACAGCTCGTCGAGCGTCGCGCACGGCTGCTCGACGTACTCGAGGCCGACCCGGTCGAGCTCCCGGATGCGGGCGGCCGCGGTGTCGACGTCCCAGGCGGCGTTGGCGTCGACCCGGAGCGCGCCGGACGGGCCGAGCGCGTCGCGGACGGCCTCCACGCGGGCGAGGTCGTCGGCCGGCGTCTGCCCGGGCTCGGCCACCTTGACCTTCGCCGTCCGGCAGCCCGACGCCACCACGATCGCGCGCGCCCGCTCGGGGCCCACCGCGGGCACGGTCACGTTCACCGGCACCGCGTCGCGCAGCGGCGCCGGCCAGCCGTGCAGCGCGGCCTCGGCGGCGGCCGGCCACCAGCGGCGGCTCTCGACGGTGCCGTAGTCCCAGAAGGGCGAGAACTCGCCCCAGCCGGCCGGGCCGCGCACCAGGACGCCGTCGCGCACGTCGATGCCGCGGAAGCGGGTGCGCATCGGCACCGACCACACCGCCGCCTCCTCGATCCCCGGCGGGAGGGCGGCGGTGATCACGCCCGCCAGCGTAGATCGCGCGCCTCGTACCCTGGTTCGACGTGCCCCGGCAGCTGACCGTCCTCCCCGCGCCGGACGATCCCGACGGCGTGCTGCGCACCGTGCTGCCCGCCGTCCGCGCGGCCCTCGACGGCGGTCCGCCGGTGGCCGTCCTCCCGTCGGGTCCCGCCGCCGCGGCCGCCCGCGCGGTCCTCGCGCCGGACGAGCCGCTGGAGGACGGCGCCGACGTCGTCGTCGTCACCTCCGGCTCCACCGGCGGCGGCCGCGGGGTGCTGCTGTCCGCGGCGGCGTTGCGGGCCTCGGCCGGCGCCACCGCCGACCGGCTCGGCGGACCCGGCGCCTGGCTGCTCGCGCTGCCGGTGTCGGCGGTCGCCGGGCTGCAGGTGCTGGTCCGGTCGGCCCTGGCCGGCACCGCGCCCACGGTCCTCGCGCCGGGCGAGCCCCTCGCCGCCGCGGTCGCGCGGATGCCCGCCGGCCGCCGGTACGCCTCGCTGGTGCCCACCCAGCTGCGCCGGTACCTCGACTCGGAGCCCGGCGCGCTGCGCGCCCTCGACGCCGTCCTGGTGGGCGGCGCGGCCACTGACCCCGCCCTGCTGGCCCGGGCCCGCCGGGAGGGCGTGGCCGTGGTGACCACCTACGGGATGACCGAGACGTGCGGCGGCTGCGTCTACGACGGCGTCCCGCTCGACGGTGTCCGGGTCCGGGTCGAGGACGACGGCGTCGCCATCGCCGGTCCCGTGCTGGCCCTGGGCTACCGCCGCGACCCGGGCGCGACGGCGGAGGCCTTCGCCGGCGGCTGGTTCCGCACCCGCGACGCGGGGTCGACCGGGCCGGACGGGCGGCTGACCGTCACCGGCCGGCTCGACGACGTGGTGGTCAGCGGCGGGGTGAACGTCGCGCCGCAGGCGGTCGAGGGCGTGCTGCGCGAGCACCCCGACGTCGCCGACGCCGTCGTCTTCGGCCGGCCCGACGAGGAGTGGGGGCAGCGGGTGGTGGCCGCCGTCGTCCCGGCCGCGGGGACCAGCCCGGACCTCGCGACGCTGCGGCCGTGGGTGGCGCAACGGCTCGGCAGGCCCAGCGCCCCGCGGGAGCTGCACCTGGTCGACGCGGTGCCCACCCTGCACACCGGCAAGCCCGACCGCCGCGGCCTGGCGGCCGCGCTGGCCGGCGGCCGCTGATGGCCACGCCCGCGCAGTGGGTGGCCGGCGCCCGGCCGCGCACCCTGCCCGCGGCGCTGGCGCCCGTGCTCGTCGGCACCGGCGCCGCCGCCGCGCTCGACGGGTTCCGGCCCGTGCCGGCGCTGCTGGCGCTGCTGGTCGCCCTCGCCCTGCAGGTGGCGGTGAACTACGCCAACGACCACTCCGACGGGAAGCGCGGCACCGACGCCGACCGGGTCGGCCCGATGCGGTTGGTGGGCTCGGGCGCCGCACCGGCTCGCCAGGTGCTCGCCGCCGCGCTGCTCGCCTTCGCCGTCGCGGGCGTCGCCGGGCTGGTCCTCGCCGCGCTGTCGAGCTGGTGGCTGGTCGCCGTCGGGGCGGTCTGCATCGCGGCCGCGTGGACCTACACCGGCGGCCCGCTGCCCTACGGCTACCGGGCGCTGGGCGAGGTGTTCGTCTTCGTGTTCTTCGGCCTGGTCGCCGTCGCGGGGACGACGTTCGCGCAGACCGGCCGGGTCGAGGGGCTGGCGCTGGCGGCCGCGGTGCCCGTCGGGCTGCTGTCGGTGGCGCTGCTGGTGGTCAACAACCTGCGCGACATCGCCGGGGACGCGGTCGTGGGCAAGCGGACGCTGGCGGTGCTGCTGGGCGACCGTGCCACCCGCCTGCTCTACGTCGGGCTGCTGGCCGGGGCGTTCGCCGTCGTCGTCGCGATCGGCGTCGTCCGGCCGTGGGCCCTGCTGGCGCTGCTGGCGGCCCCGCTGGCGGTGCCGCCGTCGCGGGTCGTGCTCTCGGGTGGCCGCGGGCCGGCGCTCATCGCGGCGCTGCAGGCCACCGGGCTGCTCACGCTGGCCACCGGGGTGCTGCTCGCCACCGGCCTCGCCCTGTCGGGCTGACCCTCTCCGCGGGTCAGGCGGCGTCGCCGGAGAGCCGGGCGCGGAACTCCTCCTTGGCGCGGCGCTTCTCCTCCGAGCGCATGACCAGCGCGACGCTGAGCTGCTCGCGGGAGCGGCGCAGCAGGAAGTACGACACCGGCATCGACAGCAGCAGGCCGAACAGCAGGCCCGACCAGAGGTCGAGGCCCACCATCCACAGCACCACGGTCAGCAGCGCGAAGACGGCCAGCCGCCCGATGGTGTGCACGAGCAGCCAGGGCAGCACCCTCGGCCGCACCGCGGGCCGCCCGTCCGGGCCCACCGGCGTGACCGGCGTGCGCTCCTGCTCAGCCATGACGGCCCTCCCACTTCGTCGACAGCACCACGGTGGTGCGGGTCCGGGCGACGCCCTCGATCCTGTTCAACGCGTTGATCGCCGCCTCCAGTGCCGGGATGTCGGTCACCCGCACCTTGAGCACGAAGGCCTCGCTGCCGGCCACCCGCCAGCAGTCCTCCACCTCGGGCATCGCGCGCAGCGCCGCCTCGACGCCGTTGTCGTCGACCGAGTCGCTCTCGATGACGCCGACCAGCGCGGTGACGTCGAGCCCGAGCGCGACGGGGTCGACGACCGCGCGGTAGCCGGTGATGGTCCCGGCCGCCTCGAGCTTGCCGACCCGCTCGTGCACCGCCGGGGCGGACAGGCCGACCTGGCGGGCGAGCTCGGCGTAGCTGGCCCGGCCGTTTGCGCGCAGCAGGTCGATCAGCTGCCGGTCGACGGCGTCGATGTCGGGCTCCATCCGGACGGGGCGGGGGTCTGCGCGGGCGCGCGTCCCGCGCGGCACCGCCAGTATCCCAGCGGTCGTACAGTGGCGGTGAGGCCCGATCCGAGGGGGTGCGCCAGGTGGCGTTCGTGGTGCTGCTGGTGGTCGCCGTGGCCGTGGTCGTGCTGGTCCTGCGGGCGACCGCCGCCGCCGGCGGTGCCGTGCGCCCGCCGCGGCCGGCCCGCCGCCCGCGCCCGTCGCGTGCCACCCGTCCGGTGGCTCCCGACGACGACCCGGAGTTCCTGCGCGAGCTCGGCCGCCGCGTCCGCCGCGACGACGGCTCCCCCGCCTGACCCTCGCGACGCCCCTCTCGCGCGCTTCCGCGGAAGTGCACGGCTCCTAGGCGGCGGAGCCGCCGAACACCCGCCGCCAGCCGCGCCGGGTCGGCGCCCCGAGCTCCGCCCCCGCCTCTGGACCTGCCTCGTCCGGTGCGACGTCCCCGGCCGCTCCGGCCCGGGGGACGTCGGGGACGGCGTCCATCCGGGCGGTCTCGCGGAGGACCTCGTCCAGGGACCCGGGCCAGCCCAGGCCGCCGCCGGTGGTGGTGTCCCCGGGCCAGCCCAGGCCGCTCTCGGTGCCCTCCTCGGTGCCCTCGTCGGCAGCGGAGGCGTGACGGGTGCCCGCGGCGGCGGGCTCCTGGCGGGCGAGTGCCGCGGCGACGATCGGGTCGGTCCCTGCGCCGTCGGCGGCGGTGTGCCTACCCACAGCAGCCTCCTGTGCGTGAGCCCCCCGTGCGTGCGGTCATGGCGTCAAGTGGAGCACGCGACCCCCGCCGTGGCCGTCCACACCCCCTGCAGGAGGGGTGGGAGGGGTCTGGGAGGTGGATGGGACGCGATTCAGTCGACCCCGCCATAGCTGTGCAGCCCGGTGGACACCATGTTCACGTACAGCAGGTTGAACACCATGACCGCCAGGCCGACGACGTTGACCCAGGCCGCGGGGCGGCCCCGCCAGCCGGCGGTCGTGCGGGCGTGCAGGTAGGCGGCGTAGACCACCCAGGCGATGAAGGCCCAGGTCTCCTTGGGGTCCCAGCCCCAGAAGCGGCCCCAGGCGCTCTCGGCCCAGATGGCACCGGCGATGACGGCGAAGGTCCAGATCGGGAAGCCGAAGACCGCGGTGCGGTGGGCGACCCGGTCCAGCGAGGCGGCCGACGGCATCCGGCCCACGATCCGGGCGTCGGAGACGTCGCCGCCGCGGGCCTCGTACCGCGAGCGCACCAGGTACAGGACGCTGGCGATGCCGCTGACGAAGAAGATGCCGAAGCCGAGGATCGCCGTCGTCACGTGCACGGCCAGCCAGCTCGACCGCAGCGCGGCCACCAGCGGGCCGCTCTCGACGTAGAGGAACAGCCCGATCGCGACCATGCTGAGCACCACCGGCGCCAGCACGAACAGGCCCAGGTGCCGCAGGCCGGGCGAGCGCAGCGCGAGCACCAGGAAGGCCACGACGGCGACGAGCACGACCGCGGTCGCGAACTCGTACATGTTGCCCCAGGGCAGCCGGTCGGTGGCCAGCCCGCGGGCGACGAGGACGCCGGTGTGGGTGAGCGCGCCGGCGGCGGTGAGCAGCATCGCCACCCGGCCCCAGCGGCGCACCGGCGCGGGGTCGTCGGACAGCGCGCCGGCCCGGGACGCCCCGCCCTCGGCCGGGCCGCCGGCGTCCCCGGCGGCGCCGGCGCCGACCAGTGCCTGCTCCCGGGCCGGGCGGCGGCCGAAGGCCAGCTGGGCACAGAAGGCGACGACGGCCAGCGAGTAGAGACCGACGCTGGTCGAGAACAGGGTGTCCGACAGGGCGGACAGCTGGTCGGCGGTCACGCGGGTGCGCCTCCGGTCTCCGGTGCGGCCCCGCCGTCGGGCGGGGTGCGGGTCACGTCGTGGGTCGGGGCACGGGCGGCGAGGACCGCCCGCAGGTCGTCGGTGAGGGCCGCGAACCGCGGCGCGCCGTCGCCGCTGCCACGGGTCAGCGCCCCGACGTCGAGCACGCTACCGCCGCTGGGCGCGGCGGTGGCGCGGGCGAAGAGGCGCTCGCGGCGCAGCAGCAGCATGCCCAGCAGGCCGGCCAGCACCGCGACGGCGGCGCCGAGCACCCACAGCTGGCCGGGGTCGTGCGAGAACTGCATCGCCGCGAACTGCGAGTAGCCGGTGAAGGTCACCGTCGTCCCGTCGGGCAGCGTCAGCGACTCCCCCACCGACAGGTTCGCCCGGCCGACCTCCGCCAGCCGGCCGCGCTCGATCTGCGAGGCGTCCAGGGAGTACACCGACTGCGGCAGCCCGGAGTCGAGGCCGAGGTAGCCCTGGAAGGCCACGATCGCGACCTGCGGTGCGAGGGGCCGGGGGTCGATGGAGGTGAGGATGCCGCCCTGCACCAGGCCGGTGGGGGCGAAGAAGCCCTGCAGCGCGAGCTGGTCCTCCGCCCCGGCGCCGAGGTCGGGGAGCTTGAGGGCGCCCTCGCTGGCCATCGTCGACTGCTCGGTGGGGAGGAACGGCGCGGAGACGTCGTCGAAGGCGGTGCCGTCGGGCAGCGTCACGGTGAACCGGGGGCTGAAGCCGTGGCCGGTCACGTAGACGCGGTCGCCGTCGACGCGCAGCGGGTCGTTGACGCCGATCGTCGTCGGCCGGCCCTCCTCGCCCGGCGCGCCGTAGGTGATGTCGGCGGTGAACGACGCGGCGGTGAGGTCCTCCTCGTACTCCGCGCGGAAGTCCTCGAGGCCGACGCACAGCGGGGTGAGGTCACCGCTGTCGACCAGCGCCCCGGCGGAGTAGGTGTCGTACTGCTGGAACGCGTTGCAGAACCGCTGGCCCTCGGTGACCAGGATGCTGCCCTCGTAGCCCCACAGCTTGCCCCCGGCCAGGCCGAGCAGCAGACCGACGAGGGCCAGGTGGAACACCAGGTTGCCGGTCTCCTTGAGCAACCCCTTCTCGGCCGAGAGCTCGGCGACGCCCCCGCGCTCGCGGCGGACGACGCGGTAGCGGCGCACCCGCAGCTCCTCCTCGACGGCGTCGAGGGCGTCGGCGGCCGGCAGCGGCGTGGGCAGCTGCGTGGAGTCGGGCAGCCGGGTCAGCCGGCGCGGCGCCGGGGGCGGCGGGGTGCGCAGCGCGCGGGCGTGCTCCAGGGCGCGCGGCAGCACGCAGCCGATGAGCGAGACGAACAGCAGCAGGTACACCGCGGCGAACCACGGCGAGCTGAAGACGTCGAACAGGTACAGCCGGTCCAGCAGCGGCGCGAGCGTCGGGTGGTCGGCGAAGTACTGGCCGACGGCGCTCTGCGACAGCGAGCGCTGCGGCAGCAGCGAGCCGGGGATGGCCGCGAGCGCGAGCAGGAACAGCAGCACGATCGCCGTGCGCATGGCGGTGAGCCGGCGCCACTGGCGCAGCGCGAACCCGCCGAGCCGGCGGGCGGCGGACGGGCGCGCGGGCGGCGGCGGGGCCGGGGCCTGCCGGGGCGGGGCGGTGGTGGTCACAGCGGCGACTCCCCCAGCCCGGTGACGGCCAGCCAGGAGCGCAGCCACGCCATCATCTCGGTCCAGGCCCCGGTCAGCAGCAGCAACCCGACCACGACCAGCACCGCGCCGCCGAAGCGGGTGACCGCACGGGCGTGCCGGCGCAGGAACGCCGTCGCCCCGACCGCCCAGCGGGCGCCGAGGGCGACGAGCACGAACGGGATCCCGAGCCCCAGGCAGTACGCCACCGACAGCAGCGCGCCGCGGCCGGCGGTGGCCTCGGTGTAGGCCAGCGAGTAGACCGCCGACAGCGTCGGGCCCAGGCACGGCGTCCAGCCCAGGCCGAAGACGACGCCGAGCAGCGGCGCGCCCGCGAGCCCGGCGGCCGGGCGCACCGAGAGCCGCGCGGTGCGCTGCAGGAACGGCAGCCGCCCGAGGAAGGCCAGGCCGACGACGATGACGACGACGCCCATGACGCGGGTGATGACGTCGTCGTACTGGACCAGCAGCCGGCCCAGGCCGCCGAAGGCGGTGCCCACGGCGACGAAGACCGCGGTGAAGCCGAGGACGAACAGCAGCGCGCCGAGCACCATCCGCCCGCGCGGGGAGCGCTCGTCGGTGCGGACGGCGGTGGCGGTGGCACCCGCGGTGGCACCCGCGGTGGCGCCGTCACCGGTCGGTGCCGGCGCGGTGGACCGCACCCCGCTGCCGACCAGACCGGTGACGTAGGACAGGTAGCCGGGCACCAGCGGCAGCACGCAGGGCGAGGCGAAGCTGACCAGCCCGACCAGCGCCGCGACGGCCGCGGCCACGAGCAGCGGGCCGTCGGTGACCAGCGCGGCGAACTCCTGCCCCACCTCAGCCCTCCCCGAGCAGCCGGTCGACCACGGCGCGCAGGTCGTCCTGCGCGACCGCGCCGGTGTAGACGGCCGCCACCCGGCCGTCGCGGTCGAGGACGATCGTGGACGGGATCGCGGTGGCGGGGTAGTCCCGGAAGGCGAGCGCGACCTCGCCGGCGGGGTCGTAGAGCGAGGGGAACTCGATGCCCTGGCTGTCGACGAACGCCTGCGCGAACTGCTCGTCGACCTCCTTGACGTTCAGGCCGAGGAAGGCCACACCCTCGTCGCGGACCTCGGCGTAGACCTCCTGGAACTCCGGCGTCTCCACCCGGCAGGGCGGGCACCACGACCCCCAGAAGTTGAGGACGGCGACCTGCCCGGCCAGCTCGTCGGAGGTCCAGTCGCCACCGCCGAGCAGCGTGCCGCCGAAGTCGGGGGCCGGGGCGCGCTCGGTCTCGGGGATCACCTCGCCGGCCGGGGTGGCCGCCACGAACCGGTACTCGCCGCCGTCGGTGACGTCGGCCCGGCCCTCGCCGGTCGAGCAGCCGGCGAGGAGGGCGAGCGCCGCGGCCGCGGCGGGCAGCAGCCGCCTCCCGGGGCCCCCGCGGGGACGTGGAGCGCCAGCGGAGCGTTCCCGTGGGGTGGTCATGCGCCGGGCACCGCGTCGGGGTCGGTGGCGCCGGCCGGCTCCGCGTAGTCGATCCGCGTGACCTCGTCGCCGTCGTAGGTCACCGACGTGACGCTGGCCAGCCCGCACTGCCGGCGGCGCGGGTCGTGGGTGTACCGGCGGCCCTCCAGGTGCAGCCGGAGCGTCCAGATCGGCAGCTGGTGGCTGACGCAGACGGCGGCGGCCCCCCGTGCGGCGTCGCGGGCGGCCTCCACGGCGAGCAGCATCCGCGCGGCGATCTCCACGTAGGGCTCGCCCCAGGACGGCCGCACCGGGTTGCGCAGCTTCCACCAGTGCGCCGGCGTCCGGAACACGCCGCGGCCGCCGGCGACCCGCAGGCCCTGGAAGGCGTTGCCGGCCTCGATCAGCCGGTCGTCGACGGCGACCGGCAGGTCCAGCGCCTCGGCGACGGGGGCGGCGGTCTGCCGGGCCCGCTCGAGCGGGCTGGAGTACAGGTGGGTGACGCCGCGGCCGGTCAGCCACTCGGCGGCGCGCTCGGCCATCACCTCCCCGGCGGGGGACAGCCGGTAGCCCGGCAGGCGGCCGTAGAGGACGCCGTCGGGGTTGTGCACCTCCCCGTGGCGGAGCAGGTGGACGACGGTGGTCTCCATCAGGGCTGCAGCTCCTGGGCGTCCTTCGACTCGGCGTCGGACGGCGCGTCGGCGGGGTCGGCGGCCGCGGCCGCGCGGGCGGCGGCGGGCAGCGCGTCGAGCACCCGCTGCACGGCCTCGTCGTCGAGCGCGGCGCTGACGAACCAGGACTCGAACGCCGACGGCGGCAGGTACACGCCGCGGGCGAGCATCTCGTGGAAGAACGCGCGGTGCGCCGCGGTGTCCTGGGTGCGGGCGTCGTCGTAGTCGCGCACCTGCCGCTCGTCGGGCACGAAGAAGACGGAGAACATCGAGCCGGCCTGCTGCACCCGGTGCGGGACGCCGGCGGCGAACAGTGCCGCGCTGGTCGCGCCGCGCAGGGTGACCGCGACCCGGTCGCAGCGGGCGTAGACGTCGTCGGTGCAGTGCCGCAGCGTGGTCAGCCCGGCGGCGACGGCGACGGGGTTCCCGGCCAGCGTGCCGGCCTGGTAGACCGGCCCGGTCGGTGCCAGCTGCTCCATGAGGTCGGCGCGCCCGCCGAACGCCGCGGCCGGCAGCCCCCCGCCCATGACCTTGCCGAAGGTGAACAGGTCGGCGTCGACGGGGTCGAGGCCGTACCAGCCCGAGGGCGAGACCCGGAAGCCGGTCATCACCTCGTCGAGCAGCAGCAGCGCGCCGTGCTCGGCGGTGATCCGGCGCAGCTCCGCGTTGAAGCCCTCCCGCGGCGGGACGACGCCCATGTTGCCCGGGGCGGCCTCGCTGACCACGACCGCGATCTCGGCGCCCCGCTCGGCGAAGACCGCCTCGACGGCGGCGACGTCGTTGTAGGGCAGCACGATCGTGTCGGCGGCCGCGCCGGTGGTGACGCCGGGGGTGTCGGGCAGGCCGAGGGTGGCCACGCCGGAACCTGCCGAGGCCAGCAGCGCGTCGACGTGGCCGTGGTAGCAGCCGGCGAACTTGACCACCAGCGGGCGGCCGGTGGCGCCGCGGGCCAGCCGGACCGCCGAGAGCACCGCCTCGGTGCCGGAGTTGACCAGCCGCACCCGCTCCACCGGGGGCATCCGGTCGATGATCTCCTCGGCCAGCTCCAGCTCGCCCTCGGTGGGGGTGCCGAAGGAGAAGCCGCGGCGGGCTGCGGCGGTGACCGCCTCGACCACGGCCGGGTGGGCGTGGCCGAGGATCATCGGGCCCCAGGAGGCCACCAGGTCCACGTAGCGGCGGCCGTCGGCGTCGGTGAGCCACGGGCCCGTGCCCTGCGCCATGAACCGCGGGGTGCCGCCGACGGCGCGGAAGGCGCGCACCGGCGAGTTGACGCCGCCGGGGGTGACGCGCTTCCCGCGGGCGAACAGGTCCGCGGAGACGGGTGCCGCGTAGTCGTACCGGGTGGTGTCCAGCGAGGTCACGGCCCCAGTGTCCCCCTGCCTCCCGGGAGCCCGTCGGCGGCGTCGGGGTCGGCGGCCTGTGACGTGCCACTCCCCGGCAGGGCGGCGAGCAGGGCACCGGTGAGGGCGGCGGGGTCGCGGGTGGGCACCAGCACGGTGCGGCCGTCGGCGAGCCGCAGCGGCAGGCCGGTGCGCCCGCGGGGCACCGACCAGCCGCCGCCGAGGACGGGTGCGCCGGCATCGACGCCCGCCGTCCCCTCGCGTACGGCGCGCAGGTGGGCGGCGTCGACGTCGGCCAGCGGCACCCGCTCGCGGCCCACCGACAGCGCGCCATCGGGACCGCCGCCCTGCACCCGGACCGTCCACACCCGGCGGGCGGCCGAGCACAGGGCCGCGGCGACGCCGAGCGCGGCCAGCGCGACGAGCGCCCAGGCCGGCGGCGGCAGGCCGGGCCCGGCCAGCACCACGTCGAGGGCGCCGAGAACGGCGAGCGCGGCGGCGGTCAGCCAGAACGGCCGCCAGGAGCCGCCGGGCTCGACGTGCGTCACCGGCGCAGCAGGTGCGCGGCCTCGACCGCCCAGTAGGTCAGCACCTGGCCGGCACCGGCCCGCCGGATGGCGGTGAGCGTCTCGAGGATGGCGCGCTCGCGGTCGATCCAGCCGTTGCGGGCGGCCGCCTCGACCATCGCGTACTCGCCGCTGACCTGGTAGGCGCTGACCGGGACGTCGACGGCGTCGGCGACCCGCGCCACGACGTCCAGGTAGGGCAGCGCGGGCTTCACCATGACGGCGTCGGCGCCCTCCGCCAGGTCCTGGGCCACCTCGCGCAGCGCCTCGTCGGCGTTGGGCGGGTCCATCTGGTAGGTCGAGCGGTCGCCGAACTGCGGCGCGCCCTCGGCCGCCTCGCGGAACGGGCCGTAGAAGCCCGAGGCGTACTTGGCGGCGTAGGCCAGGATCGGCGTCTCGGTGTACGCCGCGCCGTCGAGCGCCCGGCGGATCGCGGCCACCTGCCCGTCCATCATCCCGCTGGGGGCGACGACGTGGGCGCCGGCCTGCGCCTGGGCGATGGCCACCGACGCGTAGCGGTCCAGGGTGGGGTCGTTGTCGACGACGCCCGCCGGGGTGACCAGCCCGCAGTGCCCGTGCGAGGTGTACTCGCACAGGCACAGGTCGGCGATGAGCACCAGCTCGTCGCCGAGGTCCTCGCGCAGCCGGCGCAGCGCCACGTTGACGATCCCGTCGGCGGCGTCGGCCTGCGAGCCGGCCTCGTCCTTCTCCGCGGGGACGCCGAACAGGACCAGCCCGCCGACGCCGGCCCCGGCCGCCTCGTGCGCGGTCTTCCGCAGCGAGTCCAGCGTGTGCTGGACGACGCCGGGCATCGAGCCGACCGGCACCGGCTCGTCGATGCCCTCCTTGACGAACACCGGCAGCACCAGGTCGGCCGGGGCCACCCGGGTCTGGGCGGTGAGCCGGCGCAGGGCGGGCGTCGACCGCAGCCGGCGCCCGCGGGCGAAGCCCGGGCTCGACCCGCCCTGCGCCGGGCTCACTGCCCGGCCTCCGCGCGCCGGGCCTCGGCGAACTCGGCCAGCGCGTCGACCAGCGGGCCGACCGCGGCGGTCTCGGGCTGGACGTCCACGCGCAGGCCGAACTCCTGCGCGGTGGCCGCGGTGGCCGGGCCGATCACCGCGACGACGGTCTTGGCGTGCGGCTTGCCGGCGATGCCGACCAGGTTGCGGACCGTGCTCGACGAGGTGAAGCACACCGCGTCGAAGCCGCCGCCCTTGATCGCCTCGCGCACCGGCGCCGGCGGCGGCGCGGCCCGCACGGTCCGGTAGGCGGTGACGTCGTCGACCTCCCAGCCGCGCTCCTGCAGGCCCGCGGCGAGGGTCTCGGTGGCGATGTCGGCGCGCGGCAGCAGCACCCGGTTGATCGGGTCGAGGACGTCGTCGTACTCGGGGAAGTCGGCCAGCAGGCCCTCGCTGGACTGCGCGCCGCTCGGCACGAGCTCGGGCACGATGCCGAAGGCCCGCACCGCGTCGGCGGTCTGCTCGCCGACGCAGGCGACCTTCACACCGGCGAAGGCCCGCGCGTCGAGGCCGAGCTCGGCGAACTTCTCCCGGACCGCGCGCACGGCGTTGGCCGAGGTGAACACGATCCAGCCGTAGCGGCCGGTGACCAGGCCCTTGATCGCCCGGTCCATCTGGGCGGCGCTGCGCGGCGGCTCGACGGCGATGGTGGGCACCTCGACCGGCACCGCGCCGTAGGCCCGCAGCCGCTCGCTCATGTCGCCGGCCTGGTCCTTGGTGCGCGGCACCAGCACCCGCCAGCCGAACAGCGGCCGGCTCTCCCACCAGGAGAGCTTGCCGCGCTTGTCGACGGCCGAGCCCACGGTGGCCACGACCGGGCCGGTGAGGCCGCCGAGGTCGGCGGTCTTCTCGGCGACGGCGGCCAGCTTGGCGACGACGCTCTTCTGGCCGGTGCCCGAGCCGCCCGCGGTCACCACGACCGGGGTGCTGCCGGACAGGCCGCCCTCGACCAGCCGCGCCGCGGCGTCGGGGAGCTGCTCGGCGCCGGCCTGCAGCACCACGGGCGCGGCGAGGGCGGCGGCCGCGGCGGCCAACGCGGGCAGGTCGACGTCGCCGTCGCGCAGGTCGGCGGTCAGCGAGGTGCCGCCGAGGGCGACGCCGGCGAAGGCCGGCACCGCGGTGGCCGGGGCGACGCCGGGCACCACGTCGAAGGGCACCGACGTGCGGGCGACGGCGAGCACCTCC
Source organism: Geodermatophilus sp. SYSU D00696 (assembly GCF_054050235.1). NCBI lineage: Bacteria > Bacillati > Actinomycetota > Actinomycetes > Geodermatophilales > Geodermatophilaceae > Geodermatophilus > Geodermatophilus sp. SYSU D00696. The sequence goes on along the minus strand of NZ_JBJGYY010000006.1, from coordinate 78,268 downwards.
TTGACCGCGTGCTCGGAGGTGTAGGGGTCGCCGGCGACCAGCCGGACGACGACGTCGCCGTTCTTCGCCGCGGCGACGGCGCCCTTGGCGACGTCGGCCGGCTCGCCGCTGACCGGGGCCGGCTCGAGGCCCGGGCGGCCGTCGCGGACGGCGTCGGTGAGGGCGGCGGGGACGTCCGGGTCGACCAGCACGACCGTGGCCTCGGCCAGTGCGGCCGTGGCCCGGGCGGTGAGCATGCCGGGGTCGCCGGGGCCGGCGCCGACGAAGACGACGCGGCCTGGGGTCTTGCGGAAGCGCGTCATCACGAGCTCCTGGTCCTTGTTGGTGTCGTGGCCCTGGGGTGGGCGTGTGCGGGGGTCGAGGGGGCCGGGGCGTACCGCCCGGCCGGGTGGGCCCGGCGGGTCACCGGGAGGCCGCCACGAGCGCGGCGGCGCCGCGGTCGAGCAGGTCGGCGGCGAGCTCGCGGCCCAGCCGCTCGGCGTCGCCGACCGGGCCGGTCACCGAGCCGCGGACGCCGTCGCTGCCGTCGATCGCGGTGACCGACGCGCGCAGGTACAGCTCGGGACCGTCGTCGCCCTCGGCCAGCTCGGCGTGCGCGGCGACCGGGGCGCTGCACCCGGCCTCGAGCGCGGCGAGCGTGGTCCGCTCGGCGAGCACGGCGGCGCGGGTGCCGGGGTCGTCGAGGGCGGCGAGCAGCTGCAGGGTGCGCTCGTCGTCGGCGCGGCACTCGACGGCCAGCGCGCCCTGCGCGGGCGCGGGCAGCACCTGCAGCGGGTCGAGCACCTCGGTGACCGCGTCGAGCCGGCCCAGCCGGGCCAGCCCGGCGCGGGCGAGGACGACGGCGTCGAGGTCGCCCGGGACGACGCGGGCCATCCGGGTGTCGACGTTGCCGCGGATCGGCACGACCTCCAGGCCCAGGCCCAGCGCGCGCAGCTGCGCCATGCGGCGCGGCGCCCCGGTGCCCACGCGGGCGCCGGGCGGCAGCTCGCCGAGGGTCAGCCGGTCGCGGGCGACCAGCGCGTCGCGGGGGTCCTCCCGCGGCGGGACGGCGGCGAGCACCAGCCCGGGCTCGGGCGCGGTGGGCAGGTCCTTGTAGCTGTGCACGGCGACGTCGACGGTGCCCTCGAGCAGTGCCTGCCGGATGGCGGTGACGAAGACGCCGGTGCCGCCGAGTTGGGCGATGGCCGCGGCCGAGCGGTCGCCCTCGGTGCTGATGTGCACCAGCTCGACCGGCACGCCGCTGGCGGCGGTCAGCGCGTCGGCGACGGTCTGCGACTGGGTGCGGGCCAGCTGGCTGGCACGGGTGCCCAGCCGCAGCGTCGCGATGGTCTGGGAGGTCACGATCCGCCTCCGGGACGCAGCTCGTCGGGGTCGACGGCGACCGCCTCGGCCAGCCGCGGGCCGTCGGCGGGCACCTCGGCGCCGAGGCCCAGGCCGAACAGCGCGCGCAGGGCGTCGGCGTAGTCGACGCCGCCGGGGGTGCTGGCCAGCTCCTTGACCCGGACGGTCGGCTCGTGCAGCAGCTTGTCGACGACGCGGCGCACGGTGCGGGCGATCTCGCTGCGCGCGCGGGCGTCGAGGTCGGGCAGCCGGGCCGCCAGGCGCAGCAGCTCCGCGTCGACCACCTCGGCGGCCTGGCTGCGCAGCGCCGAGACGGTGGGCGCGACGGCGGCCGCCTGCCGCTCGGCGCGCAGCAGCGCGGTCTCCGCCTCGATGAGCGCGTGCGCGGCGGCGACGTCGTCGGCGGCGACCGCCCCGGTCCCCCCGGTGGCCGAGCGCTCGCCCTGCAGCAGCGCGAGGTCGACGACGTGCACGCCGGGCAGCGCGGCCACGCCGGGGTCGACGTCGCGCGGCAGGGCCAGGTCGACGACGGCCAGCGGCCGGTCGGCCCGGCCGGCCATCGCGGCCGCGACGACGTCGGTGCCGACGACCAGCCCGGTGGCGCCGGTGCACGTGACCAGCACGTCGGCGTCGGCGACCGCCGTCCGCAGGTCGGCCATCTCGGCGGTGCCGCCGTCGACGGCGGCCGCCAGGCGGGCAGCGGACTCCGGCGAGCGGCTGGCGACGGTGACCAGCGCGCCGCGGCGCGAGAGCGTGCTGGCCGCGAGCGCGCCCATGGAGCCGGCGCCGACGACCAGCGCCGGACGGCCGGCGAGCGGGCCGATGCGGTCCTCGGCGTGGTCGAGGGACACCGTCACCAGCGAGGCACCGGCGCGGTCGATGCCGGTCTCGGAGTGGATCCGCTTGCCCACGCGCAGCGCGTGCTGGGCCACCGGGTGCAGGCAGCGGCCGACCGTGCCCTCCTCCTGCGCGAGGGCGTACGCCGCGCGGAGCTGGCCGAGCACCTGGGTCTCGCCGACGACCATCGAGTCCAGCCCCGCGGCCACGGTGAACAGGTGGGCGACGGCCTGGTCCTCGTAGTGGACGGTGACGTACGGGGTGAGCTCCTCGACCCCGGCGCCGGCCTGGCGGGCCAGCACGCGGCTGACCTCGGCGACGCCGCCGTGGAAGCGGTCGACCTCGGCGAAGACCTCGACCCGGTTGCAGGTGGCCAGGACCAGCGCCTCGCTGACGTGGTCGCTGCCGACCAGCTCGTGCAGCGCCTTGACCTGGTCGTCGCGGGTCATCGCGAACTGCTCGAGCAGCGCGACCGGCGCGGTCCGGTGGCTGATGCCGACGGCGAGCAGGCTCATGCCATCCCCCCGGCGGGCGCGAGGCCGGCGTCCAGCGGCGTGCCGGGGACGGCGCCGCGCTGCTTGTCCAGGAAGGCCAGGACCTGCAGCTCGACGGAGAGGTCGACCTGGCGGACGTCGACCCCCGCGGGCGCGGTGAGCGTGACCGGCGCGAAGTTCAAGATGCTCCTCACCCCGGCCGCGGTGAGCCGGTCGGCGACCCGCTGGGCGACCTCGGCGGGCGTCGCGATGACCCCGATGGTCGCTCCGGTGGCGGCCACGACGTCCTCGAGCTCGGTCACCGGCCGCACCGGCAGGCCCCCGATCCGCTGGCCCACCCGGGCCGGGGAGGCGTCGAAGAGGCCGACGAACTCGAAGCCGCGGCTGCCGAAGCCCCCGTACCCGGCCAGCGCCGCGCCGAGGTTGCCGATGCCGACGAGGACGCACGCGTGCGCGGTCTCCATGCCGAGCACGGCGGCGATGCGGTCGCGCAGCGTGGCGACCTCGTAGCCGACGCCGCGGGTGCCGCAGGGGCCGAGGTGGGAGAGGTCCTTGCGCAGCCCGGCCGGGTTCACCCCGGCCGCCGAGGCCAGCTCGCCGGAGGAGACGGTGGTGCGACCGCTGTCGGCGAGGCCGCCGAGCACCCGCAGGTACACGGCCAGCCGGGCGACGGTGGCCTCCGGGATCCGGGGCCGCGACTGCATCACGGGCCTACTCCACAGCGGTCGCGCCCGGGCGACGGCGGGAGCCGAGGGGGGCGGGCGACATCGGGGATCCGGGCGGTCGACCACCCGGCGACTGCCACGGTAACCGCTTGTGAACGCGCGAACAAAGTCGCAGGCGAGCCCACGGGCGCCCGGCCTGCGCGGATGCGTGGCGCTGTGTCCGAGACCATACCCGGCCGGGCAGCTGCGCCCGGGCCCGGAGGTCAGGTCAGGCCGAGGTCGCGGCGCAGCCGGGGCACGTCGACGGTGAAGTAGGAGTGCTCGCGGCCGTCGAGCAGCACCACCGGCACGCGGTCGCCGTACTCGGCCTGCAGCTCGGGATCGGCGTCGACGTCGACCTCGCGGCTGCCGACGCCGGCCTCCGCGGCGATGCGCACCAGCGTCTCGGCCGCCGTCACGCACAGGTGGCAGTTCTCCCGGGTGAGCAGCTCCAGGCGGAGCGGCGGCCCGGTCACCCCGCCACCTCCGCCGCGTCGGGCGCGGTCACCTCGAGGAGGCCCAGCTCGCGCAGCCGCGCGTGGCTCACCTTGCCGGTGAGCGAGTGCGGCAGCGCCGGGCGGACGACGACCGAGGAGGGCACCTTGTACCGGGCCAGCGACGCGGCGGCGTGCGCGCGCAGCTCCGCGGCGTCCACCTCCGCGCCCGGCGCGGGGACGACGACGGCGACGACGGCGGCGCCGGTGCGCGGATCGGGCACGCCGATGACCGCGCTCTCGGCGACCGCGGGGTGGGTGTCGAGCACCCGCTCCACCTCGGCCGGGTAGACGTTGAACCCGCTGACCAGCACCAGGTCGGTGCGGCGGTCGAGCAGGTGCAGGTCGCCGTCGGCGTCGCGGTGGGCGAGGTCGCCGGTGGCCAGCCAGCCGTCGTCACCGGGGCCGTCGGCGCCGTCGGGCCAGAACCCGGAGAAGAGGTTGGGACCGCGCACCCACAGCTCGCCCGGCCCGTCCTCGGCATCGGTGCCGCCGGGCTCCCGCAGGGCCACCTCGACGCCGGGCAGCGGACCGCCGATGCACTCCGGCTTGGCCCGCCCGGTGGCCAGCGTGCTGGCCACCACGGGGCCGGCCTCGGTGAGGCCGTACCCCTCCCACACCTGCACGCCGGCGCGGTCGCGCACCGCCCGCCAGGTCGCCGCGGGCAGGAGCGCGGCACCGGAGGAGGCCGTGCGCACCGACGACAGGGCCCGGCGCAGCCGCGCGTCGCCGCCCTCGTCGGCGGCCACGGCGAGCCAGGCCTGGTACACCGGCGGCGCCCCGGGGACGGCGGTGACCCTCTCGCGCTCCACGACGTCGAGGGTGGCGCGCGGGTCGAAGGCCGGCACGAGCACCGCGCACGCGCCGGTGGCGGCGACCAGGCCGAACCCGGTGTTGAGGCCGTAGAGGTGGAACAGCGGGAGGACCAGCAGCACCCGGTCGTCGGGGCGCACCGGCGGCGGGTCCATCGCGAGGCACTGCTCCTGGTTGGCCCGCAGCGCGGCGGCGGTCAGCATCGCGCCGCGGGGCCGGCCGGTGGTGCCGCTGGTGTAGGCCAGCAGGGCGAGCGCGGCGGGGTCGTCGTCGTCCGGAGGCGGTGGGCCGTCGGCCTCGGGCGGCCCGGCGACCACCGCCACCCCGGCCAGGGGCTCGCGCGCGGCGGCCGCGACCAGCAGCGACGCGCCCGAGTCGGTGAGGAGGTGCTCGAGCTCGGGATCGGTGTAGGCGGTGTTGACCGGGACCACGACCAGGCCGGCGCGCAGGGCTCCGAGCACCGCGCGCAGCCAGTCGACGCCGTTGGGCAGCTGCACGGCCACCCGGTCCCCGCGGGCGAGCCCACGGGCGGCGAGACCGGCCGCGGCCCGGTCGACGAGGGCGTCGAGCTCGGCCCAGGTCAGCCGGGTCGCACCGTCGACCACCGCCGGCGCGTCGGGACGTCGGGCGGCCGCGGCGCGCACGAGGGCGGCCAGCCCCGTCGGGGGCGTGGGCCCGGGTCGGGGCTCGGTCACCGGCCCTGTCACGGACACCTCCTGCGGGCGGACGCGGGTCCCGCAGAAGGGTACCGGCAGGTACCACTCCGCCCGCTGGCGTGGACGGATCGCAGTGGTGTTGTCACCATGGGTGGCGACCCGCAGCAGCGCGGGACCCGCCGAGGGGCCGGACCTCCGTCGGGTGGGCCGACGAGGAGGTCGACGTCCCGCATGCCGCAGTCGCGCCCGGTGGACGAGCGGCCGTCCCCCCTCCCGGCCGTGGACGCGCCGGCGGACGACGGCCTCGCCGCGGAGCTCGCCGCCCTGGGGCAGGTCCTGCCCGCCGACCGGGTCGACGTGTGGGGCCTGGTGCGCCGCAGCCAGGACGGGGACGCCGAGGCGTTCGGCCGGCTGTACGACCACTACGTGACGACGGTCCACCGCTACCTGCTCCACCGGGTCGGCGACCGGTCGCTGGCCGAGGACCTCACCAGCGAGACCTTCGTCCGGGCGCTGCGCCGCATCGACTCGCTGTCGTTCCAGGGCCGCGACGTCGGCGCGTGGCTGGTGACCATCGCGCGCAACCTCGTCCTCGACCACGTGAAGAGCAGCCGGTTCCGGCTGGAGGTCACCACCGCGGACATGCGCGACGCCGACCGCGCCACCGACGGCCCCGAGGACGTCGTCGTCGCGCGGCTGACCAACGAGCAGCTGCTGGCCTGTGTCCGCCGGCTGGGCAGCGAGCAGCAGGAGTGCATCTCGCTGCGCTTCCTGCAGGGGCTGTCGGTGGCGGAGACCGCCGCGGTCATGGGCAAGAGGGACGGCGCGGTCAAGGCGCTGCAGCACCGCGCCGTGCGGCGGCTGGCCGCCCTGCTGCCGGAGGGGCTGCGGTGACGCCCGGGACCCCGGACGGGGGACACGCCGGAACGCGTCCGGCCCGGCGTCGTTGCCCCGGTCGGCCGAGAGCCGACCGACCGACCGGAGGAGCCAGGTGAGCGACCGCCACGCTGCCGCGGGGGCGTCCCGCCGGGTGTCCGTGCGGGAGCGCGAGGCGGCCGTCGAGGAGCGCCTGCGGGCCCTCGCCGCCGACCTCGACGGCGACCCGGCACCCGGCTTCCGCGCCGCCACCCGTGCCCGGCTGGTCACGATGGCCGCCGTCCGCGCCCCGGAGCCGGTCCCCGCCCGCTCCCGCGGCCTGGCGCGCGTCCGGCGGCCCCGGGCGGTCGCCGCGGTCGCCGGCGTCGCCGTCGCGGTGACGGGCCTGGGCGCGGTGGTCGCGCTGTCGGGGAGCGCGCAGCCCGGCGACGTCCTCTACGGCGTCAAGCGCGGCACCGAGCAGACCCGGCTGGCCCTGGCCGGCGACGAGCGCGGCCTGACGCTGCTCGGGTTCGCCACCACCCGGCTGGCGGAGCTCGACGCCCTGGTCGGCTCGACGCCCGGCGCGCCACCGGCCGACCTGGTGCGCGACACGCTGGCGGCGATGGACGCGCAGACCACCGAGGGCGCCGCGCTGGTGCTCACCCGGGCTGCCGAAACCCGCGACGCCGCGCCGCTGACCGTGCTCGACGACTGGACCGACGAGCAGCGCAGTGGTCTCGCGGAGCTTCAGCGGGCGCTGCCCGCGGACGCCGGTGCCGCGGGGTCGCTCGACCTGGTCAGCGAGGTCGGCGCGCGGGCCGCGGGGCTGCGGGAGGGCCTCGCCTGCCCGGTCGGGCCGGTCACCGCCGGCGCCGACGAGCTCGGCCCGCTGCCCGTGCCGTGCGACGACGTCCCGGCCCCGTCCGGCGCCAGCACACCCGCACCCGCACCCGCCGGGGGCCGGGACCCGGCATCGCCCGCGGCTCCGCCCCCCGCCACACCCACGTCCCCCGTTCCGGGGAGCGGCTCGGGAGGCGGGGCGGGCCCGGGCGGGTCACCGGCGGCGCCGACCGCGGGCAGCCCGTCCGGCGTCGCCCCGCCGACCGGGAGCAGCGCGCCGACGGCGCCGCCGCCGGGACCGGCCGGCCGGCCGGCGGTCCCGCAGCTGCCCGTGCCGCAGCTCCCCGTCCCGCGGCTCCCGCTGCCCGAGCTGCCGCTGCCGGAGCTGCCGCTGCCGCCGCTCCCGATGCCTGGTGCGGGCCCGACGCCGTCGGATCCGGCCGTCCCGGGCAGCTCGACCGGCTCGCTCCTGGACACCCCGCTGCCCGTCTGCGTCCGGCCGCTGGTCTGCTGAGGCCCGGCGGCCCCGCCCGGGGGTGCCGATAGGGTCGACCGGGTGCCGCCACGCGGCGGCCGCCGGACCAGGGGGAGGGTGCCCGTGCCGGGACTGCCGTTCCGGCGCCGTCGGCGCGAGGACGCCGGCGCGCCGTCGGAGGAGGAGATCCGCGCGCACGTCGCGGGCCTGGCGTCGGCCGCGGCCGCGGAGGTCGAGCCGGTCCCCGTCGTCGTCGCCGACCGCACGGCCGCCGCCTTCTTCGACGTCGACAACACGATGATGATGGGCGCCTCGCTGTTCTGGTTCGCCCGCGGCCTGGCCTCCCGCAAGTACCTGAGCTCCCGCGACATCGCCCGGTTCGCCTGGCAGCAGGCCAAGTTCCGCGTCGCCGGCAACGAGAGCGCCGACGACATGCACAACATCCGCGAGAACGCGCTCGCCTTCGTCGCCGGCCGGGAGGTCGCCGAGATCACCCAGGCCGGCGAGGAGATCTACGACGAGCTGATGGCCGACCGGATCTGGTCGGGCACCCGCAACCTCGCCCAGCAGCACCTCGACGCCGGGCAGCGGGTCTGGCTGGTCACCGCGACCCCCGTCGAGCTGGCGCGGATCATCGCCCACCGGCTGGGGCTGACCGGGGCGCTCGGCACGGTGGCCGAGGTCGTCGACGGCCGCTACACCGGGCGCCTGGTCGGTGAGCTGATGCACGGGGAGGCCAAGGCCGAGGCGGTGCGGGCGCTGGCCGAGCGGGAGGAGCTGGACCTCTCCCGCTGCACCGCCTACAGCGACTCGGCCAACGACCTGCCGATGCTCTCGCTGACCGGCACGGCGATCGCGGTCAACCCCGACACCGAGCTGCGCGCCGTCGCCCGCTCGCGCGGGTGGACCGTGCGCGACTTCCGCACCGGCCGCAAGGCGGCGCGGATCGGCGTCCCCACGGTCGCCGCGGCGGCGCTCACCGGCGGCGTCGTCGGCGGCGCCGTGGCCCTCCGTCGTCGCAACGCCTGGCCGTTCTGACCCGTCGGCCGGCGCGGTTCGTGCACGCAGCGCGCTCGGGCGACGCCCGGGGCCGCGGTGTGTGCACGAAGTGCGGCCCGGCGCGGGATCAACTGAAGACGGAGGAGCGCTGCAGGAGCAGCTGGTAGATCGACTGCTGGATGGTCTCGCGGACCTGGTCGGTCAGGTTGAACACCAGCATCGGGTCCTCGGCGGCGGCGGGGCCGTAGGACGCCGTCTCGATGGGGGTGCCGAAGGCGATGAGCCACTTCGACGGCAGCGGCACCAGCCCGAGCGGGCCGAGGGCGGGGAAGGTCGGCGTCACCGGGAAGTAGGGCAGCCCGAGCAGCCGGGCGAGCGTCCGGGCGTTGCCGATCATCGGGTAGATCTCCTCGGCGCCGACGATCGCGCACGGGATGATCGGCTTGCCGGTGCGCAGTGCCGCCGTGACGAAACCCCCGCGACCGAACCGCTGCAGGGTGTACCGGTCGCGGAACGGCTTGCCGATGCCCTTGAACCCCTCGGGGAAGACCCCGACCAGCTCGTCCCCGCAGAGCAGCCGCTCGGCGTCCTCGCTGCAGGCCAGCGTGGCGCCGAACTTGCGGGCGAGCGACCCGATCGCCGGGAGCTCGAAGACCAGGTCGGCCCCCAGCAGCCGGAACCGCCGCTGCGCCGGGTGGTCGTCGTGCAGGGCCACGGTGGTCATCAGCGCGTCGACCGGCACGGTGCCCGAGTGGTTGGCCACCACCAGTGCACCTCCGGTGCTGGGCACGTTCTCCACGCCGTGGGTCTCCACCCGGAACCAGCGGGAGAACAGCGGCCGCAGCAGCGGCAGCAGGAGGTGGTCGGTGAGGTCGGGGTCGAAGCCGAACTCGTCGGTCTCGTACTCGCCGGTCAGCCGGCGGCGGAGGAAGTCCAGGCCACCGGCGACCTGGTCGTCCCAGCTCGGGTCCGCCGGCAGCGGGACGTGCGGCTGCTCGTCGTCGGGCCGCAGCCGGATGACGCGGGCCTCAGGCATCGCGCACCGCCCGCAGCCCCGGCGGGGCGGGTGCCGGGCGCAGCCGGCCGTGCACCGTCGAGCCCACCGAGGAGGCGACCGACCCGGCCCGGGAGACCAGCTCCTGCGCGCGGGTGGTGACGTCGGCGACCAGGCCGGGCGACACCACCGGGGGGACGGTGCGCGCGTAGTCGGCCAGGGCCTCGGCGGTGGTGTAGCGGGGCGTGTAGCCGAACTCGGTGCGCAGCACCGTGGTGTCGACGACGCGGCCGAAGTTGAGGAAGCGCATCTGCTCCGGTGAGTAGTCGACGCCGCCGAAGCGACGGGTGAGCCGGCCCAGGGACCCCAGGGCGGGCGAGGGCACCGGCAGCTGCAGCCGGCCCAGCCGGCGGATGACCTGCGACAACAGCAACGTGCCCTCTCCCCCGACGTTCACCGTGCCGGTGAACTCCCCCGTGGTGGCCCGGGTCAGCACGCCCAGCGCGTCGTCCTCGTGCAGCAGCTGGACGCGGGCGTCGTAGCCCAGCGCCGTGGGCACGACCGGCATCCGCAGGAACCCGCTCAGCACCGAGTCGATCCGCGGGCCGATGAAGTTGGTGAACCGCAGGACGGCCACCCCGACGTCGGGACGCCGGCGCGAGAAGGAGCGCACGTAGCCCTCGATGTCGAGGCTGTCCTTGGCGAAGCCGCCCGAGGGGACCCGGCGGGCCTGCATGGCCTCGGTGAACACGGCCGGGTCGCGCGGCGAGGCGCCGTAGACGGCGCTGGTCGACTTGAGCACCAGCCGGCGCACCGACGGCGCGCGCTGGCAGGCGGCCAGGAGCTGCATCGTCCCGATGACGTTGAGCTCCTTCATCGGCCCGCGCCCGCCGGACCCGGCCGGGGTGGAGCTGATGTTCATGTGGACGACCGTGTCGACGCCCGCGGTGCTGACCACCTTGCCGATCAGCGGGTTGCGGATGTCGGCCCGCACGAACTCGGTGCGGCCGAGGCGGCGCAGCAGCTCCGCCGAGGGCGGGACGGTGTCGACCCCGATGACCCGGTCGATGGCCGGGTCCTGAGCGAGCTCGGCCGCCAGCGCACCGCCGAGCCACCGGCTCACGCCGGTGACCAGGACGACGGCAGGCGGCACGAGCCTCAGCTCACTTCTTGTTGCGACGCTGCACGCGGGTCTTCTTCAGCAGCTTGCGGTGCTTCTTCTTCGCCATCCGCTTGCGGCGCTTCTTGATGACCGAACCCATGTCCTGCTCCCGACGTCGTGGCCGCGGGGCGCCCGCCGGCGACCGCGGGGGTCGGAACCGGGCGCCACGCGAGTGTGGATCAGCTCGTGTGCGACGGTTCCGGCCGGGGCCGGGGTTGTCGCTCGGCGCCCGAGCCTACCCGGCGCCCCCGTGGCGACGCTCTGACACCGTCACCCTCCGGGTGACACCGCGACCAGGTGCCCTCCCGCGTCGCACGGAGCCCGACCGTCACTCCTCGCGGGAGCCTCCGGCCCCCACTCCTCGCGACACCGCGGCCAGGTGCCCTCCCGCGTCGCGCGGAGCCCGACCGTCACTCCTCGCGGGAGCCTCCGGCCCCCACTCCTCGCGACACCGCGGCCAGGTGCCCTCCCGCGTCGCACGGAGCCCGACCGTCACTCCTCGCGGGAGCCTCCGGCCCCCACTCCTCGCGACACCGCGGCCAGGTGCCCTCCCGCGTCGCGCGGAGCCCGACCGTCACTCCTCGCGGGAGCCTCCGGCCCCCACTCCTCGCGACACCGCGGCCAGGTGCCCTCCCGCGTCGCACGGAGCCCGACCGTCACTCCTCGCGGGAGCCTCCGGCCCCCACTCCTCGAGACACCGCTGTCGCGGGTGGGGGCCTCGTCGGCCGGTGGGCCGACGGCGTGCCGGCGTCAGGCGATGTCGGTGTAGGCGTCGCGGAGGTAGTCCTGGACGGCGCGCTCGGGCACGCGGAAGGACCGGCCGACGCGGACGGCGGAGAGCTCGCCGGCGTGGACGAGGCGGTACACGGTCATCTTGGAGACGCGCATCATGCTGGCGACCTCGGCGACGGTCAGGAAGGTGACCGCGGCGCGCGGCTGCGGGACGGCGGCGCGGCCGACCGGGACGGCGGCGGGGTGCTGCGGGCCCACGGGGCGGGCGACGGCGGCGGCCGGGATCGGGCGGGCCATCGGGCGCGGGCCGGGGACGGCCGGGCGGACGTAGGCGGCGTTGGTGCGCTGGGGCATGGTCATCTCTGTCTCCGGACTCAGCACGAGTCGAGCGCCGGCTTCCCCACCGACTACGGGACTCACACGTGCTGACACAGAGAGTAGGGGGACCCGCGTGACGGAAGCGATGGAAGAAACGGACATGCGGAACGGTCCGTCCTGGGCAGAACTACACCTATGCAACTCGCTTCACAGCTGTATCGGCGCGTCAGCAAGGAGATGTGTCGACACGGTGACGCAGCGTCCACGAACGGAGCCGTGAGACGGGGTACGGTCACCGGCTCCCGTCGGCCCGGCCGAGCTCGACCGAGCGCTGCGCGGCCGCCTCGATGGCCGCGATGAGCGCCGAGCGGACCGAGTGGCGCTCCAGCTCGCGGATGCCGGCGATCGTCGTCCCGCCGGGGCTGCTCACCGCGTCGCGCAGCTGGGCCGGGTGCTCCCCGGACTCGCGCAGCATCACCGCCGACCCCAGCGCGGTCTGCACCACCAGCTCGGTGGTCAGCGCCCGCGGCAGGCCGAGCAGCACGCCGGCGTCGACCATCGCCTCGACGAGGTAGAAGAAGTAGGCCGGCCCGCTGCCCGACAGCGCCGTCACCGCGTCCTGCTGGTACTCCGGCACCCGCGCCACCCGGCCGACGGTCGACAGCAGCGCCTCGGCCTCGTCGAGCTCGGCCTCCCCCGCCGAGTTCCCGGCCGAGAGCACGCTCATCCCCTGGTCGACCAGCGCCGGGGTGTTGGGCATGACCCGCACCACCGGGACCCCGGAGGGCAACGCCGCCTCGATCGCGGCGGTGGGGAAGCCGGCGGCGATGCTCACCACCAGGTGCCCGGGGTCCACCGACGGCGCGAGCTGCTCGAGCAGCGACGGCAGGTCCTGGGGCTTGACCGCCAGCAGCAGCACCCGCGCCCGCGCGGCGGCCTCCGCCACGCCGACGGCGTCGATGCCGTAGCGCGCCGCGAGCTCGGCCCCGCGCTCCGGGTGCCGCTCGCAGACGACCACGCCGTCGGGGCCCGAGCGCCGCACCAGCCCCGCCAGCAGGGCCTCGCCCATCTTGCCGCCGCCCAGGACCGCCAGTCCCCGCCGTCCGCCCATCGCCCGCTCCCGCCTGTCGAGGTCCCCGGTCGGGACCGTAGTGCGCGCGGGTGTGCTGCCCGGGGGGCCCGGGTAGCCGCGCCCGCATGGCAGGAGAACTGGACGGGATGAAGGTGGCCGTGCTCGCGACCGACGGCGTCGAGCAGGTGGAGCTCGACCGGCCCTGGCAGGCCCTGGAGGAGGCCGGGGCCGAGCCGGAGCTGGTGTCCCTGGCGGGCGGCACGATCACCGCCTTCCAGCACCTCGACAAGGGAGACCAGAAGAAGGTCGACACGACGGTCGCCACCGCCGACCCCGACGACTACGCGGCGCTGGTCCTGCCCGGCGGCGTCGTCAACGGGGACTTCGTGCGGGCCGACGCCGACGCGGTCGCCTTCGTCACGGCCTTCTTCGAGGCGGGCCGGCCGGTGGCGGCCATCTGTCACGCGCCCTGGGTGCTCGCGGAGGCCGACGTCGTGCGGGGGCGGCGGATGACCTCGTGGCCCTCGCTGCAGACCGACCTGCGCAACGCCGGCGCGACGTGGGTGGACGAGGAGGTCGTCGTCGACGGCAACCTGGTCACCAGCCGCGACCCCGACGACCTCGACGCCTTCTGCGCGGCGATCGTCGAGCGGTTCGCGCAGGCCACCGACGACGAGGCCGACGAGGACGGGTGAGCCGGCCCGCCCGCCGGCTCAGGTGGCGGCGAGCAGCCCGGCGGCCGGGGCGATGGTGAGCAGCGTCCCGGCGAACACGAGGACGGCGACCAGCCTCGGGCCGGTGGGCTCGCGGCCGGTCCGCGCGCGCCACGCCCCCACGCTCGCGACCAGCCCGGTGACCGCCAGCGGGACCAGGACCACCGCGAGCTGGGGCAGCTGTTCCCACACCACGGTGGAGAGGAAGTAGATGCCGACGCCGGCGGCCAGCGCGACCACGAGCTCGCCGGCGAAGCGCAGCCACGCCAGCGCGCCCTCGCGGGCGCCCAGCGGCTCGTCGAGGACCTGCGTCTCGCGGGCGCGGGCCACCGGGATGGGCCCGGTGGCGGGAGCGGGACCGTCGGCGCCGGGGACGCCGGGCTTGCGCGAGGGCCGGATCCCGGGGATGGCCGCCGTGGAGGGTCCCTGTGGCCCGCGGCCGGGCTCCTCCGGCGACACCCGCCCGGTGTCCCGGTCCGGCTCCCGGGCAGGCCGGGCTGCCTCGCGGGCGACGCGGCCGGTGTCCGACACCCTGCTCTCCGACACCCGGCCGGTGTCGCTGGCCCGGCGCCCCGGGTTGGGCCGGTCGGCGTCGGTGTCGGCGTCGCGCTGGCGCTGCTTGATCGGGACGTCGCCGGTGTCGCCCCGCCGCCGACGGGCGCTGCGCGGTGCCTCGATGCCGGCCTCGCGGAGGATGTCGGCCAGCGGCCGCCCGCCGGTCTCGGGCCCGCGCCCGGGATCGGGGTCCCGGCGGGGCTGTGCCATCACGCGCCTCCCAAGGTGTCGAGCCGGCGGAGGATGACGCCCTCGCGCAGGGCCCACGGGCAGATCCGCACGGAGGGTAGATCCAGTGCCTGCATGGCGGCCTGCGCCACCACGGCACCGGCGGGCACCTGGTGGGCGCGGTCGGGCGACACGCCGCGCAGCTCGGCCAGCGCGCGGGACTCGATGCGGGACACGAAACCGATCAGCTGGCCCAGGCCGTCGGCGCTGAGCTCGCGGGGCACGCGCAGGCCCGCGGAGTAGGGCGCGGCGCCGGTGAGCCGGGCCAGCGTGCGGAAGGTCTTGCTCGTGGCCGCGACCAGGTCGGGCGGCCCGGCGCCGCGGAGCTTCTTGGCCGCCGGCCGGAGCACGTCGGCGGCGTGCTCGCCGAGCGCGCGGAGCGCGGCCAGGTCGGGACGGCCCCCGGTCGCGGCCTCGGGGAGGAACCGGCGGGTCATCCGGCCGGCGCCCAGCGGGAGCGACAGGGCCACGTCGGGGTCCTCGTCGGTGCCGGCGGCCAGCTCCAGCGAGCCACCGCCGATGTCGAGGACCAGCAGCCGCCCGGCGCTCCAGCCGTACCAGCGGCGCACGGCGAGGAAGGTCAGCCGGGCCTCCTCCTCGCCGCTGGTGACCTGCAGGTCGACGCCGGTCCGCTGGCGGACCCGCGCGAGCACCTCCATGCCGTTGCGCGCCTCGCGGATGGCCGAGGTGACCAGGGCGAGGACCTCGTCGCAGCCCTCCTCCTCCGCCTGGACGCACGCCTTCTGCACCGCCTTGACCAGGGCCTTCTCGCCCTCCCTGGACAGCACGTCGTCGGCGCCGACGTGCTCGGCCAGGCGCAGCAGCCAGCGGTCGTCGTGCTGGGCGGTGGGCTCGGCCCCGCGGTGGGCGTCGACCACGAGCAGGTGGACGGTGTTCGAGCCGACGTCCAGCACCCCGAGCCGCATGGGCCCAGTCTGCCTGGCGCCCTCCGGGGACTCGTGCCCAGCGCAGGGCGGCGTCAGGGGGAGGCGGCCCTTCTCTAGCCTGGCGCCGTGGAGGACGTGCCGCCCGAGGTCGATCCCGACTTCGCCCGCGAGTGGGTGGAGTTCCCCGACCCGGCCGACCCCCGGCACCGGGTCCGCGCCGACCTGACCTGGCTGTCCTCGGCCTGGACCTGCGTCTTCGGCCGCGGCTGCGCCGGCGTGGTCCCCGGCCGGGCCGACGACGGCTGCTGCAGCCACGGCGCCTTCTTCAGCGACGAGGACGACCTCGCGCGGGTCACCGCCGCCGTCGCCGACCTCGCCGACGACGACTGGCAGCTCGCGCCGGTCGGGCGCGGCGCCTGGACGGAGGAGGACACCGCCGACGACGAGGGCGGGATCCGGTCGCTGCGCACCCGCCTGGTCGACGGCGCCTGCGTGTTCCTCAACCGGCCCGGCTTCCCCGGCGGGACCGGCTGCGCGCTGCACCGCATGGCGCTGCGCGAGGACCTGCACCCGCTCCACACCAAGCCCGACGTCTGCTGGCAGCTGCCGGTCCGCCGCGAGCAGGAGGAGGTCGAGCGGCCCGACGGCAGCACGGTGCTGGTCAGCACGGTCGGCGAGTTCGACCGCCGCGGCTGGGGCCCCGGCGGCGCCGACCTGCACTGGTGGTGCACCGGCTCCCCCGCCGCGCACGTCTCCCCCGAGCCGCTCGTGCTCACCTACGCCGCCGAGCTCACCGCCCTGCTGGGCCCGGCCGCCTACGCCGAGCTGCGCCGGCTCACCGAGGCACGGCTGGACCAGGGGCTGGTCGCGCCGCACCCGGCCAGCCCCGCCCCGGTCCCCCTGACGCTGCAGCGGCGGCGGCCGGCGGACTGAGCGTTCTCCTCCGTCCGGGTGCGGTGACCCCCGGACGTCACCCCGCGCCACTACCCTGCGCAGGACGACCGCGACGACCGGACGGCGAGGACAGTGAGCGACGGACAGGCGGCGGACCCGGCGGGCACGCGCGCGTCGGGGTCGTCGCCGAGCGGGCACCGGGCCGACAACGCGCTGCTCGCGCTGGTGCGGATCCCGGTGTTCCGGCGGCTGTGGGCGTCGATCACCGTCTCCAGCCTCGGCGACTGGCTGGGCCTGCTCGCCACCACCGCGCTCGCCCAGCAGCTCACCCGCGACGAGTCGACCGCGGTCCAGGGCGCGGCGATCTCCGGGGTCATCCTCACCCGGCTGCTGCCCGACCTCCTGCTCGGCCCGCTGGCCGGGGCGCTGGCAGACCGGCTCGACCGGCGGATCACCGTCGTCGTCGGGGAGCTGCTCGCCTGCGGGCTGTACCTGTCGATCGCGGTCAGCTACGAGCTGACCTGGCTCTACGTCGCCCAGTTCCTGGTCGAGGCCGTCGGGCTGTTCACCAACCCCGCCAAGCAGGCGATCTGGGTGGCGATCGTGCCGCGGGAGCGGCTCGCGGTGGCCAACCAGGTCTCGCTGTTCAGCGTGTACGGCTCGGTGCCGGTGGCCTCGCTGCTGTTCGCCCTGCTGTCCACCGTCGCCCGCGTGTTCCCCGGGAGCGAGGAGGGCGGCGACGCGCGCACGGCGATCACGGTCGCCCTGCTGTTCAACTCCGCGAGCTTCGCGGTCTCGGCGGTCACGGTGTTCCTGTCCCGCCGGCTCATCCCGCCCACGGCCGTCGACCGCGAGGCGCCGACCAACGTGTTCTCCCTCGTCGCCGAGGGGATCTCGTTCCTGCGCGGCCAGCCGCTGATGCGCGCGCTCTACGTCGGCGTGATCGGCGCGTTCGGCGCCGGGGGCCTGATCATCGGCGTCGCCCAGCTCTACATCGCCACGCTCGACGCCGGCGCGGCCGGCTACGGCGTGGTGTTCGGCATCGTGTTCACCGGCCTGGCCCTGGGCATGCTCACCGGGCCGCGGATCCTGCCCACGGTGCCGCGGCGGTCACTGTTCGCCCGCTCGATCGGCCTGGCCGGCATCGCCCTGCTGGCCATGTCGGTGCTGCGGGACTTCGTGCTGGCCACCGCCGCGGCCTTCCTCGTCGGCCTGTTCGCCGGGATCGCCTGGATCATCGGCTACACGCTGATCGGCTTCGAGGTCGAGGACCGGCTGCGCGGGCGGGTGTTCGCCTTCGTCGTCTCGTCGGTGCGGATCGTGCTGCTGCTCTCGGTCGCCGTCGGCCCGGGCCTGGCGGGTCTGCTCGGCACGCACGACCTGCGCGTCGGGGAGCTGCTGCTCACCCTGACCGGCCCGGGGCTGACCCTGCTGATCGGCGGGGTCATCGCGCTGCTGGTGAGCGGCTACGCCGTCCGGCAGGTCGCCCCCCGCGGCCGGGCGCACACCCGCCCCCGGGACCTGCTGCGGCTGCTGTGGGGCAGCTCGGACATCCTCTCGGCGTCCTCCAGCGGCGTCGGGCTGTTCGTCGTGGTGGAGGGCGCCGACCGCGACCTCACCCGCCGCTACACCGCCGACCTCGCCCGCGTGCTGCGCAGCACCGGCCACCCGGTGGTCACCACCCACGAGCCCAGCGACACCGCGCTCGGCCGCCAGGTGCGCCAGCTGCTCTACCCGTCGGCGCCCGAGGCCGCGCCCGGCCAGCCGGTCACCGACGGCGAGGGCCGCCCGGTGGCCGCCTACACCGCGGCGCTGCTGGCCGCCGCCGACCGCGCCGAGCACGTGGCCACGGTCATCCGCCCGGCGCTGCAGCGGCGCCAGGTCGTGGTGTGCAACCACTACGTGGACACCTCGATCGCCTTCCACGGCGCCGGGCAGGGCCTCGACGCCGACCGCATCACCCGCACCTCGCTGTGGGCCACCCGCGGCCTGCTGCCCGACCTGACCGTCGTCGTCGACTCCGACGTCACCGCGGCCCCGGCCGGCGCCGACGCCGACGCGGTGCGCGCCGGCTTCCTCGCCCAGGCCGACGCCGCCCCCGACCGCTACGTCGTCGTCCCCGGCGAGCTGCTCGCCGCCGACGCCCCGACCGGCGGGGACGGACTGGTCTCCCCCGTGGTCAGGCGCCGGCTCACCGCACTGCTCGCCCAGCGCTACCCCGAGGCCGGCCCCGGCGGCGCGGAGGGCAGCGGGGTCGGCGGTGCCGACGACCCGCCGGTCGGCGCGGCGCGCACCGCTACCGGGAGGAGCGCCGGCCGCTCCGTAGGCTGACCGCCGTGGCTGCCCCGGTGACCTCCGCCCCGGTGACGTGGACCGCCGAGGACACCGAGGAGGTCGACTGCTGCCTCTGCGGCGTGCGCGGCCGACTCGTGCACGACCTGCGGCCCTTCGGGGTCGTCCGCTGCCCGTCGTGCTCGCTGGTGTTCGTCAGCCCACGGCTGGCACCGGCGGCCCTGCAGCGGCTCTACGACGACGTCGGCTACTTCGAGGGCGGGGTGTACGGGGAGGCCGCGCAGGAGCCCCGCCGTCTCGACCCCGCGATGCTGCTGCAGCGCACCTGGACCGCCGGCCGGCTGGCGCTGCTCGACCGGGTCCGCGGCCGGGCCCCCGGCGGCCGGCTGCTCGAGGTGGGCGCCGGGTACGGCCTGTTCCTCGACGCCGCCCGGGCGGCGGGCTGGCGGACCAGCGGCGTCGAGCTCTCGCGCACCGGCGCCCGGCACGCCGTCGAGGCCCTCGGACTCGACGTCTTCTGCGGTCAGCTCGCCGAGGCGCCGCTGGAGCCCGGCGTCGACGTCCTGTGCGCGTGGGACACCGTCGAGCACGTGCCCGACCCGCTCGACTTCTGGCGGACGGCGCGCTCGCTGGTGGCCGACGACGGCGTCGTGCTGTTCTCCACGCCCTACGTGTCCTCGCTGCCCGCCCGGCTGCTGGGCACCCGCTGGTGGACGCTCAAGCCGGCCGAGCACATCTGGCACTTCACGCCGCGCACGCACGCGATGCTGCTGGCCCGGGCCGGCTTCGCCCTCACCCGGGTGGTGCGCAGCCCGCTGGCGCCGAGCAACGCCGGGCGGCTGGACTCCCTGGTCGGCGTCGCCCGCCCGATCCCGCTCGACTGAGCCGCGGCCGGGTCAGGCGGCCGAGCCCTCCCCCACGGGCACCGCCGCGGCGGTCCGGAAGGTCTGCCGGTAGGCGCGCGGGGACACGCCCCGGCGGCGGGCGAACTGCTCGCGGAAGCCGGCGGCCGTCCCGAAGCCGACCAGCCGCGCGATCTCCTCGACCGGCGCGTCGCTCTCCTCCAGCAGCGTCTCGGCGGCGGCCAGCCGCTGGCCGAGCAGCCACGCGTGCGGCGTCGTCCCGGTGGTGGCCTTGAACCGGCGGGCGAAGCTGCGCGGGCTCATCAGCGCGCGGCGGGCGAGCACCTCGACGCTGATGTCCTCGGCCAGGTGCGCGCAGGCCCACTCGAGGACCAGCGAGAGCCGGTCGTCCTCGCAGCGGGCGACCGGCGCGTCGATGAACTGGGCCTGCCCGCCGTCGCGGTGCGGCGGGACGACCATCTCGCGCGCGAGCGCGTTCGCCGCGGCGGCGCCCCACTCGCGGCGCACCAGGTGCAGCGTCGCGTCGACGCCGGCCGCCGTGCCGGCACCGGTGATGACCTGCCCGTTGTCGACGTAGAGGACGGCGGGGTCGACCCGCACGGCCGGGAACCGGGCGGCCAGCTCGCCGGCGTAGCGCCAGTGCGTGGTGGCCCGCTTGCCGTCGAGCAGGCCCGCCGCCGCGACGACGAAGGCCCCGGTGCAGTGGCTGACGATGAGCGCGCCGCGGTCGTGCGCGGCCCGCAGCGCCTCGACGAGCGCGGTGGTGGGCTCGTGGTCGACCAGCTCCCAGGCGGTCACCAGCAGGATGTCGCTGGCGGCCAGCCGCTCGAAGCCGTGCTCGACGGTGATCGCGATGCCGGTGTCGGTGCGCAGGACCCCGGGCCGCTCGCTGACCAGGGCGAAGTCGAAGCGCGGCAGGCCCATGTGCCGCCGGTCGTAGCCGAACACCTCGGCGGCCACGCCCACCCCGAAGCTGCCCACGAGACCGTCGGCGACGACGGCGCTGACGACGAGGGGACGGTCGGATCCGGTCATGCGCACAGCATGGCAGAAAAGACGCGGACCGTGTCGTTCCTGCCACTCGTGCGGCGGGGGGCCGCGGAGCACGCTCGTCGCATGTTGCTGATCACCTGCCCCGTGACCCGGACCGACGAGCTGGTCGCCGACCGGCGCATCCGGTCGGTCACCAACCACCCGACCCACATCGCCCTGGGTGTGGAGTGCCCCTCCTGCGGGAGCGTGCACGTCTACCGGACCGGACGCCGCTGGGCGTCGCGCTCCACCACCCCTCCGGCTCGGGCTGCGGCGGAGCTCACCCCCGCCTAGGATCGAACACATGAGCGAAGCGAACGTCAACACGGGCCAGGCCGGCGACCCGACCGCGGAGAAGGACCCGTCGGACTGGGTGACCGGCGACGAGCCCGCCACCGGCGCCCAGAAGAGCTACCTGCACACGCTGGCCCGCCAGGCCGGCGAGGACGTGCCCGACGACATCACCAAGGCCGACGCGTCGCGCAAGATCGACGAGCTGCAGGAGGAGACCGGCCGGGGTCAGTGACCCCGGCCGGTCCCGCGGCCCGCTGACGTGCTGGAACGGCCCCTTCGCAGGGTCCCGCCGCGAGCGAGCGGTGGGGGGCGGAGGGGTCCTCTCACTGCTCGAACTTGTAGCCCAGGCCGCGCACCGTCACCAGGTGCTTGGGGTTGGCCGGGTCGGGCTCGATCTTGGCCCGCAGCCGCTTGACGTGGACGTCGAGGGTCTTGGTGTCCCCGACGTAGTCCGAGCCCCACACCCGGTCGATGAGCTGCCCGCGGGTCAGCACCCGCCCGGCGTTGCGCAACAGCAGCTCGAGCA
Source organism: Geodermatophilus sp. SYSU D00696 (assembly GCF_054050235.1). Classification (NCBI taxonomy): domain Bacteria; kingdom Bacillati; phylum Actinomycetota; class Actinomycetes; order Geodermatophilales; family Geodermatophilaceae; genus Geodermatophilus; species Geodermatophilus sp. SYSU D00696. The sequence goes on along the minus strand of NZ_JBJGYY010000006.1, from coordinate 57,195 downwards.
GGTCGAACTCCTTGAGCGGCAGCGCCACCGGCTCGCCGTCGACGGCGACCACGTGCCGCTCGACGTCCATCCGCACCGGGCCGGCCTCGAGCGTGCCGTCGTCGGCGGGCTCGACGTCGCCGCGGCGGCGGAGCACCGCACGGATGCGGGCGACCAGCTCCCGGGCCGAGTAGGGCTTGGTCACGTAGTCGTCGGCGCCGAGTTCCAGGCCGACGACCTTGTCCACCTCGGAGTCCTTGGCCGTGAGCATGATGATGGGGACGTTGCTCCGGGAGCGCAGTGCCCGGCAGACCTCGGTGCCCGGCAGGCCGGGGAGCATGAGGTCGAGCAGGACGATGTCGGCCCCCGCGCGGTCGAACTCGGCGAGGGCGTCGGGCCCGGTGGCGGCGACGACCGCCTCGAACCCCTCCCGGCCGAGCATGTAGGACAGCGCGTCGGAGAAGGACTCCTCGTCCTCCACCACCAGCACTCGGGTCATGACCGTCCTTCCTGCAGGACCGCGGCCTCGGCGTCGCGCGCCGCGCCGGCGGGTTCGGGGCGGTCGGAGGGGTCCTCGACCGCCAGGGGGATGCGGAGGGTGAAGGTGGAGCCGAGGCCCTCCTCGCTCCACACGCTGACCGAGCCGCCGTGGTTGCTGGCGACGTGCTTGACGATCGCCAGCCCGAGCCCGGTGCCCCCGGTGCTGCTGGCCCGCGACTGGTCGACGCGGTAGAAGCGCTCGAAGACCCGCTCGCGGTCGGCCCGCGGGATGCCGATCCCGCTGTCGGTGACGGCGATCTCGGCCTGCCCGCTGCGCGCCCGCGCCCCGACGGCGATCCGCGTGTTCTCCGGGCTGTAGGCGACGGCGTTGGCCAGCAGGTTGGTGACCGCCGTCGTCAGCTGGGACTCGACGCCGCGGACCACCAGCCCGCGCCGGCCACCGACGGCGATGGTGATCCCCTTCGCGGCGGCGGCCAGCCCGGTGCGGTCCACGGCCTCGGCGAGCACCGTGTCGACGTCGACGGGCACCAGCTCCGGCAGCGGCTCGGCGCCCTGCAGTCGCGACAGGTCGATCAGCTCGCGCACCAGCTTGGCCAGCCGGTCGGCCTCGTGCGCCATGCGGGCGGCGAAGCGCTGCACCGTCTCGGGGTCGTCGGCGGCGCCGAGCATGGCCTCGGCCAGCAGCCCCAGGGCGCCCACCGGCGTCTTCAGCTCGTGGCCGACGTTGGCGACGAAGTCGCGCCGGACGGCCTCGACCCGGCGGGCCTCGGTGACGTCCTGGAGCACGAGGGCGACCGGGCCGGGGACGACGGTGGGGACGGCGTCCAGCGGGATGCCGTGGACGCCGACCAGCCGGGAGCCGCCACCGACGAGCTCGCCGGGCAGCGACACGTCGGCGCGCCGGCTCCCCGAGGAGTGCACCTCGCGCACCACCTGCTGCAGGGCGGGGACCAGCAGCCGCCGGTCGCGGACGATGCCGAGGGCCCGCGCCGCGGGGTTGGCCACCACGACGGCGTCGTCCTTGTCGAGGACGACGACGGCGGGGTCCATGAGGTCGAGCAGTCTCCTGGCCAGCGCGGCCTCCCGCGCGGCGTCCCCGGGGTCGGCCCCGGCCTGCTCGGCCGCGGCGGACGACCGCCGGGCCAGCAGGACGACGACGGCCCCCAGGACCGCGCCGACGACGAGGCCGCCGAGGACGGCCAACAGGATCACGGAACCGATGCTAGGCCGCACCCCACCGGGGACATCCCCCGTGTGAGTGGCCGCAGAACCGGTCCGGGCGATTGTTCACACCCGGGTGCACCGGCGTTCACCCGGCCCGGACCTGCAGGCCGCGGAACAGCACCTACCCTCGGGGGGACAGCTGGCGGCGCATCGAGCAGACGGTGTCCGGACGGCGGGGGCCGGCGTCCGACCGGTCGGGAGGAGGACCCGTGCGCGAGCACTACCGCGAAGAGCTCGAGGACATCAACACCTGCCTGGTGGAGATGGCGAACTCGGTCGGCTCGGCCATGAGCAAGGCGACCACCGCCCTGCTCGACGCCGACGTCGCCCTCGCCGACCTCGTCATCGCCGGGGACGAGCACGTCGACGCGGTGCGCGAGAGCATCGAGGAGCGCTGCTTCACCCTGCTGGCCCGGCAGCAGCCGGTTGCCACCGACCTGCGCACGATCACCACCGCCATGCGGATCGTCGCCGACCTCGAGCGCATGGGCGACCTCGCGGTGCACGTGGCGAAGCTGGCACGGATGCGGTTCCCCGAGTCGGCCGTCCCGGCCGAGGTGCGGCCGATCTTCCTCGAGGCCGGCCACGTGGCGCAGAGCCTGGTGACCAAGACCGGCGCGGTGATCGCCAAGCTCGACGTCCGCGCGGCCACCGAGCTCGAGAGCGACGACGACCTGATGGACGCGCTGCACCGGCAGCTGTTCACCGAGCTGCTCAGCCCGGGCTGGCCGCACGGCATGGAGTCGGCCATCGACATCACGCTGCTCGGCCGCTACTACGAGCGCTTCGCCGACCACGCCGTCAGCGTCGCCCGCCGGGTGGTCTACCTGGTCACCGGCGAGCGGGAGATGACCTCCATCCCCACGTGATCCCGGAGACGCCGAGGGCCTCCCCACCGTGCGGTGGGGAGGCCCTCGGCGTCTCCGCTACTTCTGCTTGCCCTGGTTCTTGACCGCCTCGATCGCGGCCGCGGCGGCCTCGGGGTCGAGGTACTCGCCGCCGGGCTTGACCGGCCGCAGGTCGTCGTCGAGGTCGTAGCGCAGCGGGACGCCGGTGGGGATGTTGAGGCCCACGACCTCCTCCTCGCCCATGCCGTCGAGGTGCTTGACCAGCGCGCGCAGGCTGTTGCCGTGCGCGGCCACCAGCACCGTGGCGCCGGTGCGCAGGTCGGGGACGATCGCGTCGTACCAGTACGGCAGCATCCGCACGACGACGTCGGCCAGGCACTCGGTGGCCGGGCGGACCTCCGGCGGCAGGAAGGCGTAGCGCGGGTCGGCGTCCTGGGAGTACTCGCTGCCGGGCTCGATCGGCGGCGGCGGGGTGCTGTAGGAGCGCCGCCACACCATGAACTGCTCCTCGCCGTACTCGGCGAGGGTGGCGGCCTTGTCCTTGCCCTGCAGCGCGCCGTAGTGCCGCTCGTTGAGCCGCCAGGAGCGGCGCACCGGGATCCACTGCCGGTCGGCGGCGGCCAGCGCCAGCTCGGCGGTGGTGATCGCGCGCTTGAGCAGCGAGGTGTGCAGCACGTCGGGCAGCAGGCCGTGCTCGGCCAGCAGCTCGCCGCCACGGGCGGCCTCGGCGCGGCCCTTCTCCGACAGCTCGACGTCGACCCAGCCGGTGAACAGGTTGGCCTTGTTCCACTCGCTCTCGCCGTGGCGGAGCAGGACCAGGGTGCCGGGTGCGGTCGCCGCAGACTGGGTCACGGAGTCCATCCTGCCCGACCCGCCCGGCCGGCGGCCCGCCGAGGCGGCCTAACGGGTCACCAGCGGCCAGAGCACCCAGGCCTCGTAGAGCACCGGCGGCGCCAGGCCCACCAGCAGCCAGGGGCTGCGCACCCGGCGGGCCGCGCCCCAGCGCACCGCGGCCACCAGCGCCACGCTGCAGGTCAGCGCCACGCCCAGCCACAGCACGGTCGCGCCCACGTCGACCACGACCAGCTGGGCGAGCACGAGCTGCACCGCGCACAGCAGCAGCGGGTAGACCAGGCCGGAGGCGGCCACCACGCCGATCAGCGCCCGGCCGAGCCGTTCCTGCTGCGCGGGTGGCTCCTGCACGCCGCCCACGCTAGGCCGCGGACGGCGCCCCTGTCCCCGGCCGGCGGCGGCCGGGGAGCCAGACGAGCACCACGACGGCGGCGACGGCCGAGGCGGTGGCGGTGCCGACGGCGGTCAGGTGCATCGCCGAGACGAACGCGTCGCGGGCGGTGTCCTCCAGCCGTACCGCCGCGGCCACGGTGGCCTCGTCGCCGGCCGCGCGGGCCTGCACCGCCGTCGTCCGGGCGGCCTCCAGCGTGGCCGCGATCGAGGTGCTGGCCTCGTCGCGGACCGGCGCGGGCAGCACGTCGACGGCCCGGCCGACGTTCGCGGCGTAGGCGGTGGCCAGCAGCGAGCCGAGGATGGCCACGCCCAGCGCGCCGCCGACCTGCCGGACGGTGTTGTTGACCGCGGCACCGGCGCCGGCCTTCTCCCGCGGCACCACCGACATGATCGACTCGGTGGCCGGCGCCATGACCGCGCCCATGCCGAGCCCCTGCACGCTCAGCACGGTGACCAGCAACCACAGCGGCGCCGCCTCGTCGAGCAGCTGGAAACCCAGGAACGACAGGGTGATGAGGGCGAACCCGCCGGCGCAGACGGCCTTGGCGCCGAACCGCTCGGCCAGCCGGGAACTGCGCGTCGCCATGAGCGCCATCCCGAGCGCGACCGGGATGAGCGCGGCACCCGACTGCAGCGGGTCGTAGCCGCGGGCGCCCTGCAGGTAGTAGACGAGGTAGAAGGTGGCGCCCATCAGCGCGAAGAAGTTCAGGCCGAGGGCGGCGGCCGCGGCGGAGAAGGCCGGGACGCGGAACAGCGAGACGTCCAGCGCCGGGTGCGAGGAGCGCCGCTGCAGCCAGACGAACAGGGCCATGAGCAGTGCGCCGCCGACCAGCGGCACCAGCACCCCGGGCGTCGCCCAGCCCACCCCGGAGCCGGCGTGGATGATCCCGTAGACCAGGCCGGCCAGGGCCACGATCGACAGCAGCACCCCGGGGACGTCGAGCCGGCCCGGCGACGGGTCGCGGGACTCGGGGACGACCGCCAACGTGCCGACGACGCCGAGCACGGCCACCGGGACGCCGACGAGGAAGACCGCGCCCCACCAGAAGTGGGTGAGCACCGCGCCGCTGGCCAGCGGGCCGCCCGCGACGGCGAGCCCCGCGGTCGCCGCCCAGATGCCGATCGCGCGGCCGCGCTCACCGGCCGGGAAGACGTTGGTGATGACGGCGAGGGTGGTCGGCTGCACGGCGGCGCCGCCGACCCCCATCACCGCGCGCCAGAGGATGAGCTCGAGCGGGCTGCCGGAGAACGCGGCGAACACCGACCCGACGGCGAACACGGTGAGGCCGACCAGCAGCACCCGGCGCCGGCCGATCCGGTCACCGATCACGCCCCAGGAGAACAAGAGCCCGGCGAAGACGACGATGTAGGCGTCCACGGCCCACTGCAGCTCGCCCTGCGTGGCGCCCAGCTCGCGCTGCAGCGTGGGGATGGCGACGTTGAGCGTGGTGTTGCCGGTGATCACCACGAGCAGGCACACGGTCATGGTCGCCAGCACCCACCACCGCCGGGCGTAGCCGGGGCGCTCCTCGGCCTCGGCGAGCGCCCCGTCCCGCTCGGTGGCGGTCATCCCCCGCCGTCCGGGGGATCCCCTCCCCCGTCACCCTGCCGGTCGGTGCGGCCGGCCCGGGCGAAGGCGGCGAACGCCTCGAGGTTGCGCAGGGACTCCCCGCGCCGGACCCGCCACTCCCACTCGCGGCGGATCGACGTGCCGAACCCGATCTCCAGCAGGGTGTTGAAGGAGTCGTCGGCGTAGCTGAGCACCGCGCCGAGCACCCGGTCGAGCTCCTCGGGCGTCACCGCGGCGTGCGGCAGCCGCCCGGTCAGGTAGATGTCACCGACCCGGTCGATCGACCACGCGACGCCGTACATGCGGGCGTTGCGCTGCAGCAGGTGGGCCCACAGCTGCTCGCGGTTCTCGTCGGGCTGGCGGCAGACGAACGCCTCGACCCGCAGCGCGTGCTCGCCGACGACCAGCCCGCACACCGTCTTGAGCTTGTGCGTGCCGGGCAGGTCCACCAGCCACCGGCCCGGCGCCGGGTGCTCGTGCACCAGCTCGGCCTCGCGCAGCGTCCGGTCGACGACGGCGTCGAGCCGGGCCACGACGTCGGCCCGGGCCGGGCGCTCGGCGCCGTCCGTGCCGCCGGTCACCAGGCCACCTGCGTGCCCAGCGGGACCCCGACCACCGGCCGCAGCGCGCGGCGCGCGGCCGCGGCCATCTCGGCGGCGGCCGAGGCGTAGGCCGCGACGAGGGCGTCGGCGGTGCGGTCCCAGGAGAAGTCCGCGGCGTGCCGGCGGGCACCGGCGGCCAGCAGCGGCCGCCGGGCCAGCACCGAGCGGATGGCGGCGGCGTAGGCACCGGGGTCGCGGCCGGCGACGAGCACCCCCGAGACGCCGTCGCGCACCGCCGTGGGCAGGCCGCCGACCGCGGCGGCGACCACCGGCGTTCCGCAGGCCTGTGCCTCCAGCGCGACCAGGCCGAAGGACTCGTTGTGGCTGGGGACGACGGCGACGTCGGCGGCGCGGTAGTGCAGCGCCAGCCGCTCGGGCGGCTGCGGCGGCAGGAAGCGCACGAGGTCGGCGATGCCCAGGGACGCGGCCAGCTCCTCGAGCTGGCGCGGCGCCTCCAGACCCGAGCCGCTCGGCGCCCCCACCACGTGCACCTGCAGCCGGCCGCGGAGGGAAGGGTCGTCCTCCAGCATCCGGGCGGCCGCGGCCAGCAGCACGTCGGGCGCCTTGAGCGGCTGGATGCGACCGACGAAGGCCAGCACGACGGCGTCGGCGGGCACGCCCAGGACACGGCGGGCCGCGGCGCGGTCGCCGGGCGCGAACCGGTCGAGGTCGACCCCCGGCGGGACGACGAGGGTGCGCCGCGGGTCGGCCCCGTAGTGCTCGACGAGCTGGCGCGCCTCCTCCTCGGTGTTGGCCACCAGCCGGTCGGCCTCGGCGACCACCTGCTCCTCGCCGATCACCCGCAGCCGCGGCTCGGGGCGGTCGCCGTCCGCCAGCGCGGCGTTCTTGACCTTGGCCAGCGTGTGCGCGGTGTGGATCAGCGGCACGCTCCACCGGTCGCGCGCGAGCCAGCCGACCTGGCCGGAGAGCCAGTAGTGCGAGTGGACGACGTCGTAGTGCCCGGGCTCGTGCTGCGCCTCCTCACGCAGCACGCCGGCGGTGAAGGCGCACAGCTGGGCGGGCAGCTCGTCCTTGCCCAGGCCCTCGAACGGCCCGGCGCTGACGTGCCGCACGCAGACGCCGGGGCTCATCTCGACCACCGGCGGCAGGTCGCTGGAGGTGGCGCGGGTGAAGACGTCGACGGCGATGCCGCGGGCGGCCAGCCGGCGGGAGACCTCGACGATGTAGACGTTCATGCCTCCGGCGTCGCCGGCGCCGGGCTGGTCGAGCGGGCTGGTGTGCACCGAGATGGTCGCCACCCGGCGCGGCGCACGGTGCGGCAGGAGACGGCGAGCAGGCACTCCGACCTCCCGCCTCGTCCCCGTCCGGAGCGCCGTCGCGGCACCCCTGTCGGCTCTCCATCCTGCAACAGCGACAGGATGGCCACATGCCCGGTGTCAGCGATCTCTCACCCTCCGGCCCCGCCCCGCTGCCCGGGGCCGGGCGCACCGCCGTCGTCACCGGCGCCTCCAGCGGCATCGGCGCCGCGACGGCGGAACGGCTGGCGGCCGAGGGGTTCGACGTCGTCCTGGGCGCCCGGCGGCTGGACCGGCTGACCGCGCTCGCCGACCGCATCGGTGGCCGCGCGCTGCCGCTCGACGTCACCGACGCCGCCTCGGTCGAGGCCTTCGCGGCCGCGCTGCCCCGGGTCGACGTCCTGGTCAACAACGCCGGTGGCGCCTTCGACGTCAACCCGGTGGCCGAGGCCGACCTCGACTCGTGGGCGCGCACCTACGACGTCAACGTGCTGGGCACGGTCCGGCTGACCAAGGCACTCCTGCCGGCGCTGCGCTCCTCGGGCGCCGGCGACGTGCTGTTCGTCGGCTCCACGGCGGGGATCGTCAGCTACGAGGGCGGCGCGTCGTACACGGCGGCCAAGCACGGCGTGCACACCCTGGCCGAGACCCTGCGGCTGGAGCTGGTCGGCGAGCCGGTGCGGGTCATCGTGATCGCGCCCGGGATGGTGCGGACGGAGGAGTTCTCGCTCGTCCGCACCGGCAGCCAGGAGGCCGCCGACGCCGTCTACCGCGGGGTGCGCGAGCCGCTGGTCGCCGAGGACGTCGCCGACTGCATCGCCTGGACGCTCACCCGGCCCCACCACGTCAACGTCGACCTGCTCGTCGTCCGGCCGCGTGCCCAGGCCGCCCAGCACAAGGTGCACCGCGAGTCCGAGTGACCCCGCGCAGCCGGCCACAACTGCGCGAACCGGGGTCCCCGGTGGTGTGACCGGCCACACCGCGCGGCGACCGCACCCCGCGGTGCCCGACCTCACCCTGCAGCGCGAGGTCGGGCACCGCGGGGCGACGCCGGACCGACGGCGTCAGAGCCGCTGCGGCTCGGGGACCAGCGTGACGCCGAAGCGGTCGTGGACGGCGGCGACGACGCGGTCGGCGAAGGCCATGAGCTCGGCCGCCGTCGCACCCGGCTCGGTGGTCAGCGCCAGGCTGTGCCGCGACGAGGTCCCGACCCGGCCCTCGCGGGTGCCGCGGCCGAAGCCCGCCGACTGCACCAGCCACGCGGCGCTGAGCTTGACCCGCCCGTCGCCGGCCGGCCAGCTCGGGCACCCCGGCACCGCCTGCTCGGCCGGGACGACCGGGTTGGTGAAGAACGACCCGGCGCTGCGGGTGTCGGGGTCGGCCGGGTCGACGACCATCCCCTTGCCCCGGCGCAGGTCGAGCACCGCGGCGCGGACGTCGGCCAGCGGCGCCCGGCCGCCCAGGTCGACGCCCAGCCGCTTGGCGAGCTCGGCGTAGCCGACCGGCCGCGACAGCGGTCCCGGCTCGAGCGCGAAGGTCACGGTCAGGACGACGAAGCGGCCGGGCTCCCGCTTGAACCGGCTGTCGCGGTAGCCGAAGTCGCACTCGGCGTTGGGCAGCGTCCGCTCGGTCTTCTCGGCGCGGTCCCACACCCGCACCCCGGTGATCGTCTGGGCGACCTCCTGGCCGTAGGCGCCCACGTTCTGCACCGGGGTGGCGCCGGTCGAGCCGGGGATGCCGGAGAGCGCCTCCATCCCGGCCAGCTGCTGCTCGACGGTGTACGCGACGAGGTCGTCCCAGTCCTCGCCGGCCTGCACCTCGAGGACGTCGCCGCGCCGCTCGACGCCGCGGCTGCGCACGGCCACGACGTCGCCGTCCCACCCCGTGTCGGGGGCGACGACGTTGGAGCCCCCGCCGAGCACCAGCAGCGGCCGGCCGGCCTCGTCGGCCTCGCGGACGGCGGCGACCAGGTCGGCGGCGTCGGTGACCTCGACCAGCCGCTGCACGGGCCCACCCACCCCGAGGGTGGTGAGGTCGGCGAGACGGGCGTCGGATCGGACGAGCACCGCCCCACGGTAATCGGGTCACGCCGATCGGTGGCCGGGCCGCACGGGGTGGACGCGGGCGGCGAGGCGACTCGGGAGGCCGACTACCCTCGGGTCCGGTGAGTGAGGGCGGCAGCGAGCACAAGCGCCGGGCGAACCTGGCACCGCGCAGGGCCCACCCCCGGCTGGCCGCGGGCCGCGCCCGGGCCCTGGGCCTGCCGACGCGCGGCACCACCAACGCCAACCGCCTGCGCCGGGTCGACCGCTGGATCCTCGCCACGCAGGTCCCGCGGCTGCGTGACGCCGCCCGCCCGCTGGTGGTCGACCTGGGCTACGGCTCGTCGGCGGTGACCACCCTCGAGCTCGCCGACCGGCTCGGCCCCGAGGTGCCGGGGCTCGAGGTCGTGGGCCTGGAGATCGACCCCGCCCGCGTCGACGCCGTCGCCGAGGACCGCGACCCGCCGCGCGTCGACTTCCGCGTCGGCGGCTTCGAGCTCGCCGGGCTGCGGCCGGTGCTGGTGCGCGAGTTCAACGTGCTGCGCCAGTACGACGAGGCGTCCGCGGCCCGCGCCTGGGAGACCACGTGCGCCGCCCTGGGCCCGGGCGGGCTGCTGGTCGAGGGCACCTGCGACGAGTGGGGACGGCGGGCGAGCTGGGTGGCGCTGGACGCCGACGGGCCACTCACCCTCACCCTCGCCGCGCGGGTCGCCGACCTCGACCGGCCCTCCGACCTCGCCGAGCGACTGCCGAAGGCGCTGGTCCACCACAACGTGCCCGGGCAGCCGGTGCACGAGCTGCTGCGCGCGTTCGACGCCGCGTGGGCGGCCGCGGCAGGGCTGTCGACCTTCGGGCCGCGGCAGCGCTGGGTCGCCGCGGTGCAGACGCTGGCCGACGACGGCTGGCCGCTGGTCGGCACCACCCGGCGCTGGCGGCACGGCGAGCTCAGCGTCCGCTGGTCCGCGGTCGCGCCGCGGTGAGGAGGGACCGGACGCCGGTGGTGCCACCGGGCCCCACCGAGGTCGACGGCGGCACCGCGGAGCTGCTCGGCGACGCCGACCGCGACGGCTCCTGGGTCCTCGTCGTGGCGGGGACGCCGCAGTCGCACGTGGACCTCGACGACCCCGCGCACCTGGAGTTCGAGTACGTCCGCCGGATGGGCCACGTCCTCGACCTGGTCGCTCCCGAGGGGGAGCCGGTCGACGCGGTGCACCTGGGCGGCGGTGCGCTGACGCTGGCCCGCTACGTCGCCGTCACCCGGCCGGGCTCGCGCCAGCGGGTGGTCGAGGCCGACCAGCGGCTCACCGACCTGGTCCGGGCCCACCTGCCGCTGCCGCGGGGAGCGCGGGTGCGGGTGCGCGCCGCCGACGCCCGCGCCGGGCTCGCGGCCCTGCCCGCCGGCAGCGCGGACGTCGTCGTCAGCGACGTCTTCGCCGGGGCCCGCACCCCGGCGCACCTGACCACCGTCGAGTACGCCGCCGAGGCCCGCCGCGTGCTGCGGCCGGGCGGCGTGCTGACCGCCAACGTCGCCGACGGGCCGCCGCTGCGCTTCGCCCGCGGCCAGGTGGCCACGCTGCAGGCGGTGTTCGCGCACGTCTGCGTGCTGGCCGAGCCCGGGACGCTGCGCGGCCGGCGCTTCGGCAACCTGGTGACGGTGGCCTCCGACGCACCGCTGCCGGTGGCCGCCCTGACCCGGCGTTGCGCGGGCGACCCGATGCCGGCGCGGGTGGTGGCCGGCGACGACCTGGCGCGCTTCGCGGGCGACGCGGCGCCGGTCCGGGACGCGCAGGCGGTGGCCTCCCCGGAACCGCCTCCGGGTGTGTTCAGCCGCTGACCAGGGTCTTCCCCGATACCCGGCGGCCCGTGGCGCGCCTAGGGTCGGGACATGACCTATCCCGCACCGGCTCCGCGCCGGCTGGCCCGCGACACCCGCAACAAGATGATCGCCGGCGTCTGCGCCGGCATCGCCCGCCGCTACGGCATCTCCACCGGGGCCCTGCGGCTGGCCTTCGTGGTCTCGTGCATCCTGCCGGGGCCGCAGTTCATCGCCTACCTGGTGCTGTGGGCGTTCATGCCGCGCGACGACCGGTACTGAGCCGGCCGCTGCGTCACCAGCTGCTGTTGCCCCGCTGCACGCCGCGGACGGCCGGGCGCACGTCGACGAGGTAGACGACGGCCGCGATGACCGCGGGCAGGCCGAGGAAGGTCATCGGGCCCTGCAGGTAGATGACCACCGCGGCCAGCGCGGTGATGGCCGCCCAGGCCGGCTTGCTGAGCTTGCCGGCCGCGACGTACCCGGCGGCCGGGCGGATCACGGCGTCGACGAGGGCCCAGACGGTCAGCGCCTGCGTGGCGTAGTAGAGCGCCAACAGCACGATCCCGTCGAAGGACATGCCCGGAGGGTACCCGCCGGAGCGGTGCTCGGGCTGCCCCCGACGGGTGGACACCGTCCCGGGACGCGACAGGGCCCCGGAGCGCGACGTGCAGCTCCGGGGCCCTGGATCGTCACCCTGGGTCGCGGCCCTCCTGCAGGAGCAGGAGGGTCCTTCGTCAGTCGGTGGTCTTCTTGGTGGTGCGGGTGCGGGTGACGCGGGCCGAGGTGCCCTTGGCGGCCGACGAGCGCGCGGCGGTGGTGCGCTTGGCGGGCTTGCGGGCGGCCTTGGCGGTCGCCTGGTCGGCGGCCTCGACGGTCTCCTCGAGGGTGGCCTTGGCCTGCTCGGCGGTCTCCTCGACGGCGGCCTCGGCCTTGGCGGCGGCCTTGGTCGTCCGGGAGGCGGCCTTCTGGACCCGCGAGGTGATCTCGTCGGAGGCCTCGGTCACGGCCTCGGCGGCCTCCTCGATGACCTCCTCGACGGCGTCCTCGACGGTGTCGACGGCCTGCTCGGCGCGCACCACGAAGCGGCGGAGGCCGGGCTGACGGCGCAGCTCCTGCAGGACGTCCGCGCCGCGCTCGGCCAGCGCCTCGACGGTGCCGACGGCCTGGGTGCGGGCCTGCTCGACCAGCCCGTTGACGGTGGTCACGACCGCGTCGGGGCGGACGACGGTGGCCAGCTGGCGGGCGCGGTCGGCGGCCTGCTCGGCGCGGGTGCGGGCCTCGCGGGTGGCCAGGTCGACCTGGACCTGGGCCTCGCCGGGGAGGGCCACGGCGCGCGAGCGCAGCGAGGCGAGGACGGTGCGGGCCTGCTCGACGGCGAGGTCACCGGCGCCGACGGCGACCAGCAGCGGGGTGCGGCCGCGCTCGGCGACCTGCTCGAGGAGGGAGGTGGCGGTGGTCATGCGGTCTCCTTGGAGGGGTTCGGGTCGTCCCCGGGCGTGCGGTCCCGGGCGGTGCTCACGGATCCGCGGGGAGCGGTGGCGTGCTCGCGGACGTAGGTCTCGTACAGCTCGAGCAGCACGGCCTTGTGCCGCTCGGAGAGCTGGTCGTCGGACCGGATGGCCGCGACCGTGTCGGGGTTGCCGGCGCGCCGGTCGAGGATGCCCGCCTGCTCGTAGAGCGTCTCGGCGGAGATCTCCAGCCCCTTGGCGATGGCGGCGAGGATCTCCGCCGACGGCTTGCGCAGCCCCCGCTCCACCTGCGAGAGGTAGGGGTTGCTCACTCCCGCGGCGCGGGCGAGCTCGCGCAGGGACACCCGGGCGGCGCTGCGCTGCTCCCGGATGAACTCCCCCACCTGCGAGCGCACGGTCGAGACCTGCTGGGCCTCGGCCGCGACCGTCTCCGCGACGCTGCCGGCGAGCTGGTCCACCTTCTCGCGGACCGACCTCACCTGACCGCTCACGAACTCGCCGGGGGTCTGCACGTACTCGACGGTAGGCAAGGGTGCTAGCAACTGCAAGCGCAGCTGCTAGCACTCCTCCGTGAGTCGCCTCACACCCGGCGTGTCGCTCCCTCCCCGCAGGTCAGGCGGCGAGCACGGCCGACGGCCGGACCTCGCCCACGACGCCGTCGCCGCCGGTCACGGGCGGAGCCGACCACGGCGTCAGCACGCCGGCGTCGACCCCGAGCCGGCGGAGGGCGGCGGCGAGCACCGGGGCCCGGCCGCGGTCGCCGCCGTCGTCGAGCTTGAAGGCCACCGCGCCGCGGCCGGGCAGCGCGGCGACGTGCACGCCGTCGGCGCCGCCCTTCACGAGCAGGCCCGGGACGGCGGTCATGAGGTCGGTGTCCTCCCGGCCGGTGCCGGCGACGTACCAGGAGTGCGCCCGCATCGCGTCGGCCACCGCCCGCTCCGGGCTCTCCGCCGGGGCCTCCACCAGTGAGCCGACGCCGCGGGCCAGCCCGGTCAGCGACAGCCCGTGCTGCGGCGCGCCGCACCCGTCGACGACCACGGCCGCCACCGGCTCACCCGCCGCCGCGCCCAGGCGGGCCTCGATCGCCTGCTGCAGCGGGTGCTCCCGCTGCAGGTAGCCCTCGGTCGGCCAGCCGGCGGCGGCGCAGGCCGCGAGCATCGCCGCGTGCTTGCCCGAGCAGTTCATCGCCAGCCGCTCGGGCGCGCGGCCGGCGACCAGCCAGGCGGCGCGGGTCGGCTCGTGCCCGGGCAGGGCCGGCGGGCAGCCGAGGGCCGACGGGTCCAGGCCCGCGGCGGCGAGGATGCCCTCGGCGAGGTCGCGGTGGCCGTCCTCGCCGAGGTGCGAGCCGGCCGCGATCGCCAGTTCCTCGCCGGAGCGGGGGACCCAGCCGGCGGCCAGGTAGGCGGTGGCCTGCACGGGCTTGTTGGCCGACCGCGGGAGGACCGGGCGGTCGACATCGCCGGCCGACCAGCGCACCCCGCCGTCGGCGTCCACGACGACGACGGCGCCGCGGTGCACCGACTCCAGGAACCCCGAGCGCCACACCTCGACGAGGACCGGCGCGTCGGGCCAGCCCGTCATCGGCCCTCGGCGGCGAGCAGCGCGGCGACGTCGGCCTCGCCGTTGCGGTACCGGCGGGCGAGCTCCCCGGCGAGGGTGTCCATGACCTGCTGCACGCCGCGGCGGCGCTCGGACAGCGACCCCTCGGCGGCGGCGAGCGCACGGGCGGCCCGCTCCAGGTCGGCGTCCGGGAGCGCGGCGACGTCGGACAGGTCGACGTCGGGCGTCAGGCCGTGCACCCACGACTCGTAGACGCCGGGCGCGGCGGGCTGCAGCGTCTGGTGCCGGCCCAGGCCGTGCGCCGGGCCGCGGCCCTTCTCGGCGAGGATCTCCGGCAGCAGGTCGAGCAGCGAGCGGCCGTCCTGGTCGGCCCGGCGCTGCAGCTCGCGGCGCACGATGTCGAGCCGGCCCTGCAGCAGCCGCCGCGTGTAGGAGAGGTTGACCTCCTCCTGCTCGGCGCGGCGGCGCAGCTGCCGCACGTCGGACATGGACCGCTGCTCGACGTCGCGGAGGAACGCGGGGTCGAGCAGCTCGTCGACGGCCGCACCGCCGGCGGGCGTCGGGTCGGGGCTCAGCGAGGTCACCGCCCGATGGTGGCAGACCGGACGGCCCGGACCCGGTCGCGGGCGGCGGCCCGGGTGTCGTCGACCGCGGCCGGGACGTCGTCGGGGTCGACGACGGCGCGCGAGCCGCCCACGGTGAGCTCGGCGGCTGCGCCCACCGACTGCTTGACCAGCGCCAGCGCGACGACGCCGAGCTCGTGGTGGCGCACCACCGTGCCGGCGCGGCCCACCTCGCGGGCCCCGGACAGGACCGGGGCGCCCGGGGCGGGCAGGTCCTCGCTGACGCCGTCGAGGTGGAGCAGGACCAGCCGCCGCGGCGGGCGGCCGAGGTTGTGCACCCGGGCGACGGTCTCCTGCCCGCGGTAGCAGCCCTTGTCCAGGTGGACGGCGCTGGTGAGCCACTCCAGCTCGTTGGGGATGGTGCGGTGGTCGGTGTCGGTGCCCAGCCGCGGGCGGCGCGCCTCGACCCGCAGGGCCTCGTAGGCGTCCAGCCCGGCGGCGCCCGCACCCGCGGCGGAGAGCGCGTCGGCGCGGGCGGCCAGGTCGGCGCGCGGGACGAGCAGGTCGAACGCGATCGCGCCGCCGTCGCCGAGCGGCGGCATCCGGCGCACCCAGCCGCCGTCGGGCAGCGCGGCGACGGCGTACGGGGTCGCGGGCGCGGGCAGCCCGGCGGCGGCCAGCACCTCCGGCGCGCGCGGGCCGACCAGCGACAGCACCGCCCACTCGCCGGTGACCAGGGCCGGCTCGACGCGCAGCATGAAGACCATCCGCTGCAGGAAGGCCAGCAGGGCGGCCCCGGTGCCGGGCTCGACGTCGGCCCAGGTGGTGCCGGCGAGCTCGGCGAGGACCAGGTGGTGCTCCACGTGGCCGTGCGGCGAGAGCACCAGCGCCTCGGTGCCGGTGCCGTCGGCGAGCCGCTCGAGGTGCTGGCTGGTGAGGCTGTGCAGCCAGGTGAGCCGGTCGGCGCCGGGGACGGTGAGCACGTCCCGGTCGCTGCGGTCGACCCAGCCGGCGCCCTCGGCGAGCAGCCGCTGCTCGCGCAGCGGGTCGCCGAGGTGGGCGGCCACGGTCGCGCCCTCGGCGACGACGGCGCCCGCGCGCGCGGCCAGCGGTGAGGTGGTCATGGGTTCTCCGTCCCGGCTTCCCTGCATCGACGGCACGTCCCCGACAGCGCGACGTGCCCCACGTCCACGGTGAAACCCAGGTCGGCCGCCAGACGTTCCGCCGCGGCGTCGAGGAGACCCGGGTCGGCGGAGGAGATCTCGCCGCACGAGGCGCAGACCACGTGCAGGTGCGGGTGCTCGGAGGAGTGGTAGACCGGCGCTCCCTTGCCCAGGTGGGTGTGCCAGACCAGGCCGAGCCGCTCGAGCAGTTCCAGCGTGCGGTAGACCGTCGAGGTGTCGGGGGCCGCGCCGTCGGGTCCGGCCTGCTCGCGCAGCCGCGCGCCGATGGCCTCGGGGGTGGCGTGGTCGAGGGCGGCGACGGCGGCCAGCACCTGCTGGCGCTGGGGCGTCAGCCGCAGTCCCTGCGCTCGCAGCCGCTCGGCCAGCGGCGCCGTCCCGTGCTCCGGTCCCACGGCGACGAGCGTAGTTCCGGCCGGGCTAGGCGACGGCGGACCGGGCGTTCGCCAGCACCCGCTGCAACGCCTCGAGGTACCGCTGCGGGATGCCGTGCTCGCCGCGCGGCGGCAGGAACCGGGCGACGGTGGCCCCGGTGACCTCCGCGGCGTCGGCGGCCTCGGCGCCGAGCAGCCGCACCACCGGCGCGTCACCCCACGAGCGGCCGGCGGCCAGGTGCGCCATCGCCGCGGCGCTCTCGGCCCGCTCCCCCACGCAGTCGAAGGGCTTCTCGGTGGCCCACAGCCTGCGGAACCCGTCGGCGAGCGCGGGGTCGTCCAGCGGGTTGCCGCCGAACACCTCGCGCGCCTCGTCGGGGGTGAGGAAGACGGCGAAGCAGAGGAACGTGAACAGGCACTTGTCGCAGTGCAGGCACCAGCGCTGCTCGGCCTGCCCGCCCAGGTGCCGCTGGGTGTAGGAGCGGTTGCAGCTGAGGATGTCGGAGCGCAGCGGCAGCGCGGCGACGGCGGCGACCGTGGCCAGCTCCGACAGCTGCCGGGTCAGGCTGAAGTAGCCGGTGCCGACCTCGGCGGCGGCCGCGGTGAACAGCCGCTCGAAGGCGAAGGACTTCGAGTACTGGTGGTTCACGCTCGCGCCGTCGACGGTGAGCGTCTCCTCGTCGGCGGAGCGCTCGTTGGCGAAGACCACGGGGTCGTGGCCACCGAGCACGGCCACCAGCGTGGCGATCGCGGAGTTGATCGCGGTCACCGGGACGTGCCCGTTGAGGCCGCCCTGCGCGGTGCGCTCGGCCAGCAGCGGGTCGAGCCGGCGGCGCACCTCGAGCAGCGGCACGCCGGCCGCGCGGGCGACGTCGCGCTGCGCGCCGGTGGGGTTGACCGCCAGGGCGGTGCCGTCGGGGATGACGACCAGGGCCAGCGCGGAGTCCTTCCCGCCGCCGACCGGCAGCAGCGCACCACGGGTGCCGGGGG
The DNA here is from genome assembly GCF_054050235.1 of Geodermatophilus sp. SYSU D00696. NCBI lineage: Bacteria > Bacillati > Actinomycetota > Actinomycetes > Geodermatophilales > Geodermatophilaceae > Geodermatophilus > Geodermatophilus sp. SYSU D00696. Next base: position 39,975 of record NZ_JBJGYY010000006.1, on the reverse strand, counting down.
ACGGCGCCGGGCCGGCCGGGCGGACCTCGACGTCGAACTCGACCCGGTGCGGCACCGGCAGCCGGTTCACCGCGGCGAACTCGCCGAGCCCGTCGGTGTAGGCGGCCCGCGCGACGGCGAGCTGGGCGGCGGTGACCGGCCGCTCGACGACGACCCGGCCGGGCGCGGCCAGCTTGTAGTAGCTGGTGCCCATGACCAGGTGCACCAGGTCGAGGGCGGCGTCGAGCTGCGCGGGCGCCGGGCCGGTCAGCAGCGCGGGGTCGAGGGTCAGCCGCTCGGTGAACTCGTCGTCGCCGAGCCGGTAGGTGAAGGCGGCCTCGCCGGTGGCGGGGTCGAGGGACCGGCCGCCGACGACGAAGGCGCCGGTGCCCGGGCGGTCAGACACGCTCGGCGCCGGCATCGGCGAGGACGTGCTCATAGGTGGCTGCCAACTCCTCGAAGTCGCGGTAGCGGTTGTAGCTGGGGGCGCCGGGCGAGAGCAGCACGACCCCGCCCGGCGGCGTGCCGGCGATCGCCGCCGCCACCGCCTCGGCGAGGGACTGCGTCTCGGTGAGGCGCACCGCCGCCCCGGCGGCCTCCCGGCGGACGTCGTCGGCCAGCCGCCCCCCGGTGTCGGGGACGGTGACCAGCGCGACGGTGTCCCGCCGCTGCACCAACGCCGCGGCCAGGCCGGTGTAGTCCAGGCCCCGGTCCTGGCCGCCGGCGATCAGCGTCACGGCCCGGTCCGCCAGGGCGTCGAGCGCGGCGAGCACCGACACCGGCGTGGTGGAGAGCGTGTCGTCGACGAAGGTGACGCCGCCCAGCGTGGCCACGGGCGCCAGCCGGTGCGGCAGCGCGCGGAAACCCGCGACCGCCGCCGTGACCGCGTCGGCGGCCGCGGCGAGGTCGAGGCCGAGCAGCGCGCAGGCGGCCAGCGCGACGCCGACGTTGCTGCGGTTGTGCGCGCCGGGCAGGTGCACCGGGCGGGCCCGGTCGGCCAGGCCGGGCGGCAGCACCTCGGTGGGGTCGACCAGCTGGGCGGGGTCGAGGTGGCGCTCGGCCAGTGGCCGCGCCTGCGCGCTGACCACCACCGACCGCTCCGGGCAGGCGGTGAAGACCCGCAGCTTGTCGCGGAAGTAGGTCGCCTCCGAGCCGTGCCAGTCCAGGTGCTCGGGGGCCAGCGAGGTCAGCGCCCCACGGCCGGCGAAGTCCGGCACGGCGGCGGCCTGGTAGCTGGAGATCTCCACGACGAGCGTCCGGTCCCCCACGTCGGCCAGGACGTCGAGCAGCGGGGTGCCGATGTTGCCGGCGTGCACCGCCGGGCGCCCGGCCGCGGTGAGGACGGCGGCGGCCAGCGCGCTGGTCGTGCTCTTGCCCTTGGTGCCGGTGACGCACAGCACCGGGACGCCCCGCGCGGCGGCCTCGGCCAGCGCCATGCCGGTGCCGGTGGTCACCACGGTCCGGTCGGCCAGCCGCCGCGCGTCCTCGCGGTACGGGCTGATCCCCGGGGAGCGGACGACGACGTCACAGCCGGCGAGGTCGGCGGCGTCGGTGGTCGCGGTGACGCCCTCGGGCAGGGACGCGGGGTCGACCGGGCGGCTGTCGGCGACGAGCACCCCGGCGGCCCCGGCGGCCAGTGCGGCCCGGACGGCGGCGCGGCCCTCGCGGCCGTGACCCCACACCCCCACGCGGCGGCCGGCCAGCTCGGCCGGCCGGAGGGAACGCTCCCGCGGGGGCGGTGCCGGGCGGGGGTCCACGGCGCCCACTCTACGGACGGCCCCGGCTCCGGACGGCGACGACGGGACCCCGCCGCTAGGCTTGCCCCGGGTGTGCCGGGAAGTCTGGTCGGCGGTGTCCCACCCGACCCACCGCCCCGGAGCCGCCCCATGAACGCCCCTCACGGATCCACCCGCATGTTCGCCCGCGGCTCGTGGACCGAGACCAGCCGGATCGCGGACATCCTGCGCAAGGAGACCGTCGGCGGCGTCCTGCTGCTGATCGGCACCGTCATCGCCCTCGTGTGGGCGAACTCGCCGTGGTCCGCGGCCTACGAGGCGCTGCGTGACACCCGTGTCGGGCCGGCCTCCCTGCACCTGGACCTGACCCTGGGCACGTGGGCGGCCGACGGCCTGCTCGCGATCTTCTTCTTCGTCGCCGGGCTCGAGCTCAAGCGGGAGTTCGTCGCCGGTGACCTGCGCGACCCCCGTCGGGCGGCACTGCCGGTGGCCGCGGCCGTCGGCGGGATGATCGTGCCGGCGGCGCTCTACACGGTCATCAACCTGGGGGGCGGTGACGCGCTGCGCGGCTGGGCGATCCCCGTGGCCACCGACATCGCCTTCGCCCTCGCCGTCCTGGCGGTGATCAGCACCCACCTGCCCAGCGCGCTGCGCACGTTCCTGCTGACCCTCGCCGTCGTCGACGACCTGCTGGCCATCACGATCATCGCGGTCTTCTACACGACGTCGCTGGCCGCGGGCTGGCTGGCACTGTCGCTGGTGCCGCTCGCGGTGTTCGGGTTCCTCGTGCAGAAGCGGATCCGCTCGTGGTGGCTGCTGATGCCGCTGGCCGTGCTCACCTGGGTGCTCGTCCACGAGTCCGGCGTGCACGCCACCGTGGCCGGCGTCCTGCTCGCCTTCACCGTGCCGGTGGTCCGCAGCGAGGCGGCCGGGGGGCCCGGCGCCGGACCGGGCCTGGCCGAGCACCTCGAGCACCGGTTCCGCCCGATCTCGGCCGGCTTCGCCGTGCCGGTCTTCGCCTTCTTCGCCGCCGGGGTCACCGTCGGCGGGCTGTCCGGGCTGGTCGAGTCGATCAACGACCGGGTGACCCTGGGGATCATCGTCGGCCTCGTCGTCGGCAAGGTGGCCGGCATCGTCGGGGCGAGCTGGCTGGTCACCCGGTTCACCCGGGCGGAGTTCGCCGACGACCTGGGCTGGCCCGACGTGGTGGGCCTGGCGCTGCTCGGCGGCATCGGTTTCACCGTGTCCCTGCTCATCGGCGAGCTGGCGTTCGGCGTCGGGAGCGAGCGCGACGAGCACGTCAAGGTCGGTGTGCTCCTCGGCACCCTGCTGTCGGCCCTGCTGGCCACGGTCGTGCTGCGGCTCCGCAACCGCCGGTACCGGCAGATCTGGGAGATGGAGCAGGTCGACGCCGACCACGACGACATCCCGGACGTCTTCCAGGGCGGCACGGTGCGGGACGAGGCCGACCACGATCCCGACTGGCGCGGCGCGCCGCCGCCCGGGCGCACCGCCGGCGGTTCCGCCGACGGCTGAAGAACGTCGTTGCCGACCCCGGAACCACGTCGTACCGTCGAGGTACACGAGAGAGGAGGTGGTCCGTACTTTGCATGCTTATCGGACTCGTGAGGTGGCTGTCCGCTAGCCGCCGTCCAGATGGGCCGCCCGTTCGGAGTGGAATCCGAACGACGGCATGATCGCCCGTCCGTCGTACGGCGGCGAGCGAGAACCGGACAGTCACCCGACCCCCGGGCCGCCGACACTTGTCCAGTCGGCCCGCGAGCTGCCACCCGTACCGGGACGGCGCCGCGGAGCAGCCCGGGGGTTGTCCGTTCCCGGGGGAGGGGGCAGCGCCCGGTGTCGATCGTGGGGCGCACCGCGCCGGCCGGCCGCTGGATCGCCGAGTCCGTCCGCCGGGCTCCGCCGGAGACCGTCGCCGCGCTCCTCCCCGCCGGCTTCGCCGCCGCCGCCCGCGTGTTCCACCCCGCCGTCCGCTACGACGGCGACGCCGACGTGCACGTCCGCTGGGACGAGGTCGCCGCGGCCAACGGCACGACCCCGCACCGGCTGATGCAGTGGCCCGGCATCACCGGCTCCTGGGACCACCTCGGCGAGGCCGACCAGCCCGGGCTGTGGAACGACGCTCCGGCCGAGGGGCACCTGGCCGCGCACGTCGCCCGCGAGCTGGCCGCGGTGCTCGCCGGGCACACCACCACCCCCGGCGAGTGCTGGTTCGGCTGGGACGACGGCGCTGTCGCCGACCTGCCGCGGCTGCTGCTGCCCCGCGCCGACCTGCTGCTGGTGCGCGGCCCGGTCGAGCGGGCCGCCGAGAACTTCGCCCCCGAACCGCGCGAGCAGAGCGCCTCCCTGTGGTGGCCGGCCGACCGCGCCTGGTGCGTGGTCACCGACCCCGCGCTGACCAGCACCTACGTCGGCGGCACCGTGGCGGCCGTCGACGCGCTGCTGGCCAGCCGGCTGGAGGTGGCCCCGGCCCGGCCCGGCGACCCGGTCACCCCGGACAGCGACCCGGTCAACGTCGTCGACCGGGTCCGCTGAGCGCCCGCCGTCCGGGGAGACCCCACCGGGCACTCAGGCCCGGGACGCCACCGCGGCGCCCACCGTCGCCGCGACCACCTGGTCCCACGGGGTGGCGGTCAGGCCGAAGGTCTCGGTGGTAGCCGTCGCGTCCAGGACGTACGCCTGGTCGAACTGGTGCCGGACGTCGACGATCTCGCGCATCTTCGGCGCGACCACCCCGATGGCGGAGAGCACCGGCCACGGGATGCCGCTGACCGGCACCGGCGGGCGGCCCATCGCCCGGGCCAGGTCGGCGAGCGCCTGGCGCTGCGAGCGCGGCGGGTTGCTCGGCACGTGCCAGGCGCGGCCCAGGGCCCGCTCGTCGGTGCCCAGGACGGCCAGCGTGGCGGCGACGTCGGGGAGGTGGGTCCAGCTGCGCGGCACGTCGGGGTCCCCGACCACCCAGGCGCGGCGGCCGCGGCGCAGCGTCTCCAGCTGGCGCACGAGGTGCGACTGGGCGGGCGGGACCTGCGGTCCGAGGAAGTCCCCGGCGCGGGCCTCGGTCATCCGGATCCGGCCGGCCTCGTGCGCGGCGAGCGCGTCGCGCCACATCGCCGTCCGCACCCGGCCCTTGGTGTCGGTGGCCGCCAGCGGGCTCTCCGGCGTCATCGGCCCGGCCGGCCGGCCGTACACGTAGAGGTTCGACATCGTCACCAGCACCGCGCCGGTGCGCTCGGCGGCCGCGAGCAGGGCGGCGGCGACCGGCGGCCAGTCGGTGGGCCAGCGGTGGTAGGCCGGGTTGACGGCGTTGTAGAGCGCGGCGGCGCCGGCCGCGGCCTCGGTGAGCGCCCGGGCATCGGCGGCGTCGACCCGGCGGTGCTCGACGGTGCCGGTGGAGGTGCCGCCGCTGCGGGAGAGGACCCGCACCCGGTGGCCCCGGGCGGCCAGCAGCTCGGCCGTCGTCGTGCCCACCGGGCCCTTGCCCACGATCACGTGCAGTGCCATGAGGACTCCTCGTCCGCTCCGACGAGAGCGGTGCTCTCGTTCGAGAACGACGATCGCGCCATCTCGGCCTCCTGTCAAGAGCACTGCTCGCACTTGCGTGCGCCGCTCTCGGTACGGCACCATCCCGGCATGCCCACCGCCCGCGAGCGCGTCCGCGCCGAGCTGACCGTCGAGATCACGGAGGCCGCGCGCCGGCAGCTGGCCGAGGTCGGCGCCGCGGCCCTCTCGCTGCGCGCGGTGGCGCGGGAGGTGGGGATGGCGTCGTCGGCGGTGTACCGCTACTTCCCCAGCCGCGACGACCTGCTGACCCGGCTGATCATCGACGGCTACGACGCCCTCGGCGCCGCGGCCGAGGCCGCCGACGACCCCGCCGCGGCACCGGAGCGGCGCTGGTCGGCGGTGTGCGCCGCGGTGCGGGACTGGGCGCGGATGCACCCGCACGAGTACGCGCTGCTCTACGGCTCGCCCGTACCCGGCTACGCCGCGCCGCGGGACACGGTGCCGGCGGCGTCGCGGGTCGGCATCGTCCTCGGCCGGATCCTCGGCGACGCCGCCCGGGCCGGGCTGCTCACCGGGGACGGCGGCCGGGAGCCGGGCCTGCTCGGCGACGCCGCGGTGGAGATCCTCGGGCAGGACGCCCCGGGCATCGACGACGCCGTCCGGGTGCGCGCCCTGCTCGCCTACTGCGCGCTGTTCGGCACGGTGGGCTTCGAGCTGTTCGGCCAGCTGGTCGGGTCGGTCGAGGACGGGGACCGCTTCTTCGCCCGGGCGACGGCCGAGCTGGCCCGCCTGGTCGGGCTCGCGCCGTCCTGACTAGAGCCGGGCGAGCTCGGCCTCGAGGTCGTCGAGGCCGAGCGAACCCTGCGACAGCGCCGCCATGTGCCACGCCTTGAGGTCGAAGTCCGCGCCGCGGGCGCGCTGGGCCGCCGCGCGGCCCGCCAGCCAGGCGCGCTCGCCGAGCTTGTAGCTGATCGCCTGGCCGGGGAGGCCCAGGTAGCGGACCAGCTCGCTGTCGAGGAACGCCGGGTCGCTGCCCAGGTGGTCGCCGGCGAAGGCGCGCGCGAGCTCGGGCGTCCACGGCTGCCCGCGGTGGGCGGCGAGCGCGCCCTCGGCGTCGTCGGGGACCGGCAGCCGCAGGTGCATGCCGATGTCGATCACCACCCGGATCGCGCGCAGCTGCTGGGCGTCGAGGTAACCCATCCGCGCGCCCGGCTCGGTGAGGTAGCCGAGCTCGTCCATGAGCCGCTCGGCGTACAGCGCCCAGCCCTCGACGTTGGCGCTCACCGAGCCCAGCGACGTCTGGTAGGTCGACAGGTCGCGGGAGACGTAGACCCACTGCGCCAGCTGCAGGTGGTGGCCGGGGACGCCCTCGTGGTACCAGATCGAGACCAGGTCCCACAGCGGGAAGCGCTCGCGGCCGAGGGTCGGCAGCCAGGTGCGGCCGGGACGGGAGAAGTCCAGGGCGGGGCGGGTGTAGTACGGCGCCGCCGCGCTGCCCGGCGGGGCGATCATCGCCTCCACCCGGCGCACCGGCTCGGCGAGGTCGAAGTGCGTGCCGTCGAGGGCGGCGATCGCCTCGTCCATCATCGCCTGCAGCCGCTGCCGGACGGCCTCGACGCCGTCGACCGCGGGGCCGTGCTCGTCGAGCCAGGCCATGGCCTCGCGCGGGGTCGACCCGGGGCGCAGCGCCTCGGCCTCGGCCCGCTGCTCGGCCAGGATCCGCCGGTGCTCGGCCCAGCCCCAGGCGTAGGCCTCCTCCAGGCCGTCCCCGCTGCCGAGGTCGGAGCCGTTCCACCGGCGCGCGGCGAGCGCGTAGCGGTCGCGGCCGACGGCGTCCGGGGTGTGCTGCGCCTGCGGCAGGTAGGTGTCGCGGAGGAAGTCCCGGACCTCGGCCACCGCGGCGTCGGCCGACCGCGCGGCGGCCTCCAGCTCGCCCCGGCGCGCCTCGGGACCGGACGCGGCCAGGCCGCCGAAGAACGGCCCGGACAGCCACTCGTCGAGCTGCCCGACGACGGTCGACACCTGGCGCGGTGCGACGAGGAGCCCGCGCCGGGCGCCCTCGCGCAGCGTGTCGAGGTAGCCGCGGTAGGCCTCCGGGATGCGCGCCATGCGGCGGGCGACCACCGACCAGTCGTCCTCGGTGGCCGTGGGCATGAGCAGGAAGACCTGGCGCACCGAGTGGACCGGGCTGAACAGGTTCGACAGCGCGCGGAAGCCCTCCCCGGCCTCGTGCGCGGCGAGCTCGGCACCCAGCCGCTCGCGGAGCAGGCGGGCGCAGCGCCGCTCGACGGGGTCGTCGGCCAGCGCGGGGTCGGCGGCCAGGACGGCGTCGAGCTCGGCCAGGGTCCGCCGGGTCAGGTCGGCCTCGGCCGCCAGCCCGTCGGGGCTCAGGTCGGGCAGCCGGTCGTCGCCGGGCCGGGTCCCCAGCGACGTCGCGACGATGGGGTCGAGGTCGCAGACGGCGTCGACGTAGCGGTCGGCGACCTGGCGGGGGGTGCTCACCGAGCCGCTCACCGGGACGCTCACCGCAGCCGCTCCAGCCGCGCCGACATCGTGGGCCGCAGCGGGGTGTCGGCCCCCGCCCGGTCGATCGCGTACATGAGCGCCCCCTCGACGATGCCGTAGAGCCGCACGGCCCGGGTGGTCTCCGGCGCGTCGGGCGTGCGGGCCACCACGTCGCTGGTCAGCTCCCAGCTCGTGGTGGTCCGCGCCGAGCCGACGTAGAGCTCGACCAGGCCCTCGGGGCTGGTCACCAGCAGCTCGACATCGTCCTCGCCGCGGGGCCGCCAGAAGCCGGTCTCGCGGACGGCGGGGCCCTCGACCCGGCCGTCGTCGCCGATCAGCCAGGTCCGGGACTCGTAGGCGAGGAAGTCGCGGCCGTCGTGGGCGAAGCGGATCCACTGGCCGAAGCGCCGGTCGCCGGTGTCTCCCCCGGCGAGCACGCCCTCGCCGTGCCACTCCCCCAGCAGCGGCAGCACCGACAGCAGGCCGTGCGCGACCTCGGGTCCGGAGCGGACGTCGACGGTGTCGGCGACGGGCAGGTCGGTCGGGCCGGTCACCGGCCGGCGTCCCGGGGAGACATGCCCGTCACCGTAGCCGGGGCCGGGCCGGCGGGCTCCGGTCGTGGCAGGTCCGGCACCCCGCCGGGGCGGCCGCGACGTGGCTACCGTCGGGCCATGTGCGGAGGCGCACCCGGGGAGCCGGTCGCCACGGCGCCCCGACCGGCCGTGGGTCCGGCGGTGGACCCGATCGCGCTGGAGCCGGTGGACGAGGTCGTCGTCACCACGCTCGTCGACAACTCCTACGACGGCCTGCTGACCGGCACCGAGGACGTGCACCGGGTGGCCCCGTGGCAGGCCGGCACGGTCGTCGCACCGCTGTTCGACGGCGGGGGGACCCTGCCCGGGCTGCGCGCCGAGCACGGCTTCTCGGCGCTGGTGACGGTGCGACGCGGGAGGACGTCCACCACCCTGCTGTTCGACACCGGCATCTCCCCGGACGGCATGGCGGACAACGCCGAGCGGCTCGGCGTCGACCTGGGCGCGGTGCAGGGCGTCGTCCTCAGCCACGGTCACTTCGACCACGCCGGCGGGCTGGCCGGCCTGGCCCGCCGGCGGCCCCTGCCGATGACCGTGCACCCGCTGGTCTGGACGCGGCGGCGGGTGACGGTGCCGGGCACCCGGCCGACCGAGCTGCCGACGCTGAGCCGCCGTGCGCTGGAGGCGGAGGGCTTCACGGTGGTCGAGCGGCGGCAGCCGTCGCTGCTGGTCGACGGATGCGTGCTGGTCACCGGCGAGGTCGACCGGACGACCGACTTCGAGCGCGGCATGCCCGCGTCGCACCAGGCGTGGACCGGCGCGTCGTGGGAGCACGACCCGCTGGTCCTCGACGACCAGGCCCTGGTCGTGCACGTGCGCGGCCGCGGCCTGGTCGTGCTGACCGGTTGCGGCCACGCCGGCGCGGTCAACACGGTGCGGCACGCGATGCGGCTGACCGGTGTCGACCGGCTGACCGCGCTGTTCGGGGGACTGCACCTCGGCGGTCCCGCGTTCGAGGGGGTCATCCCGCCCACCGTGCGTGCGCTGACCGAGCTGGCGCCGGACCTCCTCGTCCCCGGTCACTGCACGGGCTGGCGGGCTCAGCACGCGCTGGCCGCCGCCCTCCCCGACGCGTGGGTGGCGAGCAGCTCGGGCACCGGCTGCACCCTCACCGCGGCCTGACGACCGGGCGGGTCAGCGGGTCAGCGGCCCCGCGCGCCGCGCCCCGGGCGGGGCCGCTCACGGCGCGGGCGCCCGCCCGGCCGGGCCAGCCGCCGGGCGGCGGCGAGGCAGGCCAGGGCCGCCAGCGCGGCGAGCGCGACCAGGACCCACGCGGCGACCACGGCGCCACGGTAGGCGCGCCGGCACGCGACCGGTGGCCGGACCCGCCGCGGGAGGCACGATGGGCCGGTGCCGTTCACCGGGAGCCACCCCGCGGCGGTGCTGCCGTTCCTGCGATCCGGCCTGCCCGCGTCCGCGCTCGTGGCGGGGAGCCTCGCCCCCGACGTGCCCTTCTACCTGCCCGGGCGCCCGGACTGGCCGACCCACGACCTGCTCGCGGTGGTCTCCCTCGACGTCGCCCTGGGCGCCGGGCTGTGGCTGGTGTGGCACGGCCTGCTGGCCGCGCCGGCGCTCGCCGCCGCACCGGGCGGGCTGCGCCGCCGGGTGACCGTGGCCCCGGGCCTGCGCGCGCGGCTCGGGTCGGCGCGGGCGGTGGCGGCCGTCCTGGCCGCCCTCGCCGTCGGGGCGGCCACGCACGTCGGCTGGGACCAGTTCACGCACTGGTGGGGCTGGGGCACGCGGAACGTGCCGGCGCTGACCGCACCGGTGGCCACCCTGGCCGGTGAGGACTGGTTCGGCTACGACGTCGCGCAGCACGTGAGCACGGTGCTGGGTGCGGTCGTCCTCGCCGGCTGGCTGGTCCTGTGGTGGCGCCGGACGCCGTCGCGGCCCGGCGACCTGCGCGGGACCGCGTGGGCGGTGTGGGCCGGGCTGGTCGGGCTGGGCGCGGTCGTGGGCGGGGCCGCCGCCGTCCGCGCGCCCGACGTGCTCCGGGCCGGGTTCGCCGGCGCGACGGCGGGTGGCGCGGCGATGGGCGTGGCCGCGGTGCTGGGTGCGGCCGCCTGGCACCTGGGCCGGCGCCGCGGCCGGCCGCCGGGCCCGGGGGCGTCGCGGCGCGGTCAGTCCCCCGCGTCCGGGCGGAGCAGCCGGAAGGCGTGACCCCAGGTGCCGTGCGTGGCGCCGTAGGCCACCCACGCCATGCACAGGCCCTCGAGCCAGCGGCTGGCGGTGATCCCGCCGAGGTCGGCGACGTCCCAGCCGGTGTCGCGGAGCAGGCCGGTGACCAGGTCCTTGGCCGCGGGGTCGTCCCCAGCGACGAACATCGTGGGCGGGCCCCCGGGCAACTGCGGGTCCACCATCAGCGCGTTGCCCACCGTGTTGTAGGCCTTGACCACGCGCGCACCCGGAGCCGCCCGCTGCACCCGTTCGCCCAGCGAGTCGTCGGTGCCCACGAAGAGGGCCGGGGCGCCGGAGGAGGAGTCGAGCGGGTTGGTGGCGTCGACCAGGACCGTGCCCTCCAACCGCGGGGCCAGCGCGGTCACCAGGTCGACGGCGGCGTCGCCCCGTACGGCGAGCACGACGAGGTCGGCGCCCCGCACCGCGTCCTCGGGCCGCGCGACGGGCAGGTCGCCGACCGCCGCCTGCCGGGTGCCGACCACCACGTCGTGCCCGTGCCGCGGGTAGCCCCGCGCCAGCGCCTGCCCCACCTGACCGCTGCCGAGGACCGCGATGCGCACGCACCCGAGCACAGCACCGCGCCCGCCCCCCGGGAAGGGGGACGGGCGCGGTGCTGACGTGCCGGAACGGCCTCGTCGCGGGGTCCCGCGGCGAGTGGGCGAGCGGCGGGGGCCTCCGGCTAGTCGAGGACGACGGTCGTCTCGGTGAGGCCGACCTCGGCGGCGACGATCCGCTCACCGCGGCCGACCGGGGCCAGCGAGCGCAGCTTCCACTTCCCGGGTGCGGCGAAGAAGCGGAACTCGCCCTCGGGGCTGGTGACCACCTCCGCGGTGAACTCGTCGGTCGAGTCGAGCAGCCGGACGTAGGCGCCGGCCACCGGTGCGCCGTCGTGCCAGACCTGGCCCTGGATCACCGTCTGGGTGTCCAGGTCGATCCCGGCGAGGGCGCCGCCCTGCTTCGGGGCTCCGCACATGCTCAGGCGCCCTTCTCGATCGGGACGCCGACCAGCGAGCCGTACTCGGTCCAGGAGCCGTCGTAGTTCTTGACGTCCTGGTGGCCGAGCAGCTCGCGCAGGACGAACCAGGTGTGGCTCGAGCGCTCGCCGATCCGGCAGTAGGCGATGGTCTGCTTGGAGTCGTCGAGGCCGGCGTCGGCGTAGAGCCTGCGCAGCTCGTCGTCGCTCTTGAAGGTGCCGTCCTCGTTGGCCGCCTTGCTCCACGGCACGTTCACCGCGGTGGGGATGTGGCCGGGGCGCTGCGCACCCTCCTGCGGCAGGTGGGCCGGGGCGACCAGCTTGCCGGCGAACTCGTCGGGCGAGCGGACGTCGACCAGGTTCTTCTGGCCGATCGCGGCGACGACCTCGTCGCGGAAGGCGCGGATGGAGGTGTCGGGGTCCTTCGCCTGGTACTGCGTGGCCGGCCGCTCGACGGCGTCGGACGAGAGCGGGCGGCTGTCGAGCTCCCACTTCTTGCGGCCGCCGTCGAGGAGCGTGACCTGGTCGTGGCCGTAGAGCTTGAAGTACCAGTACGCGTAGGCGGCGAACCAGTTGTTGTTGCCGCCGTAGAGGACCACGGTGTCGTCGTTGCCGACGCCCTTGGCGCTCAGCAGCTCCTGGAACTGCTCCTTGCTGACGAAGTCACGGCGCAGCGGGTCCTGGAGGTCGGACTTCCAGTCGAGCTTCACCGCGCCCTCGATGTGGCCCTTGTCGTAGGCGCTGGTGTCCTCGTCGACCTCGACGAAGACGATCCCGGGCTGGCCGATGTGCTCCTGGGCCCAGTCGGCGGTGACGAGCACGTCGTTGCGGCTCATGGGGGGTGTTCCTCCCTGTGGTGGGTGTGCGGCGGTCAGGCGGTGCACGCCGGGGGGCTCCGGCGGACGACGGGGTACGGCGCACGCCCCGGGCGCACGTCGGCGGTGCGCGTGGGGCCGTGGGGCATGGGATGGGCTCTCCGGACGGCGGTCAGGGCACGTCTGGGCGGAGCGGGGCCGCCCTCAGGAGGCGCGACACAGGCAGCTGCCGACGCGGCACAGGTCCACTGTGCGGCGCGAGGTCAGCAGGGTGCCCACGTGACGAGGGTAACCGATCAGGTCCGTGCGCCCGTGTGGGCGTCGACCAGGGCGGTGAGCTCCTCCGGACGCGGCGCGCCGCTGCTGCGGCCCACCAGGCGTCCCGCCCGGTCGAGGTAGAACAGCGTCGGCGTGCGCCGGACCCCGAGCTCGCGGACGGCGTCGAGGTGGCTCTCGGCGTCGACCTGCACGTGGGCCAGTCCCGGCCGGGTGGCCGCCAGGTGCTGCAACCGGGCGCGGGTGGTCCGGCACGGCCCGCAGAACGCGGTGGAGAACTGGACGACGGTCAGGTCGGCGTCACCCGGCCGCACGCCCAGGCCCTCGAGCACGGCGGTCGGCCCGCCCCCGCCCTCGTCCTCGCGCATCCCCCCGACCAACCCGGCCGGGGGGTGCGGTGTTCCGTCAGGGTGTGCGCAGCACCGTGTCGGTGGCCTCGACGGCCACGTGCACGCCGTCGTCGGCCGGGCGGACGCCGGTCAGCCGCAGACCGAAGGGCAGCTGCACCGGGTAGCGCAGGTCGAGCGCGTCGCCGGCCCGGTCGACGACGGCGTCGGGCACGTCGACGCCGGCCGCCGAGGCCCCCTCGACGTCGACGACGAGGTCCTGCCCGTCGAGCGCCACCCGGCCCACGGCGGTGAGGGGCACCGTGTACCCGAGCACCTCGACGGTGCGCGTGACGCGCAGCCCGTCGCCCTCGCGCCGCAGGACGGTGTCGGCGCCGAGCTCCTGCGACAGCAGCGCGTAGGACAGCGTCGCGGTCCCGTCGATCCGGTCGACGGGGACCTCCTGCACCGAGCCGGCGAGCGCGTCAGACAGCGGCACGTGCACGCCGCGCAGCGTCACGTCGGCACGGGTGCCCTCGGGCCGGCCGAGGTCCGCGGCGGTCAGCGAGATCCGGACGTCGTCGTAGGTGCCCGACACCGCCTGGGTGAGGAAGGGCCAGCCGGTGACGTCGACCTCCGGCGTGCCGACCAGGCCGCCGCCGTCCCGCAGCGCCGCCGCGACGCGCTCCTCGGCGGCGCCCTCGGCGATCGGGTCGGCGACCAGCCCCACGACGACGAGCAGCGCGACCAGCAGCGCGACGAGCGCGAGGAGGGTCCGCACGGTCAGACCACGGTGAGCGCGAGCAGCGCCGGCGCGCAGACGGCCAGTGGCAGCAGCGCCTCGACCGCCGCTCCCGCGATCCCGGGCACCCGGCGGCCGGTGTCGGCGAGCAGGAAGGAGGCCGCCGTCCCGGCCAGCGCGGCGACCAGGCCCAGCACCAGCCCGGTGGTGACCCCGGAGATGACCTCGACCAGCGCCGCGGTGCCGCTCTCGAGCAGCGCCACGGCCATGCCCGCCGCCACCGCGGCCAGCAGGCCGAGCACGCCGCGGGAGGCCCCCTCGGCGACCGGCGGACGCGGCAGCACGGCGTCGACGAGCAGGCCGGCGGCGAGCGCGCCCGCGACCACCAGCAGCGGCGAGGTGGCCGGGGAGTCGGGGTCGCCGGCCACCCCGGGCAGCAGGAACGGTGACAGCGCGCAGGCCGACGAGACGAGCACGGCGACCGACCCGAGCGAGCCGACCACGTCCGACCGCGGCGGGCGGCGCAGCATCTGGTGCACGACGGCGGCCAGCAGCGCCGGCCCCGCGACGACGAGCAGCACGCCCGGCCCGGGGTCCTCGACCGACCGGACGAGCAGGTCGGAGCCGGCGGCGGCCGCGACGGCCAGCACCACCGCCCCGGCCGCTCCGGCAGGGGCGAGCGCCCGCGCCCACGCGGCGGCCAGCGCGACCTGCAGCAGGAGCACCGCGCCCAGCCGGCCGTCGTCCCCGGCCACCTCGGGCGCCCAGACCACGGCGGCCGCGGCGGCCGCGACGACGACGGCCGCGGCGAGGTGCCGCCCGCGCGTGGCGGCCCCGGTCTCCAGCGCGGTGGTCACGTCGCCTCCTGCCCGCGGACGGCGGGTCCGCGCCCCGGCGCCCGCTGGACCCCGATCGTCGCAGACGCCCCCCGCCCGGCGCGTCCGGCGAGCGGAGGCCCCGGCGTGTCCGGCCGCGACGCGGGCACCCGTGACCTCGGCGTCCCGGCCGCACCCGTCGGTTATCCTGCGATCTCGGTTCGACAGCGCCGTCGACGCCCTCCCCGAGGAGACGACATGCGACTCGTGCTCATGACCGCGGCGCGTCAGGCCACCACCGAGGTGCTCCCCGCCCTGGGCCTGCTCGGCCACCAGGTGCGCGTGGTGGCGCCCGAGCTGTCCAGCCTGCTCGACGGCGACTCCGGCGACGTGGTGCTCGTCGACGCCCGCCACGACCTCGTCCGGGCCCGCGCCCTGTGCGCCCTGCTGTCCTCCACCGGGGTGGCCTCCGCGCTGGTGGCGGTCCTCTCCGAGGGCGGGCTGGTGGCGCTGTCGGCCGACTGGGGCGTCGACGACGTCCTGCTCGACACCGCCGGCCCCGCCGAGGTCGACGCCCGCCTCCGGTGGGCCACCGCCCGCCGGCTGGCCGCCGCCACCCCCGCCGACAGCGCCGACGGCGGCGTGACCCAGGCCGGCGAGCTGGTCATCGACGAGCACAGCTACTCCGCCAAGCTCCGCGGCCGCCCGCTCGACCTCACCTACAAGGAGTTCGAGCTGCTCAAGTACCTGGCCCAGCACCCGGGCCGGGTGTTCTCCCGCGCGCAGCTGCTGCAGGAGATCTGGGGCTACGACTACTTCGGCGGCACCCGCACCGTCGACGTTCACGTCCGCCGGCTGCGGGCCAAGCTCGGCACCGAGCACGAGGCGCTGATCGGCACGGTGCGCAACGTCGGCTACAAGCTCGACCAGCAGGTCGCCGACGCCACCGCGGCCGCCGCGCGCGCCCAGGCCGACCTCGCCGAGCCCCTGACCGAGGGCTCCCGCAGCACCGCCCCGCTGCGCTGAGCACCGCCGCCGTCCGCGACACCGAGCGGCTCGCCCCCGCCGAGACCGCGGCCGTCCTCGCGCTGCTGCGCGCGGCGGCCGCCGTCGACGGCGTCCGGCCGCTGTCGGAGGAGGCCGAGCTGCGCCTGCAGCACGGCGGCCCGGCCGGCGGCCGCGACCTGCTGGCCACCGACGCCGACGGCGCGCCGGTGGGCTACGCCCGGCTGGAGCTGGGGGCGCCGGGGGCGGACGGCGACGCCGAGGCCGAGGTCGTCGTCGCCCCCGCCGCCCGCGGCCGCGGGACCGGGCGGGCGCTGCTGTCCCGGCTCGAGGAGCTGGCCGGGAGCCGGCCGCTGCGGGTCTGGGCGCACGGCGACCTGCCGGCGGCCGCCGTGCTGGCCGGCGGGCGCGGGTACACGCGGGCGCGGGTGCTGCTGCAGCTGCGCCGTCCGCTCACCGACGCCGACCTCGACCCTCGCCCGGCGCTGCCCGCGGACGTCACCGTCGCCGCCTTCCGGCCCGGGCGGGACGAGGAGGCGTGGCTGCGGGTCAACGCCCGCGCCTTCGCCACCCACCCCGAGCAGGGCTCCTGGACGCCCGAGGACCTGCGGCTGCGCGAGGCCGAGCCGTGGTTCGACCCGGCCGGCTTCCTGCTCGCCTGGCGGGGCGACCCCGGCGCCGGCGGCACGCTGCTCGGGTCGCACTGGACGAAGGTGCACCCGCCGGGCGACGCCGGCCCGGACCCGGTCGGCGAGGTGTACGTCCTCGGCGTCGACCCGGACGCCCAGGGCCTCGGCCTGGGCCGCGGGCTGACCACCCTGGGCCTGGCCCACCTGCGCCGCCTCGGTCTGGAACAGGTGCTGCTCTACGTCGAGGAGGACAACGTCCCCGCGGTCGCCCTCTACGAGCGCAGCGGGTTCACGCGGTACGCCGCCGACGTCTCCTGGCGGCGCGTCCCGCAGGTCCCGGCCTGAGGCGCAACCGCTCAGTTCTGCCCTACCCGGTGTGCCCGGCGCCACCCGAAACGCACTCGTTCACCTGCCGGACGTGACCTCGTTCTCACCCGGTCGGGAAAGGCTCGGTGGGCGTTCACCCGGCGTTCACCGATCTACCCGGGACCGGCCACCTGCGCTGCCTAGCGTCGCTGCCCGTTGGTCCCGCCATGCCCGGCGACGAGGCCCGGGCTCCCTCTGCGAAAGGCACCCAGTTGAAGCTCAGCACCAGGTCGCGCGCCGCCGTCCTCTCGACGGCGCTGGCCGGCACCCTCGCGCTCACCGCGTGTGGCGCTGCGAACGAGTCCGACACCGCCTCTGGGGGCAACGGCGGCGGCAGCGAGGAGAGCGCCGCGGAGCTCAGCGGTGACCTCGTCGGCGCCGGCGCGAGCAGCCAGCAGGCGGCCATGGAGGCGTGGCAGGCCGGCTTCGAGGGCGAGTACCCCGACGTGGCCTTCAGCTACGACCCGGTCGGCTCCGGGGGCGGCCGCGAGCAGTTCATCGCCGGCGCCACCGACTTCGCCGGCTCCGACGCCCCGCTGGACGAGGAGGAGCTCACCGCCGCGCAGGAGCGCTGCGGCGGCGGGGAGATCTTCGAGCTGCCCAACTACATCTCGCCGATCGCGGTCATCTTCAACCTCGAGGGCATCGACCAGCTGGACCTCTCGCCGGGCACCATCGCCCGCATCTTCGCCGGCCAGATCACCACCTGGAACGACCCGGCGATCGCGCAGGAGAACCCGGACGCGCAGCTGCCGGACACGCCGATCACCCCCGTGCACCGCGGCGACGACTCGGGCACCACCGACAACTTCACCGACTACCTGTTCCAGACCGCCGGTGACGTGTGGACCTCCGAGCCCGACGGCGTCTGGCCGCTGCCCGGTGGCGAGGCCGCCAACGGCACGTCCGGCGTCGTGGGCGTGGTCGAGAGCACCGTCGGTGCGGTCACCTACGCCGACGCGAGCCGCGCCGGCGAGCTGGGCGTGGTCAACGTCGGCGTCGGTCAGGAGTTCGTGGCGCCGTCGGCCGAGGCCGCCGCGGCCGTCGTCGAGAACTCCCCGGCCGTCGAGGGCCGCGGCGAGTACGACTTCGCCATCGAGGTCAACCGGCAGACCGAGGGCTCGGGCGAGTACCCGATCGTCCTGGTCAGCTACCACATCGGCTGCATCCAGTACGATGACCAGTCGGCCGCCGACAACGTCAAGGCCTTCATGTCCTACGTGATCAGCGAGGACGGCCAGCAGGCGGCCGCCGAGAACGCGGGCAACGCGCCCATCTCCGACACCCTCCGCGAGCAGGCGCAGCCCGCGGTCGACGCGATCACCGCCGGCTGACCGGAGCACTCCCGGGTGGCCCGGGGCGTCGGCGACGTCCCGGGCCACCCGCCCCGCCCGCAGACGGGCTCCCCCGCACCACCGACCGACCACCCGGAGCAGCGGTGACCGCCACGAAGGCCCCGACCGAACCCCCGACGAAGCAGCGCGTGGTCCGCAGGCCGGGCGACCGCGTCTTCGCCGGCAGCGCGAAGGGCTCGGGCATCTTCATCCTGCTCGTGCTCGCCGGCGTGGCCGCCTTCCTCATCGGCGAGGCGATCCCGGCCCTCACGGCCCCGGCGGAGGAGATCCCCGGCGGCGAGGGCCTGGGTGCCTACGTCGCCCCGCTGGTCCTCGGGACGCTCCTGGGCGCCGTCCTCGCCCTGCTGGTCGCCACCCCGCTCGCCGTGGGGATCGCGCTCTACATCACCTACTACGCGCCGCGGCGGATCGCCGCGACCATGGGCTACGTCATCGACCTGCTCGCGGCCATCCCGAGCGTCGTCTACGGCTTCTGGGGCCTGGCGGTCCTCGCGCCGGCCCTCGTCCCCTTCCACGTGTGGGCCGCCGACAACCTGGGCTGGCTCCCGTTCTTCGCCGGCCCGGCCTCCTCCAGCGGGCGCACGATGTTCACCGTCGGCCTGGTGCTGGCGGTCATGATCCTGCCGATCATCTCGGCCATCGCCCGCGAGGTGTTCAGCCAGGCGCCGGCGTTGCACCGCGAGGCCGCCCTCGCCCTCGGCGCCACCCGCTGGGAGATGATCAAGATGGCGGTGCTGCCGTACGGCAAGTCCGGCGTCATCGCCGGCGCGATGCTGGGCCTGGGCCGCGCCCTCGGCGAGACCATGGCGGTGGCCATCGTGCTGTCCGGTGGCGCCGGCGCCACGCTGAACCTGATCAGCAGCTCCAACCCCTCGACGATCGCGTCGAACATCGCCCTGCGGTTCCCCGAGGCCACCGGCATCGACGTCAACACGCTGATCGCCAGCGGCCTGGTGCTGTTCGTGATCACGCTCGCGGTCAACATGCTCGCCCGCTGGATCGTCAACCGGCGCGCCGACTTCTCCGGAGCCAACTGATGAGCACCCAGATCCAGCCGCCCGTCCGGGTCGCCGACGAGCCGCAACCCGGCATCCGCCCGCGGCGCCGGCTGCCCCGGTACGGCGCGGCCGGGCTCTACGCCGCGGGCATCGCGCTCGGGGCCGGCCTGTCGGCCCTCACCGGCTTCAGCATCGCCCTGACCGTCGTCTACGGGGCGGTCCTGGGCACCCTCGCCGTGTACGTCGGGGCGCGGGCCGTCGAGGGCACCCGCAAGGCCACCGACCGGCTGGTCACCGCCCTGGTCACCACGGCGTTCGTGATCGCCATGATCCCGCTGGTGTCCCTGGTCTACACCGTGCTCGACAAGGGCCTGGCACGGTTCGACGCCGCCTTCTTCACCAACTCGATGTTCCGGGTGGTCGGGGAGGGCGGCGGCGCCTACCACGCCATCCTCGGCACGCTGATCATCACCGCGCTGGCCACCCTCATCTCGGTGCCGATCGGCCTGCTGACCGCCATCTACCTCGTCGAGTACGGCCGCGGCCGGCTCGCGCGTGCCATCACCTTCTTCGTCGACGTCATGACCGGCATCCCGTCGATCGTGGCCGGCCTGTTCGCCTTCGCCCTGTTCACGCTGCTGTTCGGCAACGACGTCCGGATGGGCGTCATGGGCGCGGTCGCCCTCTCGGTGCTGATGATCCCGGTGGTCGTGCGCTCCTGCGAGGAGGTCATCAAGCTCGTGCCGAACGAGCTGCGGGAGGCCAGCTACGCCCTGGGCGTGCCGAAGTGGCGGACGGTGGTCAAGGTCGTCCTGCCGACCGCCATCGCGGGACTGGGCACCGGCATCACCCTGGCCGTCGCGCGCGTCGTGGGTGAGACCGCGCCGCTGCTGGTGACCGTGGGCCTGATCACCGGCACCAACCTCAACCCGTTCGACGGAAGGATGGCGACGCTCCCGGTGTTCGCCTACTACCAGCTGACCCAGCCGGGGACGGACACCCAGGCGTTCCTGGACCGCGCCTGGACGGCGGCCCTCGTCCTCATCATCCTGGTCATGGCCCTCAACATCGTGGCCCGCCTGATCAGCCGCTTCTTCGCCCCCAAGACCGGTCGCTGACCGGACAGTCCCGGAGGATCCGTACGTGGCCAAGCGCATCGAGGTCTCCGACCTCAACATCTACTACGGCAACTTCCTCGCCGTGGAGGGCGTCAACGTCTCGATCGAGCCGCGCAGCATCACCGCGCTGATCGGCCCCTCGGGTTGCGGCAAGTCCACCTTCCTGCGCTCGCTCAACCGGATGCACGAGGTCATCCCCGGCGCCCGCGTCGAGGGCAAGGTCGTCATGGACGGCCAGGACCTCTACAGCCCCGACGCCGACCCGGTCGACGTCCGGCGGCAGATCGGCATGGTCTTCCAGCGCCCCAACCCGTTCCCGACGATGTCGATCTACGACAACGTCGTGGCCGGGAACCGGCTCAACAACCGGAAGATGAAGAAGTCCGAGACCGACGACCTCGTCGAGCGCTCGCTGCGCGGCGCCAACCTGTGGAACGAGGTCAAGGACCGCCTCGACCGCCCCGGCTCCAGCCTGTCCGGCGGCCAGCAGCAGCGGCTGTGCATCGCCCGCGCGATCGCCGTCGAGCCCGACGTGCTGCTGATGGACGAGCCCTGCTCGGCGCTGGACCCGATCTCCACCCTGGCGATCGAGGACCTCATGGCCGAGCTCAAGGACCGCTACACGATCGTCATCGTCACCCACAACATGCAGCAGGCCGCGCGGGTGAGCGAGTCCACCGGGTTCTTCAACCTCAACGGCGTGGGCCAGCCCGGCCGGCTGATCGAGTTCAACCCGACCGAGAAGATCTTCAGCAACCCCGACCAGAAGGCGACCGAGGACTACATCTCCGGCCGCTTCGGCTGACCGGAGGACCCCCTCGCCTGACCGGGCCGCCGCGGACGTCCGCGGCGGCCCTCGTCGTCTGTCGGCCCCGCTGCAGGGGCCCGCCGCGAGCGAGGGAGCGGTGGGGGGGCAGCGGGGTCCTTCGTCAGCCGCAGTCGGCCGGGGCGGTGCCGGACGCGGGGGCGGCCGCCGCCGCGGCGGTCGCGTCGGCGGGGGTCTCCTCGGCGGCGGGGGTCGGAGCGGGCGCCGGGGCGGCCAGCTGGACGGGGACGACCCCGTCGTAGCCCGGGCCCACGACGAGCTGCACGGCGTCGCCCGCGGCGGCACTCTCCTGCAGCACCGCGCCGGGGACGGCGGCGGCCACCGTGCGCGCCTGCTCCAGGGCGCCGGGGCCGTGGCGGACGACGGTCCCGTCGACGCCGCCGGTCTCGTTGCCGACCGTGCCGACGGTGAACCCCTGCTGGCGCAGCTGGTCGGCCACGGTGGAGGCCAGCCCCCGGGTGGCGGTTCCGTTGAGCACGTCGACGGTCACCGCGGCCGGCGCGACGGTCGGACCCTGCGGGGCCGGGGCCGGGGCCGGCGACGGCCCGGCCGCGGGGGCGGGCTCGGGCGTCGGCTCGGGTGCCGCGGCGGTCTCGACGGCCACCCCCGGCGCGGCGAGCTCCTCGGGGACCCGGCTGTCCTCGATGACGCTGTCGAACAGCGACCGGACGCCGGTGCCGTCGAGCAGCACGTAGGACCGCTCGCTGCCCGCGGGGACGTGGCCGACCTGGGCGACCGGCAGCGCGACGCGCTGGACGGCGTCGCCCTCGAGGTCGCCGAGCGCGGTCGCCAGGGTCCGCAGGTCGCCGAGCGTCGTCTGCTCGTCGACGGTGAGCGCGTCGGCGGCGCCGGTGAGGACCCGGGTCAGCTCGACGGTGTTCGCCAGCGTGCCGGCGGTCACCGCCGTGCGCAGCATCGCCGACAGCAGCCGCTGGGTGCGCTCGGCGGCGGCGGTGCCGGTGGCGTCGGCGGCGGCGTCACCGGGGGTCAGGTAGCGCGTCGCCAGGTCCCCGGTGAGGCGCGAGGTGCCGGCCGGGAGGGAGGCGGCGGAGGCGGCGTCGGCGGGGTCGCCGGTGGGCAGGCACACGTCCACCCCGCCGACCGCGTCGACCAGGCCGGGCAGCCGGGCGAGGTCGACGGCGAGGTAGTGGTCGACCCGCAGCCCCGACACCTGCTGGACGGCGCGGACCATGCACGCCGGTCCGCCGTCGAGCAGCGAGGCCGCGAACGCCTCGGACACCGGCTCGCGGACGGCGCCGTCGTCGGTGCGGCAGCCGGGGGTGTCGACCAGCGCGGTCGGCGGCACGCTGACCAGGACGGCGCGGTCCTCCTCGGCGGACACGTGGACGAGCAGCGTGGTGACCGAGGCCGGCCCGTCGGTGCCGGGGAGGCCGGTGCCGACGACGAGGTAGGTGGTCGACCCCTCCTGCAGCTGCGGGGCGATCACCTCCGGCCCCTCGGGGGCGAGCGCGGCGACGCGGGCGACGCTCCGGTCGACGTAGGTGTACAGGCCCAGGTGGTAGGTGAGGGCCAGGCCGAGCACCACGGCCAGGACCAGGCCCACCCGGACCAGCCGCCGGCGGAAGGGGCTGCGCGGGGGTCTCGGCGCCGGGGAGCGGCGGGTGCTGCCGGCACCGGACACCGGCGAGCCGTCCAGTCCCGGGATGGGCGGGACCGGCGCGGAGCGGTGGACGGCCCCGGCGGTCCCCGGCAGCGGCGGCACGGGACCGGAACGGTGGACGACACCCGGCGTCCCG
Source organism: Geodermatophilus sp. SYSU D00696 (assembly GCF_054050235.1). Classification (NCBI taxonomy): domain Bacteria; kingdom Bacillati; phylum Actinomycetota; class Actinomycetes; order Geodermatophilales; family Geodermatophilaceae; genus Geodermatophilus; species Geodermatophilus sp. SYSU D00696. The sequence continues at coordinate 17,461 of NZ_JBJGYY010000006.1, read as the reverse complement.
GGCAGCGGCGGCACCGGGCCCGAGCGGTGGACCACCCCCGGGGTCCCGGGCAGCGGCGGCACCGGGCCGGAACGGTGGACCGCTCCCGGCGTCCCGGGGTGCAGCGGTGGCACCGGCTGGGAGCGGCGCACGCCCTCGCGGACCGCGGGCGGCACCGGCCGGGACTGCTGGACACCGGCGGGGGCCGCGGGGACCGGCGGCAGGCCGCGGCGGGGGCTCGGGGTGTCGTCGCCGGCCGGCCGGTGGTCCCGCTCCGGCGCCGGCTGCCGGGTGGCAGGGGGGACCGGAGGACGGGGTCCGCGGTGCGGCGGGAGGGACTCACCGGGCTCGAGCGGGATCGGCACCTCGCCGGTGCGCCGGGCGGCCCGGCGGCCCGTGGCGTTGCCGGAGCGCGCGATCAGCTGCTCGACCGAGATCGGCCCGGACGCGTCGGGCACCCGGCCACCGGCCCGGTCGCCCCACCCCCGCTCGTCGCCCACCGGTGTCGACATCCCATCGTCGTCGTCCGTGTCACGTCGTCCGCGCCGCGGCGTCCGATCGGTTGCACCCCGCACTCGCGGCAGCACTCCACGATACGGCTCGCGGTCCTCCAGGGCGGCCGACGCGCGGGAGGTCGGTGCCGACGATCGCGCCGGGACCTACCCGGGCGGGTGGTGGGCCACTCGCCGGCCGGGCGACCTGCCGGGCGCGGCCGTAGCGTCCCCCTCGTGCGGCTGCCCTCGATACCCGGCCCCTCCGACGTGTTCTCCGCGGTCGAGAGCCTGCGCGAGGGCATCGGCGAGGCGTTGGTCCTGCTGCCCCGGGTGGCGGCCGCGGTGGGCCGGCTGGAGGGCCTCCTCGACCGCGTCGACCGGGTCGTCGGCCGGGTGGAGGACCTCGTCGAGCACGCCGGGGACACGATCGGGGCCGCCGACCGCGCCATCGAGGCCGTGGAGTCCACACGCCGGCGGGCCGACGACGAGATCGCCGCCGTCGACGGGACCCGCAGCCGGGCCGACGAGGCCATCGACGCTGTGGGTACCACCCAGCAGCGGGCCGACCAGGCCATCGTCGCCGTCGAGTCCACCCAGCGGCGCGCCGACGACGCGATCAGCGCCGTCCAGGGCACCCAGCAGCGGGCCGACCAGGCCATCACCGCCGTCGAGTCCACCCAGCAGCGCGCCGACGACGCCATCGCCGCCGTGGGGACCACCCAGCAGCGGGCCGACCAGGCCATCACCGCCGTCGAGTCCACCCAGCAGCGCGCCGACCAGGCCATCGCCGCCGTCGAGTCCACCCACCAGCGGTCCGACGAGGCGATCACCGCCGTGCAGCGCACGCAGCAGCGCGCCGACGAGGCGATCACCGCCGTCGAGCGGATCCAGCAGCGCGCCGGCGAGGCGGTCGAGGCGGCCCACTCCGCCACCGACCGCGCGGGGGACACCGTCGGGCGGGCCGAGGACCTCGTCGGGCGGATCGACCCGCTGCTGGCCGGCTACGAGGAGCCGCTGGCCCGGCTCACGCCGAGCGTGCGCCGGCTCGCCGAGACCCTCGAGCCGCACGAGGTGGAGGCGCTGGTCACGCTCCTCGACCGGCTGCCCACCCTGGTCGACTCCCTGGACCAGACGGTGATCCCCGTCCTGACCTCGCTGCAGGGCGTCGGGACCGACGTGCACGACCTGGTCGACACCATGCAGGACCTGCGCCAGGTCGTGAAGGGCTTCCCCGGCTCCAAGCTGTTCCGTCGCCGCGGCGCCGAGGAGATCGCGGAGAACGACGACGAGGAGGCCCAGGAGCGGCTGAGCTCCTGAGCCTCCTCGGGGGACCCGCCGGTCAGGTCTCGGTCGGGTAGCCGAGCGCGCGGGCGACGTCGCCGATCCGCTCGAAGGTCTGCCCCTCGGGCAGGCGCTCGAGCTCGGCGACCACCGCGTCGGGCGCGCGGTGGTCGAGCGCGGCCTCGACCAGGCCGGGACCGTCGGCCGGGAAGTCGGCCCGGACCAGCCACCGCGCGAGCTCGGCGCGGGCGACGACGGCGTCCTCCGTCATCCCGACCGGGACGCCGCCGACCAGCGTGCCCTCCGGGTCGGCGTCGATGTCCGGCTCGCCCTCGGCCACCGGCTCGACCTCGCGGAACTCCTCGGAACGCGTGGCGTGGTTGGCCTTGAGCATCCCCTGGATCTCGTGCTCGAGCTCCTCGTCGAGCCGCGGGTTGTGCTTGTTGCTGCGCGATGACGCCCCGGCGAAGCGGTCGTCGGTCTCGCTCACGGTGTCTCTCCTCTTCTGCTGCGGCTCACTTCTCCTCCAACGCGGACGGCTTGTGCACCGCCGTCTTGCCGCTCTTGTCGCTCTCGACCTCGTACTGCGGGTCGTCGGAGCTCGCCTTCACCTTCCGGCCGCCGGCCTCGGTCTCCTCGGTGATCTTCTTCGTCACCGTGCCCTCGGCCTTGCTGCCGTGGCTGTTCCAGGTGACGTGGTCACCCTTCTCGAAGTCGTCGGACACGCGCTCGCCCTCCGTCGGCGTCGACTGGTCCCTCCCCGGTGCCCCTCCCGTCCGGAGGGCACACATGGGCGGCGGCACGCCGGAGGCCGGCCCGCGCGGCGACCGAGATCACCCCGCCGCGCAGCTGCGCCACCCGATCAGGCAGTGCCAGGACGGCGGCGATCACGTAGCGTTGCCGGTGACGGGGCCCCGCCGGGCGAACCTGCTGCTGAGCGTCGAGCAGCGGTGACGCACAGTGATCCGGCTTCGTCCTCGATCGCCGGCCCGGTCGACCCCATTCCCCCGGGGTCGGCCGGGTCGGCCCGCACCGGCACCCGGTCCCTACGCTCGCCGGCGTGACCGAGCCCGGCGATCCCCGCACCGTCGACGTCCTCACCGTCGTCTCCGTCGCCGACCCCACTCCCTCGGTGCGGCGGGTCGTCCTCACCGGCACCCCGGACGCCGTCGCGGCCGCCGGGCCGACGGTCAACCTGCTGGTCCCCCGGGTGGGCGATCCCGCCCCGCGCTGGCCGGCCGTCGCCCGCGACGGCCGGGTCGTGTGGCCCGTCGGCGCGCACGGGGTGAGCCTGCGCAGCTACACCGCGCGGCGGCAGGACCCGGAGCGCGGCGAGGTGGAGATCGATTTCGTCCTGCACGGCGACGGCCCCGCCGCCTCCTGGGCCGGCGCCGCGGCCCCGGGAGCGCTGCTGGGCGTGGCCGGCGGCGGCCCGCTCGGTGACCGGCCGGCCGGCACCCTGCTGCTCGCCGGCGACGAGACGGCACTGCCGGCGATCAGCCGCATCCTCGCCGCGGCCGCCCCGGACACCGTCGGCACGGCGCTGCTCGAGGTGGCCGGCCCGGAGGAGGAGCAACCGCTCGCCGCGCCGCCGGGTATCGAGGTGCGCTGGCTGCACCGGGGGAGCACCCCGCCCGGGGAGAGCACGCTGCTGGCCGATGCCGTCGCCGCGCTGGAGCGCCCGGCCGGGGACGACCTGTTCGCCTGGGTCGCCGCCGAGTCCGCCTCCGTGCGGGCGGTGCGCGCCGACCTGCGCGGCCGCTGGGGGCTGTCCCGCGCGCAGCACCACGCGATCGGCTACTGGCGACGCGGCCGCGCGATGGCCCCCGCGGGCTGAGCGACCGCGGGGACGCCGGAGGCACCGCGCCCAGCATCCTCACAGGTAGCCTCCAGGGCGGCCGCAGCAGCGCCGCACACCGTGGAGAGCATGACGACGGTGACCAGGCGTCCGACGGGAGATGTCGTGACGGGGACCCGAACGGCCCGGGGGTCGGCTCCCGAGGCCCGCCTCCTGGTGGTCGACGACGAGCCCAACATCCGCGAGCTGCTGTCGGCGAGCCTGCGCTACGCCGGCTTCGAGGTGGCGACGGCCTCCGACGGCCAGCAGGCGCTGGCGCTGGCGGCGTCCTTCCGCCCCGACCTGCTCGTCCTCGACGTCATGATGCCGGGGCTCGACGGCTTCGGGGTCGTCCGACGGCTGCGCGAGACCGGCCGGCACACCCCGGTGCTGTTCCTCACCGCCCGAGACGCGGCCGAGGACAAGGTCTCCGGCCTGACCCTGGGCGGCGACGACTACGTCACCAAGCCCTTCAGCCTCGACGAGGTGCTCGCCCGGATCCGGGCGGTGCTGCGCCGCAGCACCGGCCAGCAGCGGGCGGCCGAGAGCCCCCGGCTGTCCTTCGCCGACATCGAGCTCGACGAGGAGTCGCACGAGGTCGTCAAGGCCGGCGAGGTCGTGAGCCTGTCCCCGACCGAGTTCAAGCTGCTGCGCTACCTCATGGCCAACGCCGGGCGGGTGCTGTCGAAGGCGCAGATCCTCGACCACGTGTGGAACTACGACTTCAACGGCGAGGCCAACGTCGTCGAGTCCTACATCTCCTACCTGCGGCGCAAGATCGACACGACCGAGCCGCGGCTGCTGCACACCATCCGCGGAGTCGGCTACACGCTCCGGCTGCCGCGCGGTTCGTGACCGGAGCGCCCCCCGGGAGCGACCGGGGAGCGGTGGACACCGCGCCCGGCGCCCCACCGGCGACCCGCGGCGGCCTCCGGCTGCCGCGGGTCCCGCTGCGGATCACGATCGTGGCGCTGCTGCTGGCGCTGGTCACCGTGGCCCTGATCGCCACCGGCCTGACGGCGACCTCCCTGCTCAAGCGCTACCTGGTCGAGCAGCAGGACGAGCAGCTGGCGAACCAGCTGCGCACGGCACGCGAGTCCCAGGACGTCGTCGCCTCCTGCCTGCTCGGCGGCCGGCAGCGCGTCATCACCTTCGGCTACCTGGCCTGCGCGGTGCCGGGTGAGGCCGCGCCGATCGTCATCTCCGGCCCGCCCTCGGACGACGCCCTGCCCGACCTGAACGCCGCCCAGGTGGTCGCCATCGCCGCCGGGACCGACCGCGACGGGCGGCCCGGCGGCGGCCCCGGCGGCCCGACCGCGTACACGGTGCGCTCCGTCGACGGCGACACCCTCTGGCGGGTGACCGCCGCGACGCTGCCCAGCGGGCTGGTCGTCGTCGTCGGCGGGGACCTCGACCGCGACGACCGGGTGATCGGCCGGCTGGTGGCCCTCGAGGTCGTCGTCGGCCTGGTGGTGCTCGTCGCCCTCGGCCTGGCCGGGTACGGGCTGGTGCGTCACAGCCTGCGGCCGCTGGCCGCCGTCGAGCGGACCGCGCAGGCCATCGCCGCCGGCGACCTCTCCCAGCGGGTGCCCGCCGGGGACGGCCACACCGAGGTGGGCCGGCTCTCGCAGGCCCTCAACGGCATGCTCGCCCGCATCGAGAGCTCGTTCCGCGCCCAGCAGGCCTCCGAGGAGCAGGCGCGGGCGTCCGAGGAGCGGATGCGCCGGTTCGTCGCCGACGCCAGTCACGAGCTGCGCACCCCGCTGACGTCGATCCGCGGGTTCGCCGAGCTGTACCGGCAGGGCGCCGTCGGCAGCCCCGCGGAGGTCGAGCGGCTGATGCAGCGGATCGAGAGCGAGGGCGCGCGCATGGGCGTGCTCGTCGAGGACCTGCTGCAGCTGGCCCGGCTGGACCAGCAGCGGCCGCTGGCGCTCACCCCGGTCGACCTGGCCGAGCTCGCCGGCGACGCGGTCCACGACGGGCGGGTGCTGCAGCCCGACCGGCCGCTCGCGCTGCACGTCGACGAGGCGATGACCGAGGTGCCGGTGGTGCTCGGCGACGAGGCCCGGCTGCGCCAGGTCGTGGGCAACCTGGTCATCAACGCGCTGGCGCACACGCCGGAGACGGCGCCGGTCACCGTCTCGATCAGCGAGGACACCAGCGGCGGCGGCGACCGGGTGGTCCTGCGCGTGGCCGACGAGGGCCCGGGCATGGCGCCGGAGGTGGCCGCGCGGGTGTTCGAGCGCTTCTACCGGGCCGACGCCTCGCGCAGCCGCGCCGCGGGCGGCACCGGCCTGGGCCTGTCGATCGTGGCGGCACTGGTGGCCGCGCACGGCGGGGACGTGTCCCTGGACACCGACCCCGGACGCGGCTCGGTCTTCACCGTCCGGCTGCCCCGCTCGGGCCCCGACCTCGGCCGGGGCGGGGTCCCCAGGCAGGCGCCGGCACCCGCGGACGTACCGTCCGCGGGTGACCACTGACGCCGAGGGCGCCCCGTACGACCCCGACCTGATGGCGGCCGTCACCGACCTGGGGGACGCGCTGCGCGGGCTCGTGGAGGCCTCCGTGCGCACCACCGTCCCGGCCGGCGAGCTGCACGAGGTCGCCGCCGCGGTGCGCGCCGCCGCCGGACGGCTGGGGGCCTCGACCCGCCCGCCCACGCAGCTGCCGGCCCTCGACGACCCGGTGCGCTTCCGGCGGGTCTACAACCCGGTCACCGGTGTCGGCAGCGCGCTGGCCCCGCCGCTGGCGCTGCGCGAGGAGCCCGGCGGCGTCGTCGGCGAGGTCTCCTTCGGCCTGGCCTACGAGGGCCCGCCGGGCTACCTGCACGGCGGGGTCAGCGGGCTGGTCATGGACCAGGTGCTCGGCGCGGCCACCATCCGCGCGGGCCTGTGGGGCATGACCGCCCGGCTCGAGCTCGACTACCGTCGTCCGGTACCGCTGCACACCCCCGTCGTCTGCCGGGCCCGGGTCACCGAGGTCGGCGGTCGCAAGTCCGTCGTCACCGGCTCGATCGCCCCGGCCGACGACCCGGGCCGGCCGCTGGTCGAGGCGCGGGCGGTGTTCGTGCTGCCACGGGAGGAGCTGCGGACGGCCTACTTCGCGCAGGTCACCGACGCCTCCGGCCGCCATGCCCCGCCGCAGCGGCCCACCGACGCGACCGCCCCGGCCCCCGACGGGGACCGGTGAGGGACGTCGAGGTCGCCGCCGCCGCGGCCCGGGCGGCGGCCGCCGTGCTGGTGGAGCTGCGCGCGGGGAGGCTGACCGGCCGCGAGCTCGGCGACGCCGGGGACGCGGCGGCGCAGGCGGCGATCACCTCGGTGCTGGCCGCGCACCGGCCTGACGACGTCGTCTTCAGCGAGGAGGCCGCCGACGACCGCAGCCGGCTGGAGGCGGGACGGGTGTGGATCGTCGACCCGCTCGACGGGACCCGCGAGTACGGCGAGACGGACCGGTCCGACTTCGCGGTGCACGTGGCGCTGTGGGCGTCCGGGCGCCTGACCGCCGCCGCGGTGGCGCTGCCCGCCGTCGGCGAGGTGCTGGTCACCGACCCCGCGCCCGACCTCCCGGCCGTGCCCGCGCGGCCGCCGCGGATCGCGGTCAGCCGGACCCGCCCGCCGGCGCAGGCCGGGGCCGCCGCCGCGGCGGTCGGCGGCGAGCTGGTGCCCCTGGGCTCGGCCGGGTGGAAGACGACGGCGGTGGTGCGCGGCGAGGTCGACGCCTACGTGCACGCCGGGGGCATGTACCAGTGGGACTCCGCCGCCCCGGTCGCCGTCGCCCTGGCCGCGGGGCTGACCGCCGTCCGGCTCGACGGGTCGCCGCTGCGCTACAACGAGCCCGACCCGTCGCTGCCCGACCTGCTGGTCTGCCGCCCGGAGCTGGCTGCCGACCTCCTGGCCGCGGTCGGCTGACCCGCGTGGCGGACACTGGCGGGGTGACGATGACGACCGACCACCGGCTCACCCAGCTGGAGACGCTCGAGGCCGAGTCCATCCACGTCATCCGCGAGGTGGCCGCCGAGCTCGAGCGCCCGGTGCTGCTGTTCTCCGGCGGCAAGGACTCGATCGTCATGCTCGAGCTGGCCCGCAAGGCGTTCGCGCCGGCGCGGATCCCGTTCCCGGTGATGCACGTCGACACCGGGCTGAACTTCCCCGACGTCCTGGAGTTCCGGGACAAGCGGGTGGCCGAGCTCGGCGTGGAGCTCGTCGTCGCCTCCGTGCCCGACGCGATGGCGCGTGGTCTGGTCCGCGAGGAGCCCAACGGCTCGCGCAACCGGATCCAGACGCCGGTGCTGCTCGAGGCGGTCGAGGAGCACGGCTTCACCGCGCTGTTCGGCGGCGCCCGCCGCGACGAGGACAAGGCCCGCGCCAAGGAGCGGGTGTTCTCCTTCCGCGACGAGTTCGGCCAGTGGGACCCGAAGAACCAGCGGCCGGAGCTGTGGGACCTCTACAACGGGCGGATCCACCTCGGCGAGTCGATCCGCGTCTTCCCGCTGTCGAACTGGACCGAGCTCGACATCTGGCAGTACATCGCCCAGGAGCACATCGAGATCCCGTCGCTGTACCTCGCCCGGGAGCGGGAGGTCGTCGAGCGGCAGGGGATGCTCTACGCCGTCAACGAGTTCGTCCGGCCCCGCGAGGGCGAGCGGGTGTCCCGCGCCACGGTGCGCTACCGGACCGTGGGCGACGCCAACCTCACCGCGGCCGTGCGCTCGGAGGCGACGACGGTCGAGGAGGTCATCGCGGAGATCGCGGTGACCCGCATGACCGAGCGCGGCGCCACCCGCGGCGACGACAAGGTCAGCGACGCCGCGATGGAGGACCGGAAGAAGGAGGGCTACTTCTAGGAGGACCCCATCCGCTCACCACGCTCACCCAGCGTGCGGCGGGCCGCCGCGAGCGCGCGAGCGACGCCGGCGGCGGTGGCGCAGCAGGACGACGACGGTGACGGCCAGCAGCACGAACCCGGCCGGCCAGCCCACCGCCTGCGGTGACCCGACGCCGAGCGCCTCGGCGACCACGTAACCGACCGAGTACCCGGCCACGACGACCAGCAGCACCGGAACGAGGAACACGAGCCCGCCCACCGCCGCTCCTCCCTGCGGGCCCGGTGGCCCGGCTCACACCAGCGTCCCCGAGGACGGCCCCGGACGCTGCCGTCCGCTCGCGGCGGGGATGATGGGGGTCGTGTCCGAGCAGTCCGCCGTCGACGTCCACTCCGCCGCTGCCGAGCAGGCGGCCGAGATCGCGACGGCGCGCCGGGACATCCTCCGCATCGCCACCGCCGGCTCGGTCGACGACGGCAAGAGCACGCTGATCGGCCGGCTGCTGTTCGACAGCAAGGCGGTGTTCGAGGACCAGTACGCGGCGATCGAGCGGGCCAGCCGCGGCGACTACGTGGACCTCGCGCTGCTCACCGACGGCCTGCGGGCCGAGCGCGAGCAGGGCATCACCATCGACGTCGCCTACCGCTACTTCAGCACCCCGCGGCGCACGTTCATCCTGGCCGACACCCCGGGGCACGTGCAGTACACCCGCAACACGGTCACCGGCGCCTCGACGGCGGACCTCGCGATCGTGCTGGTCGACGTCCGCAAGGGCATCCAGGAGCAGAGCCGGCGGCACGCCTACCTCGCCGCGCTGCTGCGGGTGCCGCACCTGGTCGTCGCCGTCAACAAGATGGACCTGGCCGGCTGGTCGCAGGAGACCTTCGAGGCCATCCGTGACGAGTTCCGCGCGTTCGCGGCCAAGCTCGACATCCCCGACCTGACCGTCGTCCCCGTCTCGGCGCTGCGTGGGGACAACGTCGTCACCCGGTCCGACGCCGCGCCCTGGTACGACGGGCCGGCACTCCTCGAGCACCTGGAGTCGGTGGAGGTGGCCGGTGACCGCAACCTCACCGACGTCCGCTTCCCCGTCCAGTACGTGATCCGGCCGCAGTCGGACGCCTTCCACGACTACCGCGGCTACGCCGGCACCGTGGCCAGCGGGGTGCTGCGCCCCGGCGACGAGGTGCAGGTGCTGCCCGGCGGCCGGACGACGACGATCGCCGCCATCGACGGCCCCCGCGGCCCGGTGGACGCCGCACACCCGCCCATGGCGGTCACCGTGCGGCTCGCCGACGACCTCGACGTCTCCCGCGGCGACCTGCTGTGTGGACCGGGGGGCGGGCCCGAGGTGACCCAGGACCTCGACGCGCTGGTCTGCTGGATGGCCGACGAGCCGCTGCGGCCGCGGCAGCGGCTGGCCGTCAAGCACACCACCCGCAGCGTGCGGGCGATGGTCAAGGAGATCGTCCACCGGCTCGACGTCAACACCCTCGACCACGAGGAGGAGGCCGGCGAGCTCGGCCTCAACGACATCGGCCGGGTGCGGCTGCGGACGACCCAGCCGCTGTTCGTCGACGACTACACGCACAACCGGGCCACCGGCCGGTTCATCCTCGTCGACGAGGCCACCAACGCCACGGTCGGCGCGGGGATGCTCGTCCCCCACCAGTAGGACCCCGGGCCCCTGCACGGGGCCGCTCCGGCACCTCACGTGCCGGCTGGGGAGCCGTCCACCTCGTCGCGCCAGCTGTGCTCGGGCGTCCACCCGAGGGCCCGGCGGGCCCGCTCGCTGCTCATCAGCGCCTGGTGCCGCCCCAGCGGTCCGCGCACCGGGACGCCGGGGAACTGCTCGGCAGCCAGCTCCGCGCTGGGCCGGCTCATCACCGTGTCGGCGTTGGCGATGACGAAGACCTCCGCTCCGGGGCCGCGGTGGTCGAGCGCGGCCAGGACCGCGGCGGCACCGTCGCGCGCGTCGATGTAGGACCACGCGTTCCACCGCCGCAGCGCCGCGTCGGCGTCGAAGGAGGGGAAGGCCGCGTAGTCGGCCGGCTCCATCACGTTGGAGAAGCGCAGTCCGGTGATCGACAGCTCCGGCCGCCACCGGGCGAACTGCCGCGCCATCTCCTCCTCCAGCGTCTTCGACAGCGAGTAGGACGAGTTCGGCGTCGGCCCGCAGTCCTCGTCGAGCGGCAGGTAGGGCGGCGGGGTGTCGAAGGGCAGCCCCAGCACCGTCTCGCTGGAGGCCCACACCACCGTGTCGATCCCGGCCACCCGGGCGGCGGCGAAGACGTTGTACGTCGTCGTCACGTTCGCGGCGAACAGCGTCGCGTCGGGCCGCAGGCCCGGGGCCGGCAGCGCGGCCAGGTGGACGACGGCGTCCGGGGCCGGCCACCGGTCGTCGACGCCGGTCAGCGCCCCGACGGCCTGGCCGTAGTCGGTGAGGTCGGCCTGTGTCCAGGCGACGTCGGCCCGGCCGGGGTGCACGAGGTCCACGACCGACACCCGGCGGCCGCGCCGCACGAGCAGGTCGACGACGGCGCGGCCGAGCTTGCCGCTCCCCCCGGTGACCAGCACGTGCCGGCTCCCGCCGGGCTCCGCACGGTCGGACGCGCTGGTCATGGCTCTCCGATCCGGGGCGTCGTCACGGCGCCCCGTGGCAGGAGGTCGTCCGCCGCCCGGCACGAGCCGGGCGGCGGGACGGCCGGTCGGCTCGTCAGGACTCGGGGTCCGGGGGCGCCGGCGCCTGGCTGGGGTCGCCGTCCCAGTCCTTGCCGGCCTTGTAGGCGTGCCCCGAGGCGCTGTCGGTCTGGTCGGCGACGGTCTGCACCATCTCCTCGTCGGACAGGCCCTCGCCGGCGGCCTCGGTGTGGCTGGGCTCGCTCATCGCGTCTCCTCCGTCTGGCGGCTTCGGTCGCCCCCAGCCCTCCCCGGGAGGGACCGGCGACAAACGCGCGCGCCCGGCCTCAGCCGCCGTGCGACCGCACCGAGAACCACACCCGCTTGCCGCCGTCCACGTCCTCCACGCCCCAGTCGTCGGCGATCGCGTCGACGATCTGCATCCCCCGCCCCCGGGGCTGGTCACCGCGCAGCTCTCCGACCACCGGGCGCACCGAGCTGCCGTCGGCCACGGCGACGCGCAGCCAGCCGTTGGAGTACTCCAGCTCCAGGGACAGCACGCTCTCCCCGCCGACGTGGTCGACGACGTTGGCGACCACCTCGGTGACGAGGAGTTCGACGTCCCCGGTGTCCTGCGGCGCGCGCCAGGCCAGGAGGACCTCCCGGGCCAGGTGACGGGCCACCGGGACGCTGCGCGCCGAGGGCGGTAGGTCGACCCGGGCGGTGAGCGTGGACATCGAGGCCTCCCTGGTTCCGGCACCGGGGCGCCTCATCGGTTGTGCACCATCGAACTGGCGGCCAGCCTGACAGGTCGGCGACCGGTACGCAACGCCCGTTGCACGGAATGGCAGTTGCATGTCACAGCCGTTGCACGCAACACCCGTTCAACACGGTAGTGTGCAACCGAGCGGCGCGACAGAGCGTCGGCGAGGACGGAGGAGGACCCCCGTGACGGCAGGACCGCAGACGACGCCGGCCGCGCCGGACGATGCCGTGGTCGACAGCACGCCACGGGACGACGACGCCCTGCTGGCACTCGAGGACCTGGTGCGCGAGATCGACCGCTGCGCCGCCGAGCTGCAGGACGCGCGGGCGCGCGCGGAGCTGTTGCTCGCCGAGCGCCGGGCCGGCCGGGCGTGGCTGGACATCGTCACCGCCGAGTCCCGCCCGCTGGTCGTGGAGCGCATCAGCACGGTGCTCTCCGGGCTGGCCGGCGCCGGGTCGGCCTGGCGCCGGGCGCAGGCCCGCGCGCTGCAGGCCGAGCGGGTGAGCATCAACCGGATCGCCGCCCTGTACGGCGTGACGCGGCAGCGCGTCTCCGCCCTGCTGCGCGACGGCGACCGCGCGCAGGACTGACCCCGAGGCCTCCCTCAGGCCGTGAGCGCGTCGATGGCCTTGTAGAGGCGCTGCTCCGACACCGGGCGCGGCGTGCCGATCTGCTGGGCGAACAGCCCGACCCGCAGCTCCTCGACCATCCAGCGGATCCGCGCGACCGGGTCGTCCGGCGCCCCCGTCGGGGACACCTCCCGGCGCAGCTGCTCGTACTCGGCGGTGACCGCCGCGACCTGCTCCGTCCACAGCGCGTCGCGCGCCGCGTTGGCCGGCAGCTTCTCCAGCCGGTGGGCCATCGCCCGCAGGTAGCGCACGAGGTCGGGCAGGCGCCGGCGGCCGGCGTCGGCCACGAAGCCGCGGTGCAGCAGCCCGGCCATCTGACGGCGCAGGTCGGCGACAGCTGCCTCGGGCACCCGCCGTCCCGGGGCCGCGCCGATCGCGACGGCGACCTCGCGGGCCTGGGTGAGCACCGCCTCCACCCGCCGGACGGCGTCCTGGGTCAGCGGCAGCAGCTGCTGCCGGGCCGTGGTCACCAGCGCGGTGAAGGCGGCCTCGTCGCGCGGCGGCCCGCCGGCGGCGGCGACCAGCTCGTCGGCGGCGGCGTCGACGCAGTCGTCGACCAGGGCCGGGATCTCGCCGTCGGGGTTGAACTGCAGGGCCAGCCGCGTCCGGGGCGACAGGCCCTTGACCACCTGCCGCGCGGGCGAGCCGGCCACCAGCACCAGCAGCCGTCGCGCGCCGCGCCAGGTCAGGCGGGTGGCCTCGGCCTCGGTGGACACGACCCGGACGCCGACCGTGGCGCCCTCGTCGACCAGCGCCGGGTAGGCGGTGACCGCGTGCCCGCCGCGGACCACCTCGACGGTGCGCGGCAGCTCCCCGATCGTCCACGCCGTCAGCCCGGTGCGCTCGAGGTCCGAGGCCGCCCGGGCCAGGCTGGCCCGGCTGGCGGGGGCGACCTCGCGGCGGAGGGCCTGCAGGTCCTTGCCGGTGGCCAGGGGCCGCTGCCGGTCGTCGAGGACGCGGAACGTCGCCCGCAGGTGGTCGGGCACCTGTGCGGGCTGCCAGGCGTCCGGCGGGACGACGACGCCCGCCGTCCGCCGTAGCTCGCGCTCCAGCGCCGGCAGCAGCGGCTCGGCCGGGGCGATGCGCGGCAGCACCTCGCGGACCCGGTCGGGGATCGGCACCAGGGCGCGGCGCAGCTGCTTGGGCAGCGTCCGCAGCAGCGCCGTCACCAGCTCCTCGCGCAGGCCGGGGACGGTGAAGGCCAGCGACTCCCCCGACGTCCGCTCGGCCACGGTGTCGAGCACCGCGAGCGGCACGTCGACGGTCACCCCGTCCTCCGGCGCGCCGGGGGCGAAGGCGTAGGACAGCGGGAGGGTCAGCCCCTGCGTCAGCGGCACCTCGTCGGGGAAGTCCTCGACGCGGACCTGCCCGGCCGCGACCGCGTTGGTGAGCACCTCCGGCGTGAAGGTGAGCAGGCCCGGCGTCTCCCGGCGCGCCTGCTTCCACCAGCGGTCGAAGTGCCGGGTGGAGACGACGTCGGCCGGGATCCGGGCGTCGTAGAGCTCGAACAGCGTCTCGTCGTCGACCCGGATGTCGCGGCGGCGGGCCCGCTCCTCGAGCTCGGCGACCCGCTCGATCGCGCGCTGGTTGTCGGTCCAGAAGCGGTGGTGCGTCGTCCACTCGCCCTGCACGAGCGCGTGCCGGATGAACAGCTCCCGGGACACGACCGGGTCGATCGAGCCGTACTGCACGCGGCGGCCCACGACGAGCGGGATGCCGTAGAGGGTGACCCGCTCACTGGCCACGACCGAGCCCCGCTTCGCGTCCCACCGGGGCTCGGAGTGCTCCCGCTTCACCAGGTGGGCCGCCAGCCGCTCGACGTCGTCGGGGTCGACGCGGGCGACGGTGCGGGCGAACAGCCGGCTGGTCTCCACGAGCTCGGCGGCGACGACCCAGCGCGGGGGCTTCCTGGCCAGCGGCGTGCCGGGGGCGATGACGAACCGGGCCCCGCGGGCGCCCAGGTACTCGCGACCACCGCGCCGCCGGTCGCCGTCCTTCCTCCGGGTGTCCTCGAGCTGCAGGCCCACCTGCGACAGCAGTCCGGCCAGCAGGGCGGTGTGCACGCCGCGCTCGTCGGGCTCGGCGGCGAGGTCACCGACGGTCATGCCGAGCCGCCGGGCGGTGCTGCGCAGCTGGCCGTGCAGGTCCTGCCACTCGCGGATGCGCAGGTAGTGCAGGAACTCGCGCTTGACCGTGCGGCGGAACTGGCTGCCCGACAGCGCGTCCTGCTGCTCGGTCAGGTGGCGCCACAGGTTGAGCAGGGTGAGGAAGTCGGAGTGCTCGTCGGCGAAGCGGGCGTGCGCCTGGTCGGCGGCCTGCTGGTGCTCGGCCGGGCGCTCGCGGGGGTCCTGGATGGTCAGGCCCGCGGCGATGACCAGGACCTCCTCCAGCACGCCGCGGCGGTCGGCCTCGACCACCATGCGGCCCAGCCGGGGGTCCAGCGGCAGCTGTGCCAGCGCCCGGCCGGTGGGGGTGAGCCGGCCCCGCTCGTCGAGCGCGCCGAGCTCCTCGAGCAGGGCCCGGCCGTCGGCGACGGCGCGGCGGTCGGGCGGGTCGACGAACGGGAAGTCCTCGACCGCGCCGAGGTCGAGGGCGGCCATCTGCAGCAGGACCGAGGCCAGGCTGGTGCGCAGGATCTCCGGGTCGGTGTACTCCGGCCGGCTCTCGAAGTCCTCCTCGGTGTAGAGCCGGATGGCGACGCCCTCGGCCACGCGGCCGCAGCGGCCCGAGCGCTGCCGCGCCGAGGCCTGGCTGATCGGCTCGATGGGCAGCCGCTGCACCTTGGTCCGCGCGCTGTACCGCGAGATGCGGGCGGTCCCGGGGTCGACGACGTAGCGGATGCCGGGCACGGTCAGCGACGTCTCGGCGACGTTGGTGGCCAGCACGATCCGCCGCCCGGTGTGCGGCTGGAAGACCCGGTGCTGGTCGGCGGCCGACAGCCGCGAGTAGAGCGGCAGCACCTCGACCCCCGGGAAGCGCTCGGTGAGGCCGTCCGCGGCGTCGCGGATCTCGCGCTCACCCGCGAGGAAGACGAGCACGTCCCCGGGGCCCTCGGCCGCCAGCTCCTCGACGGCATCGCCGATGGCGGTGACCTGGTCGCGGTCGGGGTCGGCGTCCGGGTCGTCGGGGTCCACCACCGGCCGGTAGCGGATCTCGACCGGGTAGGTGCGGCCGCTGACCTCGACGACGGGCACCTCAGCGCCGTCGACCGCGAAGTGCCTGGCGATCCGGTCGACGTCGATGGTGGCCGAGGTGATGACGACCTTGAGGTCGGGACGCCGGGGCAGCAGCTGGGCCAGGTAGCCCAGCAGGAAGTCGATGGTGAGGCTCCGCTCGTGCGCCTCGTCGACGACGATCGTGTCGTACTGGCGCAGCATCCGGTCGCGCGCGATCTCGGCCAGCAGGACGCCGTCGGTCATGAGCTTGACCAGGGTGCCGTCGCCGACCTGGTCGGTGAAGCGCACCTTCCAGCCGACCGCGCCGCCCAGCGGGGTGTCGAGCTCCTCGGCGATGCGCTCGGCCACCGTGCGCGCGGCGATCCGCCGGGGCTGGGTGTGCCCGATCCGGCCGCGCACCCCGCGGCCGAGCTCCAGGGCGATCTTGGGCAGCTGGGTGGTCTTGCCCGAGCCGGTCTCGCCGGCGACGACGACCACCTGGTGCTCGCGCAGCGCGGCGGCGATGTCGTCGCGACGGGCGCTGACCGGCAGGCCCTCGGGATAGGTGACCGCCGGGACGGCGGCCCGCCGGCGGGCGATGCGCTCCTCCGCGGCGGCGACGTCGGCGGCGATGCTCTCCAGCGCCCGCGCCCGTGCCGCCTCGTCGCGGATGCGGCGCGTGCCCTCCAGACGGCGGCCGATGCGGTGCTCGTCCTCGAGGGTCAGCGCGGCCAGCCGGGACCGGAGGTCCGGGAGGGTCGCGGTCACGGCGGTGCTCGGCCTTCTTCCAGGGGGCGGGGAGCGGACTGCTCCGCTCCCAGGATCGCATCGGGGAGGCCCGCGCCGTCCGGCGTCCGGGGCCGGGGAGGACAACGCCGGCCGGCGGGCGGCTGTTCCGTCGCCCTCGCGCGGGGTACCGGCACTCGCGGGTGCAGCTCGTCGCCCAGATCACGTCGCATGTACCACGCAACTAGTTGCTTGTAACGTGCAACGTCTTGTAGGTTGCACGTACATCCCCTCCTCCCTGTCTGGAGTCCCCGTGTCCTCGTCCGCACCCTCCGCGACCGGGCGCACTGCCGTGTCGGCCACGCGGGCGGCCGAGGTCCGCCGGCTGTCGGAGCAGATGCCGCGCTTCGTGCGGCTGGTGCACGCGTTCAAGAGCCTCCCGGCCACCGCCGAGGGGCGGGAGCGCGCCGCGCTCGTGCTGCTGTTCCCCCTGACCCGCCTGGGCCCCCTCCGCCAGAGCACCCTGGCCGAGGTCGTGCACGCCGACCCCTCGACGGTCAGCCGGCACGTCGCCGCGCTCGTCGAGCACGGACTGGTCCAGCGGGTGGCCGACGAGACCGACGGCCGCGCCTCCCGGCTGGTTGTCACCGATGCCGGCCGGGCCGCCGTCGAGCGGCTCGCCGAGGAGCGCGCCGCCCACCTCGGCGCCGTCCTCACCGGTTGGTCCGATGCCGACCTCACCGCCCTCACCGGGCTGTTCGGGCGCCTGCTCGACGACCTCACGGCAGCGCTGCCGTCCGATCCCCGCTCCCCCTCCGCGCCTCCCGTCCCGAGAGAGAACCCATGAGCCAGACCACCGCCCGCCCCGCCGGCGGGCGCAGCGGCAGCCGCGCCGCGGCCGCCGCGCCGGACTCCTCCGGTGCCTTCACCCACCGGCAGATCCTCACGATCGTGGCCGGCCTGATGGTGGCGATGTTCCTCGCCGCCCTCGACCAGACGGTGGTGTCGACCGCCATCCGGACCATCGCCGACGACCTGCAGGGCTACGACCTGCAGGCGTGGGCGACGACGGCGTTCCTCATCACCTCGACGATCGCCACGCCGCTGTACGGCAAGCTCTCCGACATCTACGGCCGGCGGCCGTTCTACC